>CADEEC010000058.1 GCA_902826255.1 uncultured Hyphomicrobiales bacterium | reverse complement strand
CGTCCGGCTCCTGGCTATTGGGAAGGACACGGCGGAAGTGGACCCAGCCGCTGCGCGCCGCCTCCTCCAGCCGGGCGAGCTCGGTGAGCGGCTCTGCATGATCGTCGACCCGCACGTCCAGCAAGGAATAGTCTTCCCGGTCATGAACGAGCAGGGCTGCGGACTGGCGCCCGCGCGCATCGCCGCCGGCGACGTCGCCGGCCTGCATCGCCGCTATCAGGCGGCGCGCGAACGGCATGGCAAAATTCGCGTCGTAGCTGTCGGCCATGGCATCGAGGACGTCTGCGTTTGCGAGAATATTGCCGGCGAGAGCGTAGGTTGGGCGCAGGAGGTGACCGCTCCAAGCTGGGCATTGCTCACCGGTGTGCGCCGCGAAACCTCCCTCCCTGTCCAACACCATGAGTTGCCGGCGGCCGCGGCCGTCATCGGTGGCCGTCAGCAGGCGTACCGCGTCCGGTGCAGAGGCCCCCGCAGCCAGCAGCGCCAGGCCGCGCGGGCCGTAGTAGGGATTGAACAGCGCCTGGCTCACGATGCCGCCGACCCCGGACTTGATGAACAGGCTGCGCGCGCCCGCGGCAAAGAACTTGCTGGCGACCGCCATGCCGATCCGGCCGGTCAGCTCATCGCGGGCGATGATCGAGAACGTCATGCACGCCCTCCCCAGGACGTTCAGCGACCTGCTGCGTAGCCCTGCATGCCGCGAGCATTGGCCGCGGCGCGGCGGTGGCGGCCGTCCTGTGCGGCGGCCGTGAGGCGGCCTTCCGACCAGTCCGGGCCGACTTCGACCTTGTGGCCGCGTCGCTTGAGCTCGTCGACAGTTGCTTTCGGCAGGCGGCCCTCGACCACCAGCACGCCCGGTCGCGCGGTGCGCGGCCAGAACGAGAGCGGGAAGTGCTCGATGTGCCACGCGGGCGCATCGATAGCCTCCTGAAGGTTCATTTTCGGCTGGGATGAGGACCGGCTGGCGTGACGCAGGAACAATTGGCAGCTCCACTGGTCTTGCTGGTCGCCGCCGGGCGTGCCCCAGCTCATGTACGGTTTGCCGTCGCGCTGCGCCATGCCGACGGAGAGTGTGGAGCGCGGACGCTTGCCCGGCGCCAGCGACGCCGGCAAGCCTTCCTCAAGCCAGAACATCTGGCCGCGCGTGCCGAGCGGGAAACCGAGCTCGGGGATCACCGGCGAGGACTGCAACCAGCCGCCGGAGGGCGTAGCGGTGAACATGTTGCCATGCCGGTCGATGACATCGATGTGTACGGTATCGCCGCGTACCTCGCCGCTGCGTGACGTGACTTCGTCGGCGCCGTGGCCTGTGTCGATGGGGGCGAATGTGGGCTCTCCGGCTCCGGCTCCCGCAGCGCGCGCGGCCTTCACAATGACGCGTCCTCCGAGTGCGCCGACGGTGCCGGGGCGCTGGTCCATGGAGGCCTCGCTGGTGACCAGCTTGCGGCGCTCGGCATTGTAGGCCTCCGACAGCAGCGTCTCCATCGGCACGTCGAAGAACTTCGGATCGCCGTAGAAGGCCTCGCGGTCGGCGTAGGCGAGCTTCGCGCACTCGACCCAGGTATGGATGAGCTCGGGATCGGTGGGCGCCAGGCGATCGATGTCGTAGCCCTTGAGCAATGCCAGCATCTGCAGCAGCACGGGACCTTGCGTCCACGCCTGCGGCTTGAACACGCGGTAGCTGCCGTAATCGAGGTGCACAGGCTCTTCCACGGTCGGCAGCCAGCCGGACATGTCGTGTGCCGTCAGGACGCCCCGATGCCGGCGCCCGCTCACGTCCATGATCTCGTTGTCACGGCAGAACGCGCCGATGGCCTCGGCGACGAAGCCCTTGCTCCACGCCGCACGCGCGCGTTCGATCTCCTGCTCGCGCGTGCCGCCGCCGGCTTCCGCCTCCTTGAGGATGCGCTTGTAGGTTTCCGCGTGGCGCTTGTTGGTGAACAGCGTGCCCGGGCGCGGAACCTTGCCGCCCGGCATGTAGACCTCGGCGGAGGTCGGCCAGTGGTCGCGATACAACTCCGCCACTGTGGCGATCGTGGCTGATGCGCGCTCCACGAGCGGATGGCCGTTCTCGGCGTAGCCGATGGCGGCCTCCAACACGTCGCGCAGGCGCAGGGTGCCATAGTCGCGCAGCACCATCATGTAGGTCTCGAACGTGCCCGGGATGCAGGCGGGCAGCAGGCCGGTACCGGGCACGATGTCGAGATCGAGGCGGTCGCGGAAGTGGGCGATGGTGGCCCCCGCCGGCGCCGGCCCCTGACCGCAGATCACCTTCGGCTGGGATGTGCCGGCCTGGCAGATCATGACGGGCACGTCCCCGCCGGGGCCGCACAGGTGCGGTTCCAACACCTGCAGGGCAAAGGCCGTGGCGATGCCGGCATCGAAGGCATTGCCGCCGCGCTCCAGGATGCCCATGCCGACCGCGGTTCCGATCCAGTGCGTGGAAGCGACCACGCCGAAGGTGCCGTCGATCTCGGGCCGGGTGGTGAACGGGCCAGGATTGATGTTGGACATGGACGATCCGGAGTGCGGTTGAATGGCGTACGTACACTAGGTGCCAGCCGCAGGCGTGGCAACGCGTGCGTTTTAGCGGGCCTTCCTGCGCGCGAGCGCGACGTCGGCGAGCAGCTCGAACAGCATCTGCGCAGCGGCTTGAGCGGTGTTCGTGGTGGCGTCGTACTGCGGCGCGACCTCGACAACGTCCCCGCCGACGATGTTGAGGCCCGCGCATCCGCGGACAAGCTCCATTGCTTCGCGTGTCGTGAGGCCGCCGGCCTCCGGGGTGCCGGTGCCGGGGGCAAACGCCGGGTCGAGGCTGTCGATGTCGAAAGAAATGTAGGCTGGGCCCTTGCCGACGACCTCGTGGATTTTCTTGATGGTCTTGGGCACGCCGAGACTTGCAAATTCTTCCGCGTGCAGGACGGTCATGCCGCTCGCATAGGAGAACTCCCAGAGATACTCCGCGCCGCCGCGAATGCCGATCTGGATGGTCCGTTCCGGGTCGAGAGCGCCGGCCAGCACGGCCTGGCGGAACGGTCCACCGTGGTGGAATTTTGCGCCTTCGAACGGGCCGCCGGTATCGCAGTGCGCGTCGATGTGCACCAGGCCCAGCGGGCGGGAGGCGCCCAGCGCCTTGAGGATCGGAAACGAGATCGAATGGTCGCCGCCGACAGCGAGCGGCACGGCGCCGGACTCGGCGATCTTCGAGAATATCGCCTCGATGTCCGCGTTGCTGTCCTCGATGCTGTAGCGGCTGCGGAAGGGCACGTCTCCGACGTCGGCGACCGCGATGTCGTGGAGCGGCAGGGTCTCGTGCACATGGTGGTAGGGTCCGATGCGTTCCACGGCCCGGACGGCTCGCGGACCCAGCCGGGCACCCGGCCGGTTGGTGACGCCCAGGTCGTAGGGGACGCCCACCAAGGCGACGTCCAGGTCGGCAAGGGCGGAGGGGCTCGACGCCAACTGCCGAAGCGGCGCGTCGAGGAAGGTTGCGACGCCTTCATAGGGCTTCGGCCTGCGGTCGGTACCCGCGAAGATTGTCTCAATCGCCCGCTTGAACTTTGGATGGTGCGACGCGCCGGGTGCGGTGTTCGCATATTTCTCCCGCAGCGATGCAAGCTTCTTGCGGTCCATGCGCGGCTCCTCGCGAGTTGTACACGGAGGAATCACGGGGAGTGTTCTCCGATGCCTCACAGGATCGGAGAATAGTAACGTCCTCGCAACGTTTCATTCACATCTTGTTATGAGATTTCCGACCGCAAACTTGCGTCCAATACGGACAAAAAAAGAAACTGTTAGCACCAAGTCTCGTATTCCTTTCAAGCTGGACTGCGGGGAAGGAAATGCGAGGGAAGGCATACGGACGATCAGCCGTCGTGGCGCGTGCGCGCGCCGCGATCTCTGCCGTCTGGTCCTCGCTCCATAGATTGCACGTCCCGGCCGGCCTGCGGACGCTGTCCGTGATGGCACGGCGCGAGGCCAAGCACCTGATGCGGAAGATGCGGCCAGAATCGCCGCGCACGCTGGTACGGACGTTGGGGGCAATCGTCGCCGTCGTTACGGCGCTGACCGTTCCCATCGGCTACGGCATTATCGGATATGTGAAAGAGACGGACGGTCTGACGCATGCGGCCGAGCTGACCGCCATGCGGGCGTCGGCGCACATCCACGCCTCGGAGACGCCATGGCGCTACGACACGCGTGCCATGACCACCCTCGAGGATGTGCGCATGCGCGGGGATGCTCCGACGTATCGGCAGATCCTTGATATCTATGGTCAAGCGCTGGTCGCGAAGGGTGCGGGGCTCGATTGGCCGATCGTGGAACGCAGCGCACCCGTCTACGCATCCGGTGTGCAGGCGGGGACGGTCGAGGTCTTCCTGAGCCTGCGTCCCTTGCTCATTGAAACACTGCTCGTGTTCCTGGGCTCGTTGGGGCTCGGTATCGCCGCCTATCTGGCGTTTGCCGTTCTCCCCTTGCGCGTGGTCGACCGGTCGCTCGGCGACTTGCAACAGGTCAACACGCGGCTCGAATTTCAGAACGATCTGCTCCGCGAGCGTGAGGAGAGGCTGGAGGTTCAGAATCAGCGCCTGGATGCGGCCATGGACAGCATGGTGCACGGCCTGGTCATGTTCGATGCGAACGAGCGTGTCGTTGTCGCCAATGACATGTTTGCCGAGTTGTTCGGGTTGACGGCCGCGGACGTCAGACCCGGGACGACCCTGAAGGATATTGTCCGCAAGCGTATTGCCTCCGGTCTGGTTGTCGGCACCGCGGATGATTACGTGGACTCCGTGCGTTCACGCGTCGCCACCGGCAAAGTCACGCACGTCACCAACAGATTGACCGACGGCCGCGTGCTGGTGGCGACCGTGCATCCGCGCGGCGACGGCGGCTGGCTCGCCACCCATCAGGATGTCACTGAGACCGAGCGGCTGACGGCGCAACTGGCCAGCCGCAACGAGCTGCTGCAACAACGTGAAGCAGAGTTGAGTGCGCACAACCTCCGCTTCGACACCGCCCTGGAGAACATGGTTCAGGGCCTTGCCATGTTCGACGAGAACTCACGGGTTGTGATCGTCAACGACCATTTCGCAGCCATGTACGGCTTGACGCGCGAGCAGGTGAAGCCCGGCACGAGCCTGCGGGACATTACCGCGCTGCGCATTGCCAACGGCCTGTACGCCGGCCTGACGGTGGATCAGGTCGTCAACACGATGCAGGAACGCGTGGCACGCGGCCGCGTCAGCCACTTGACCAGCAAGCTCGGTGACGGGCGCACGATCACCGTTTCCATCCGGCCGACCTCCGGCGGCGGCTGGGTGACGACCCACCAGGACATTACCGAGCGCGAGGACCTGACAGCCCGGCTCGCCCACCAGAACGAGCTGTTGCAGCAACGCGAAGAGGAATTGAAGGCGCAGAACATGCGCTTCAACGCGGCCCTCAGCAGCATGTCGCAGGGCCTCTGCTTGTTCGATGCCGACAAGCGCGTCGTGATGGCCAATGACCGCTATGCCCAGCTTTACGACCTGACACCCGACCAGGTGAAGCCCGGCACCACGCTGCGCGACATCCTGACGGCGCGCGTTGGCGCTGGAGCCTACAGCCACATCGATGCAGAGGCGTTCGTCGAGAATGCGATTGCCGGCTTTGCCCGCGAAGCATCCAACGTGGTGCGTCTGTCGGATGGCCGCTACCTTTCGGTGTTACGGCGGCCACTCCCCGATGGCGGGCTGGTCACCACACACGAAGATGTAACGGAGCGCGAGCGCCTCAACGATCAGCTCGACATCGCGCTCAACAACATGTCTCACGGACTGGCGCTGTTCGACGACGAGCAGCGTCTTTTGATCTGCAACAAGCTATACTCCGAGATGTACGGCTTGACGCCCGAGCAGGTCGCGCCCGGCACGACAGCCCGCCAGATCGTGGCCCACCGCGCGGCCAATGGGTGCTACAGCGAGCCCAATACCAAAGGGTATGCCGACCAGCAGATCGGCAAGTTCGGCAAGATCGACAGCGAGGTCCAGACGCTCGCGGATGGCCGCATCATCAATGTTGCGCATCGCCGGGCAACCAGCGGCGGCCATGTCATCACGCATCAGGATGTGACGGAACGGCAGACGCTCCTGGCGCAGCTCGAAGCCAACAACAGGCTGCTGAGCGAGCGGACGTCCCGTCTGCAAACCATCATCGACAGCTTCCCCGGCGGCATCTCATTCCTGGATAAGGATCTGCGCGTCGTGCTGCTGAATGAGCGCGGGCGGCGGCTGTTGGAGCTTCCCGACAGTCTTTTCGAGCATGGACCGCCTTTGATGCAGGACATCATGCGGTTCAATGCCAAGCGCGGCGAGTACGGCCCCGGCGACGTCGAGGAGCAGGTGGCTGCCCGGATGGCGCTTATGAGCAAACGTGAGCCGCACGTGCTCGAGCGCGACCGTCCCGACGGCACCACGCTGGAAGTGCGTGGCGTGCCGCTCGAGGACGGCGGCTTTGTGACGACCTACATGGACGTGACCGAACGCCGGCGCTCGGAGGCCAAGATCGCTCACATGGCGCTGCACGACGCGCTGACGGGTCGCGCCAACCGCGTGCTGCTCAGCGAGCGGCTCGATCAGGCGCTGGCGCGCGTGAAGCGGGGTGATGCGCTGGCGGTGCATTTGCTGGATCTCGACCACTTCAAGCAGGTCAACGATACCATGGGGCATCCGGCCGGCGACAAGCTGCTGCGGGATGTTGCTGACCGGCTCAGGGTGCTGGTTCGGGAGACGGACACCATTGCGCGCATGGGCGGCGACGAGTTCGCGATCCTGCAGGTTGGGATCGAGCAGCCCCAGGATGCGACGGCGCTGGCGCGGCGCGTCATCGAATCGATCAGCGAGCCCTACGGCATCGATGGTTTTCAGGTGGTCATCGGCACCAGCGTCGGCATTGCCATCGGTCCCACCGACGGGCAGGCGGCCGACGAGCTGATGCGCAATGCGGACCTGGCGCTTTATCGCGCGAAAGACGACGGCCGCGGCACCTACCGCTTCTTCGAGGTTGGCATGGACCAGCACATGCAGGAGCGCCGTGCCGTCGAGCAGGACCTGCGCAGAGCTCTGCCGAACGGAGAGTTCGAGCTCTACTACCAACCGGTCGTCAGCCTGGAGAGCAACAGCATCACGGCATTGGAGGCGCTGCTGCGCTGGAACCACCCGGAGCGCGGTCTTTTGTTGCCGAGCACGTTCATTTCTCTGGCCGAGGAGACAGGCTTCATCGTGCCGCTCGGCGAATGGGTGATCCGGCAGGCCTGTGCGGCGGCGGCTACGTGGCCGAACGATACCCGCGTGTCCGTGAACCTTTCGCCGGTGCAGTTCAAGAATCCGGGTCTGGTGCAGGTGGTCGTTAGCGCGCTGGCGGCGAGCGGACTGGCGGCGCACAGGCTCGAGCTGGAGATCACCGAGTCTGCTCTGTTGCAGGATAGCGACGCCACGCTGGCGACGCTGTACAGCTTGCGCGAGATCGGCGTGCGCATCGCCATGGACGATTTCGGAACCGGCTACTCGTCGCTCGGCTATCTGCAAAGCTTCCCCTTCGATCGCATCAAAATTGACCGGTCGTTCATCGGCGATATCACGGAGGGGATCGGCTCCCTCAACATCGTGCGCGCGGTTGCGGCGCTCGGCCGGGGACTCGGCATGCAAACGACTGCGGAGGGCGTCGAAACAAACGATCAGCTCGCCTCCGTGCGCGCCGAAGGCTGCACCGAGGTGCAGGGCTATCTGTTCGGCAAACCGCAGCCGGGCAAAGAGATTGCGGCGCTGCTTGCCAGCGCCGTCGAAGCCAAGGCGAGTGCCGCCTGACATTTTGAGCGCGTTCGCAGCCTCTGCGGCTGGTGCTGCCCACCGAGCGCCTGTTATAGATGGGCCACTGCCTTTCCCTCTTGGAGGACCTCATGCTGCCGGCCGCAGCTGACGTTGTGATTGTGGGTGCCGGCAATGCTGCGCTGTGCGCCGGGCTTGCGGCGGCCGAGCACGGTGTCTCCGTGCTGGTGCTCGAGCGCGCGCCGGAGGAGGAATGCGGGGGAAACAGCCGCTTCACGGCGGGCGCCATCCGCTGCGTATACGACGGCGTCGAGGACCTTCGCGTGCTGATGCCGGACCTGACCGACGAGGAGGTCAGCAACACCGATTTCGGCACCTATACCGAGGACCAGTTCTTCGACGACATGGGGCGCGTCACGGAGTACCGCGCGGATCCCGAGCTGCTCGAGGCGCTCGTGAAGCGCAGCCGCGAGACCATGCGGTGGATGCGCAGCAAGGGCGTGCGGTTTGCGCCGATTTGGGGGCGGCAGGCGTTCAAGGTCGACGGCAAGTTCAAGTTCTGGGGCGGGCTGACGGTGGAAGCGCACGGCGGCGGACCGGGCCTTGTGACGGCCCTGACTGCGGGCGCGAGGAAGAACGGCATTGCGATTGTGTACGGCGCCAAGGCGCTCGGTCTCGTCAGCGACGACGACGGCATCCAGGGCGTGCGCGTGCGCCACGACGGCCGCAGCAAGATAGTCGCAACCCGCAACGTCGTACTCGCCGCCGGCGGGTTTCAGAGCAACGCGGAGTGGCGCACGCGCTACCTCGGCCCCGGCTGGGACCTGGCCAAGGTGCGCGGCACGCGATTCAACACGGGCGACGGTATCCGCATGGCGCTGGATGCCGGTGCCATGCCGGCCGGCAACTGGTCGGGCTGTCACGCGGTGGGATGGGACCGTAATGCGCCCGAGTTCGGCGACCTCGACGTGGGCGACAACTTCCAGAAGCACAGCTACCCGTTCAGCGTCATGCTGAACGCCAACGGCGAGCGCTTCGTGGACGAAGGGGCGGATTTCAGGAACTACACCTACGCCAAGTACGGCCGCGTGATCCTCAACCAGCCGGGGCAGTTCGCCTGGCAGGTTTTCGACGCCAAGGTTCTGCACCTGCTGCGCGACGAGTACCGCATCAAGCGCGTGACCAAGGTGCGGGCGGAAACGCTGGAAGAGCTGGTGCAGAAGCTCGACGGGGTGAACGCCGGCAAGGCGCTGGAGACGATCAAAGCCTACAACGCGGCGGTGGGCGACACGCCGTTCAACCCCAACGTCAAGGATGGCCGCGCGACGCGCGGGCTCGCTCTGCCGAAGTCGAACTGGGCCAACAGCATCGATACAGCGCCGTTCGAGGCCTACGCCGTGACGTGCGGCATCACGTTCACGTTCGGAGGCGTGAAGATCGATAGCGACGCGCGCGTCATCAGCACGGAAGGCGAACCCATTCCGGGGCTGTTTGCGGCCGGCGAGATGACCGGCGGGTTGTTCTATTTCAACTATCCCGGCGGCACCGGGCTCATGAACGGCGCCGTGTTCGGGCGGATTGCGGGCGCCTCGGCGGGCGCACGCGCGCGGGGGCATAACGCCTAGACTGTCGGAGCATTCAGACAGCGTGAGGTGGTGCGTGTCGGAGCAATTGCATCGCGTCGTGGTGGTCGGCGGCGGCGCCGGCGGCCTGGAGCTGGTGAGGCGGCTGGGCAAGAAGCTCGGGCGGCGCAAGAAGGCGTCGGTGACTTTGGTCGACAAGCGGCGCACGCACCTGTGGAAGCCGCTGCTGCACGAAATCGCCGCCGGCAGCATGGATCTCGGCACGCACGAGATCGACTACCTCGCCCAGGCCTACTGGCACGGCTTCACGTTCCGGCTCGGCGGCCTGATCGGGATCGACAGGGGCGAGCGCCTCATCAGGCTGTCGCCGGTGTTCGACGAGGAGGGGCGCGAGGTCACGCCCGCGCGCGCCATCGGCTACGATACGCTCGTCATATCGATCGGCAGCCTGACCAACGACTTCGGCACGCGCGGGGTAAAGACGCACGCCATCTCGCTGGAGACGCCCCAGGAGGCGGAGCGGTTCCACAAGCGGCTCGTGAACGCGTGCATGCGGGCGCATGCGCAGACCGAGCCGTTGCGGCCCGAGCAGCTGCAGGTGGCGATCATCGGCGCAGGCGCCACCGGCACGGAGCTTGCGGCCGAGCTGCACAAGACGACGCGGCAGCTCGTGGCCTATGGGCTCGACCGCATCGATCCGGACAAGGATATCAAGATCCACCTGATCGAGGCCGCGCCGCGCATTCTCCCGGCCCTGCCGGAGCGGCTGTCCGATGCCGCGGTGAAGCTGCTCGAGAAGCTGAAGGTGCAGGTGCACACCGGCGCACGCGTGACAGAGGTGACGGCGACCGGTGTGACGCTGGCGAGCGGGGTGACGATCCCGGCGGAGCTGGTGGTGTGGGCGGCGGGCGTGAAGGCGCCGGACCTCCTGAAAGATATCGGCGGGTTGGAGACCAACGCCATCAACCAGCTGGTGGTGCGGCCGACGCTGCAGACGACGCGGGACGATGCCATCTTCGCGTTCGGCGACTGTGCGGCCTGTCCCTGGCTGGGTCACGAGGGGATTGTTCCGCCGCGCGCGCAGGCCGCGCATCAGCAGGCCTCGCACCTTGCCAAACAGATTCCGCGGCGCATCGCCGGGACGCCGTTGCGCGATTGGCACTATCGCGACCTGGGATCTCTGGTGTCGCTGGGGAACTACTCGACCGTCGGCAGCCTGATGGGCAAGCTGATGGGCGGCAGCCTGTTCATCGAGGGGTTCATTGCCGGCCTGATGTACAAGTCGCTGTACAAGATGCACCAGCTTGCCCTGCACGGGCCGGTGAAGGTGGCGCTCGACACGCTGGCGCGCATCATTACACGGCGTACGGAGCCGGTGGTGAAATTGCATTGAGGCTAGCTGCTCCCGAGGCCGGCGCAAGCTAGTTGGCGGCGGCAACCGGGCCCGACAGCGTGCGCAGGAACGCGATGAGATCAGTTTTCTCCTGCTGTGAGAGGCGGAGCGGTTTCAGCAGGCGCCGCTCGGGCGCGCCGTGCAGCCGTTCCTCGTCGACCTCCGAATAGTGGCGGACGACGGCGGCAAGCGTCGGCAGGCTGCCGTTGTGCATATAGGGGGCCGTGCGAGCAACGTTGCGCAGCGAGGGCACGCGGAACTCGCCCCAGTTGCGATGCAGGGGCTCCACGTGCTGCGTGGCAAGCGCGCTGCTGCGGCCTGCGTCGTCATTGTAGCGGCCGAGAAGGTTGAAGGGGCTGGCGCGCAGCGCGGCGATGCCGCCATGACGGCCGGGATCGACACGGCCCTTCTCCGCAAAGAAAGGGATGCCGACGTCCTCGAACTCGCCCGAGGTGAAATTGGGCCCGAGGTGACAGGCGGCGCAGCGGCCCCTGCCGACGAACAGGCGCAGGCCCCGTTGTGCGGCGAGAGGATAACGCGCTTGCGCGGGCCGGTCGTTGCGCTCTAGCGCGTCGCGGAACTCATCGAAGGGCGTGCGGCCGGTGACGATCGTTTCCTGGAAGGCGGCCAGCGCCTTGGCGACGTTGACGAGAACCAGCTCGGGATCGTCGGCATCCGCCTGCAAGCCGAAAACCTTCGCGTAACGGGCTGCGGTATTCCGATCGGTTGACACGCGCTTGTGCAGCTCGCCGGGTGAGAGTGCCAATTCCTTGTCGTCGAGGATGGGGCGGATGCTGTGCGCCCACAGACTGTCGCTCGCGCCCGCCCAACCAAACCAGCGATTGAGGCTGAGGTTGGCGAGCGCGATGGCGTTGCGGTCGTGAAGCGCGCGCCCGAGGCTGCGGGCGCGGCCGTCCGTGAACGACTTCTCAGGATCGTGGCAGGTGGCGCAGGAGCGGTTGCGTTCGCGCGAGAGCCGCGTGTCGAAGAACAGGCGGCGGCCGAGCGCGATGGCCTCCGGCTTTCCGGAGACGCGGTTGCTGGGATCGTTGACGCGCGCCGGCGGCCAGGGACCGTGCGCCAGGATGGCAGCGCGCTCGGTGTCGTCGAACGGTGGGGTCAACGGCTGTGCGTCGGCGTGCGCGACGGCGAGTGCGGTCGCAAGAAGAAGAGCGGCGAGCCTCATGGCTTCAAGTCGAGATCGCGGGTGAGGCGGCGCACGAGCCGGGTGCCGTCGTAGAGATCGACCGTGATCTGCCAGCGACCCGGCATGTGCAGCATCAGGCCGCTGAAGCGATAGTGGCCGGGCGCGACCTCGACGGCCTTGGGGCGGTAGTTCATGCCGTGGCCATGCGCCGGCATGGTGGCGTCGACGCCGATGCGCGTGACGGGCCCGGGCGACCGGCACGCGATGACATCGGCGGAGAAAAACTGGCCGACCTTGAGAGGGGCTGGATCCCAGCGGTAGGCGACCTCCGTATCGGAGGCAATGAGGCGCTCATAGGCCTGACCGGCCGGGGGGCAGGCGGTTGCGGTCTGAGCCCAGGCAGCAGGCAAGGCGGCAACGAGGGCCGCACCCCAGATTGCGAGTCCGAGCCGCGCGGCCGTCACTGGCCGAGCGCCCATGCGGCGAGGCGCTCGGCGTTGCGGAAGGCGACGTTGTCGGCCACGTCGGGCGGAAGCTCGGCGATCCAAGTGCGCGAGAACTTCGCGTGCTCGACCACGTAGTACCAGCGCTCGGGCGAGGGTGTGTCGGTGCCGACCATGAAGCGGTCGGGGAAATCGAGGATGAGCTGTTTCCACGGCGCGTCGAGACGGCCGCCCGGCGCGTAGTCGTTGCGGAAGGCCAGGTCGGCCCAGAGCATCTTGTGCTTGGCGAGCATGGCGCGGACGTTGTCGGGCCGGTCAAAGCCGGAATGGGCCCACAGCACGCGGGCGTCCGGGTCCTGCTTGAAGATGCGCTCCACCGCATCGGCATCCGAGTGCGCATGCAGGAAAATCTTGCGGGCTTTGGCGAAGGCGACGAGGCTGCGCATGACCGGCAGGTCGGCGTCGGCGCCAAACACGTGGAACTCGCCGATACCGGCGTAGGTGTTGGCCTTCAGGCGCGCCTCGACGTGTGCAACGATGCTCGGGTCGCGCACCCAGGAGGAAAGCTCGCCGCGCTTGCGGTAGGGGCGCAGCACCGGAACGATGAGATCGGGGGCGGTGCGATAGAGCATTTGCGTGCCGTCATCGCTGGAACTCGAGACGAAGGCTTTCTTCACGCCGGCCTGGCGCAGGACCTTGATGGCCTCGGGCGGCGGCAGCACGTCCCAGGTGTCGTGGCTGTAGTGGATGTGGGCGTCGACGATGGGCCGGTTCTGATCGGCGGCGACGGTGTCGGCACCGAGAGCGAGCATGACGGCAAACACTGCAAGACGACGCATGGCAGTATCCTCGAACATCAATGGCGCATGCTAGGCTAACTGCGGCAGCGCTCAAGCACCAACCGAGGCGCGCACGTCCGCCGGCCTGAACGCGAGGTGAAAGTGTTTGGCCGGAATATCCACCTGCCAGATCAGGCCGGTGGGCGCGAAATCGAGGGTCACCTCGGCATCGAGGCTGTCGGCAACGGTGCGCTCGATGACGATGTGGCCGAAGCCCTTCCGCTGCGGCGGCGTCACCTCGGGACCGTCCGTCTCACGCCACGAGAGGCGCAGGGCACGCGCGCCATCGCCGGTTGTGACCGGCTGCCAGCCGATGGCGACCCTGCCCTGAGGCACCGAGAGCGCGCCATACTTGGCGGCATTGGTGGCGAGCTCGTGCAGCGCAAGGCCGATGTTCTGCGTGGCCGCCTCGTCGAGAATCGCAGGGGGGCCGTCGATGACGACCTGACGGCCGGCACTTTCCACGAACGGCTCGATCTGGCTCTGCACCAGGTCTTCGAGCGATGCACCGCCCCGCTCCCTGCCGGTCAGCAGGTCGTGCGTGCGCGCCATCGAGACCAGGCGTGCGCTGAAGCGGCCGACGAAGTCGGGAACGCTGTCGGTGTGCCGGGCCGTCTGGTGGGCGATGGCCTGAATCACGGCAACCAGGTTCTTGGAGCGGTGGGCAAGCTCGCGCATCAGGAAGGTGATGTGCTCTTCCTTGTCACGGCGCTCGGTGAGGTCGAGGGCCACGCCGAGCATGGTGGCCAGCTCGCCCTTCTCGTTGCGGACAAGCTGGGCGCGACGCAAGACCCAGCGGACCTCGCCATCCGGGCGCAGGACGCGGAAGTCCTGGCCGAACCCGCTGCTGCCCTTGCGCACATTCTCCTCGAAGGCGCTGCGGAAGGCGGCGCGGTCTTCCGGGTGGACGTAGCTCAAGACCTCGTCGCCGGTGCCGCCGAACTCCTCGCGCGTGCGGCCGAAGATGCGGTACATCCCCTCCGACCACGAGATCTCGCCGGTGGCGAGATTGCGCTCCCACATGCCGAGGCCCGTCACGTCGAGGGCAAGAGCCATGCGGTCATGCGCCTCGCGAATGCGCCGCTCGCTGTTCTGAATGGCCGCGCGGCGTTCGGAGAGCTGCGCGGCGGCACCGTGCAGCGCGCTGGCGACGGCATTGGCCTCCTGCAGCGGGAAGTTGGAGAGGCGCGGAGTTTCCTCCGAGCGGCCGAGCCGTGTTGCGGCAGCCGTGATGGCATTGATCGGCCCGGCGATCATCCCGCCGAACCATGTTGCGAGCAACATCGACAGCAGCAGCAGCCCCGCGCCGCCGAACAGGACGAGCCGGAGCGAGCGCCAGTAGCGGCTGTCGGCCACTTCGAGCGGAACCCACACCGCAATCGTCCAGCCTGACGTCGGCGATTGGGTATGGGCGCGCAGGACATGGTCGCCTGCGAGGTTCACGGTGTCGAAGACGCCTTCCGGGCCCGTTGTCTGCCTGAGCGTTTCCGGGGTCAGTGGCTTGCCGACATGGGCGTCCTGCGCGTCGGAACGTGCGATGATGCGCCTCGAGCGATCCGATATCGCTGCGCCCCACGGCGTCTCGATGCCTGCCGCAGTCAGGAAGCGCCCGAGGGAGGCGGCTGGTTGCGACATGTTGAGGATCACGACGCGACCGTCGGCGAGCGTCACGGGCAAGTTGACGCTGTACAGCGGTGCCTGCGCCACGGTGCCCTGAAACAGATCGGAAATCCAAGGCTGGCCATTACTCACAAGGTCAGGGTCGGGCAGAGGATCGCCACTCATGCCAAGCTCGAAACCCCAGGGCACGCGGGTGTTGAGGAGTTGACGATTGTCGAGGGTGCGCACAACGATGTTGGTGTCGCCCTTGGGGAGCACGCGCTTGGCCTGCCGATAGAACGAGGTGAGGTCGCCCTGCTCAAGGGCCTCGGACGTGGCGAGTGCGCGCAAGGTCGTGATCATGCCCGACAGGTGCCCGTCCAGGTCGTTGGCGATGGAGCGCGCCATTTCCAGCGTCGCGCGATCCTGGGCGGCGCGATCGGCGATGCGGGACCAGGCGATACCGACCGCAGCGAACAAAAGTCCGGGCAGAATCAGGGTGAGGCCGAAGGCGAACAGGTAGGCGCGCAGCGACCAGGGCGGCTTGAACGCATTGCGGATGCTGTGCAGGAAATTCACGTCTCGCACGGTGCATCCTGGTCCGGTTGCTTGCGTCCGGGTGCGGTTTGGGCCCGCCAGTATAGGCCGCGCCGCAAATCTGCAAACGCAATAAAAACAGTCTTGCAGGCGCGCGCTGGTGAGAACATCTCTGCTGGCTCTGGCCGAGCTGTTGAACTATTATCCTCTCCACGTCCCCAGCACCGCGCGGGCTTCTCTCGGCACAACCGTAAACGGTTGAGCTGAGGCTTGGTTCCGCGCCATTCCCGAGGCTTACGTTGTCGCGACCGCACGAGCCGGATCTCGCTCCCCTGCTTTCGGTACCCTCAGCCGACGAGATCAAGACGACCACCTGCTATATGTGCGCCTGCCGGTGCGGCATCCGGGTGCATCTGAAGGACGGCAAGGTCCGCTACATCGACGGCAACCGGGACCATCCGGTCAACAAAGGTGTGCTGTGCGGCAAGGGGTCTGCCGGCATCATGCAGCACTATGCGCCGTCGCGGCTGAAGGCGCCGCTGCTGCGCGTGGGCCCGCGAGGCTCGGGCGAGTTCAAGGAGATCTCCTGGGAGGAGGCGCTGCAGACGGCCTCCACGTGGCTGGGAGATGTGCGCCGGAAGGACCCCAAAAAGCTCGCGTTCTTCACCGGACGCGACCAGAGCCAATCGCTGACCGGCTGGTGGGCGATGCAGTTCGGCACGCCGAACTATGCGGCGCACGGCGGGTTCTGCTCGGTGAACATGGCGGCGGCGGGTCTCTACACGTTCGGCGGATCGTTCTGGGAGTTCGGCGAGACCGACTGGGACCACACGCGCTACTTCATGCTGTTCGGGGTGGCGGAGGATCATGCATCGAACCCCCTGAAGATTGCGCTCGGCAAGCTCAAGAAGCGCGGCGTGAAGGTGGTGTCGGTCAACCCGGTACGCACCGGCTACAACGCCATTGCCGACGAGTGGATCGGCATCAAGCCTGGCACCGACGGCTTGTTTGCCGCGGCGCTGGTGCATGAGCTGCTGCGCACGCAGAAGATCGATCTCGACTATCTGGCGCGCTACACCAACGCGCCGTGGCTGGTGATCCGCGATGCCGGCGCCGAGGACGATGGCCTCATCGCGCGCGACGCGGACGGCAAGCCGCTGTGCTTCGATACCAAGACCGGCAAGGTGACGAACGCGATTGCAACGGACCTCGTGCCGGCGCTGTCGGGGACATACAAGCTGGCGGACAAGCGCGAGGCGGTGCCGGCCTTCCAACTGGTCGCCGAGCGGTTCCTGTCGGATGAGTATTCGCCGGAGCGCGCGGAGAAGGAGTCGGGCGTCGCGGCGTCGACCATTCGTCGCATCGCGCGCGAGCTGGCGCACGCGGCGTTCGAGCAGCAGATCACGCTCGACGTGCCGTGGACAGACATGCTGGGGCGCCGGCACGAGAAAATGATCGGGCGTCCGGTGGGCATGCATGCGATGCGGGGCATCTCGGCGCATGCCAACGGGTTTCATACCTGCCGCATCCTGCATGTGCTGCAGATCGTGCTGGGCTCGATCGATTGCCCGGGCGGGTTTCGCTACAAGGCGCCGTATCCCAAGCAGACGCCGCCGTTCCTGAAAATGCGCGGCAAGCCGGGCGACGTGCAGCCGATGAAGCCGCTGCCGGGGCCGCAGCTCGGGTTCCCCACGGGACCGGAGGATTTGCTGGTGGATGCCGAGGGGCGGCCGCAGAGGATCGACAAGGCGTTCAGCTGGGACGCGCCGCTCGCGGCACACGGCATGATGCACATGGTGATCGCCAACGCGGCGCGCGGTGATCCGTACCCGATCGACGTGCTGTTCATGTACATGGCCAACATGGGCTGGAACTCGTCGATGAATCTCGGTGCGACGCTGGCGCACCTCACCGAGAAGGACGAGACGACGGGCGAGTACAAGATCCCGAAGGTGATCTATTCGGATGCCTACGCGTCCGAGACGGTGGCGTATGCCGACCTGGTGCTGCCGGATACGACCTATCTTGAGCGATGGGACTGCATCTCGCTGCTCGACCGGCCGATCTCGGAGCCGGATGCGCCGGCGGATGCGATCCGGCATCCGGTGGTGAAGCCGGACCGGGATGTGCGGCCGTTCCAGGATGTGCTGCTCGATATCGGGGTGCGGCTCGGGCTGCCCGGCATGACGACGGAGACGGGCAAGGCGAAGTTCCCTGGCGGCTATCCTGACTACATCGTCAACCACGAACGGCGGCCGGGCATCGGGCCGCTGGCGGGCTTTCGCGGCGCCAACGGCGGCGAATTCGGGAAAGGCGCGGTTAATCCGCGGCAGCTCGAGCACTACATCGCCAACGGCAGCTTCCACGTGCACCACCTGCCGCCGCACATGCGCTATTTCCGGCACGCCAACCGCGACTACACGGAGTGGTCGGTCGACAAGGGATTCCGGCTGGCGCCGACGCCGATCTATTTCCAGCTCTACAGCGAGACGATGCAGAAGATGCGGCTTGCGGCGCGCGGGCACGGCGCGGTGCAGCCACCTGAGCAGCATCGCAAGCGCATCGAAGCGTACTTCGACCCACTGCCGTTCTGGTATCCGCCGTTCGAGGGCGAGATGACGGAGGGCGACTTCCCGCTGCACGCGATCACGCAGCGGCCGATGGCGATGTATCACTCGTGGGGCTCGCAGAATTCCTGGCTGCGGCAGATTCACGGGTCGAACCGGCTCTACATGAACCGCGCGCGCGCGGCGCAGTTCGGCATTGCGGACGATGATTGGGTATGGATCACCAGTGCGATCGGGCGGGTGAAGGCGCAGGTGAAGCTGATGGAAGGCGTCAACGCCGACACGGTGTGGACCTGGAACGCCATCGGCAAGCGCGCCGGCGCCTGGGGGCTCGACACCGATGCGCCGGAGGCGACGCGCGGCTTCCTGCTGAACCATCTCATCACCGAGCTGCTGCCCGAGCAGCGAGGCGGCTACCGCTTCTCCAACAGCGATCCCGTCACGGGGCAGGCGGCCTGGTACGACCTCAAGGTACGGGTGGAGAAGGCGGCAGCGGAAGAAGCAGGCGAGACGTCGCCGCGGTTCGAGCCGATTATTGATGTCGGTGTTGGACGGCGGTCCGAGGCTGCGGAATGACGGCACTTCCCGCAACGACAGCCAAGAAGCTGGGGCTGGTGATCGATCTCGACACCTGCGTCGGCTGCCAGGCGTGCGCGACCTCCTGCAAGGAGTGGAATACGCAAGGCTACTCCGCGCCGCTTACCGACCAGGACCCTTACGGTGCCGATCCGCACGGCGCCTGGCTCAACCGCGTGCACGGCTTCGAGGTGGGCGAGGGCGACAAGGGCCGCACGGTGCACTTTCCGCGCTCGTGCCTGCACTGCGAGACGCCGGACTGCGTGACGGTGTGCCCGACGGGTGCCTCCTACAAGCGCGCCGAGGACGGCATCGTGCTGGTGAACCCCGACACCTGCATCGGCTGCAAGCTGTGCTCGTGGGCGTGTGCCTATGGCGCGCGCGAGTACGACTACGACGACGGCGTGATGAAGAAGTGCACGCTGTGCGTCGACCGCATCTACAACGAGACCTTCGCGCCGGAAGATCGCGTGCCGGCGTGCGTGCGCGCATGCCCGACCGGGGCGCGGCACTTCGGCGATATCGGCGATCCCAACAGTGCGGTGTCGCAGCTGGTGGCCGAGCGCGGCGGCTTCGACCTGCTTCCCGAGTTCGGCTACAAGCCGGTGAACAAGTATCTGCCGCCGCGGCAGCGGCGCGATGAGGTGCCGCCGCCGGTGCGTGCGACGGAGAAAGAGGTCGCGACCGGCGCGGCGGTCGAGAAGCTGTTCGCGTGGGTCGACCGCGTCATGTCGCGCTAGGTCGGATCGGTCATGCATCCCGCATATTCGGTGATCCTGTTCACGACGGCGTCGGGCGCGGGCTATGGGCTGCTCGTGTGGCTGGCGCTGGGCGCGGTGGTTGGGCTGGTGCCGGTGGAGCGGTGGCTCGGGATTGTGGGCTTCGGCGCAGCGCTGGGGCTGATCACGGCCGGGCTGCTGTCGTCGACGGCGCATCTGGGGCGGCCGGAGCGAGCATGGCGCGCGTTCTCGCAATGGCGAACGTCGTGGCTGTCGCGTGAGGGCGTGCTTGCGGTGGCGACCTACATCCCCGCGGGGCTGCTGGCGCTGCTGTGGGTGCTCTATGAGCGGCTGGTGACGCCGCTGGCGCTGCTGGCGGCCCTATGTGCGGTGGCGACGCTGTACACGACGGGCATGATCTACGCCTCGCTGCGCACCATCCGGCATTGGTACCAGCCGCTGACGGCGCCGCTGTACATCGTGCTGGGACTGGCGAGCGGCGCCGTGCTGTTCAACGCGCTGCTGCATCTGTTCGGGCAAGCAAGCGCCTTTCCGGCGTGGCTGGCGATGGCGCTGCTGGCGCTCGGGGCCATGTTGAAGGTGAGCTACTGGCAAGGGATCGATACGGGAGAGAAGCGCTACACGGCGGAAATGGCGACGGGGCTCGGCTACCTCGGCAAGGTGCGGCCGCTGGAGCCGCCGCACACGCAACCCAACTTCGTGATGCGCGAGATGGGCTACACGATCGCGCGCAAGCACGCGGACAAGCTGCGCACGCTGGTGCTGGTGCTGGCGTTCGCCGCACCGATTGCGGCGCTGCTGCTGACGCTGATCCCGGCGCCGGTGGCGGGGATCGCGGGCTCGGTGCTGGCGGTGCTGGCGATGGCGGTGGGCTTGGTCGTGGAGCGCTGGCTGTTCTTCGCCGAGGCCGAGCACGTGTCGATGCTGTACTACGGCGCGGAAGCGGCCTGAGGCCGTTCCGTTAGCCCTGGGTCCCGGATATTGCGCTGCGCGCAATTCCGGGATGACAAAATTTTCCGGACCCTCCTGTCATCCCGGCCGAGCGTAGCGAGAGCCAGGACCCAGAGCTTCAGGCGTTGACGTTTGGGGCTGCCTCTCACCCTGACCCATAAAAATGGGGAGAGGGGATTGCTGCGTACCGACGCGATCAGCCGGGCATCGTGACCCAGGCGGTGCCGTGGTGGCGCGGCGCGAACAGTTCCGGGTGCAGGATCTCGGCAATGATTTCGGTGCTGTCGGCGAGGCGGGGGCCGGGGCGGTTGAAGTAGGCGTTGCCGTCGGCGAAATGGACGCGGCCTGAGCGGACGGCCTTGAGATCGCGCCAGCCGGGCTTGGCTTGCAGGAGCGGCAGCTCTTCGAGGCAGCGCTGCAAGCCATAGCCGCAGGGGGCGACCAGGATGACGTCGGGATCGGCGGCCGTGAGCTCCTCCCACTGCATCCAGTCGGAATGCTTGCCGGCCGCGCCGAACAGGTTGTCGCCGCCGGCGGTCTCGATCAACTCCGGCATCCAGTTGCCGCCGGCCATCAGCGGCTCCACCCATTCGATGAAGGCGACGCGCGGGCGCGGGGCCATTGCGACGCGGCGTGCGACGGTGGCAATGCGGGTTTGCATGTCCGTGACCAGGACTTCGCCCGCCGACGCGACGCCGAGCGCGCGGGCCACGCGGCGGATGTCGGCGTAGGTGTCCGCCGTGCTGTCGGGCTTCAGCGAGACGATGTCCACCGCCCGGCCGGTCCAGGTGCAGGTGGCGGCCTCGACGTCGGAGAGGCTGACGGCACAGACCTCGCAGTGGTCCTGCGTGACGATGACATCGGGCGACAGAGCTTTCAGCGCGTCGCCGTCGACGCGGTAGACGGAGAGGCCGTCGCGCACGATGTCACGCACACGGGCGTCGATCTCGGCGCTGGTGCCCTCGATTTTGAACTTGGGGGCGGTGAGCTGCGGCAGCGTGAGGATATCGGCTGGGAAATCGCATTCGTGGCTGCGGCCGACGAGCTGGTCGCGCAGCCCGAGCGCGCACACGAACTCGGTGGCGCTGGCGATGAGGCTGACGATGCGGGGCTGCGGCATGCCCGCAAGTCTACCTGAGCGTTGAACCTCGGGCGAGAAGAGCATCGATCCGGAATGGCGCGATTTGTTCGATGGACCGCCACCCTCGGGGGGTGACGTTTGTTGAGGGGCGCGGCGCACCAATTCAGGCGTCATTCCCGCGGAGGCGGGACTCCAGTGCACCGTGCTGCGAGGGTGTGCTGTCTTTTCTCCACCGACGTGGACCGCAGCGTGCACGCCGAGCACGCGTCCCTGCGTTGAGACGGGACCTGGACCCCCGCCTTCGCGGGGGTGACGTTTGTTGAGATGTGCGTCGCTCCAATTCAATCGTCATTCCCGCGGAGGCGGGAATCCAGTGCACTGGGCT
>CADEEC010000057.1 GCA_902826255.1 uncultured Hyphomicrobiales bacterium | reverse complement strand
CTGCGCCCAGGTCGGCGTACTCGGCCAGACGACAAAAGATCCCACAATGGCCGTCACGGCCATCGCAAGCGTCAAGCGGACTGGTCGCAGCATCCGGCAAGCATAGCCGCCAAAGGCCTGCGTCGTCAAAATCGCGAGCCTGCTAGCCCTGCCGGGCCTTGAAGCGGCGGTTGGTCTTGTTGATGATGTACACGCGGCCCTTGCGGCGTACGAGCCGGTTGTTGCGATGACGCGCACGCAACGATTTCAAAGAATTCCTGACCTTCATGGCCCTGGCGCCCTGCAAAATGGGGGAGACGGCTCATCGCCGGTTTCGGCCCCCAAAAGCCACAAAAAGGCGGAATCCGCAACCGCTAAAAGCTTGATCGGCCCTGTGCAGGCACCGGCAAGGCCTCTTAAAGTCCACCTTGCGGTCCGTGCAGCCATCCGGCGGCCAAAATGCGGGCCGATGGCCGGCTTGCCCGGTTTCGAGGCTAGGCACGGATCAGAACAACGAGGAGGGCGCTGAGGTGGGCGAGTATAGCAAGACGGAGCGGGACGGGCATCTGTTTGTCATCACAATCAATCGGCCCGAGGTCTACAACGCCCTGCATCCGATGGCGAACCAGGAGCTCTCGGACGCCTTCGATGAGTTCGCCGGCAATCCGGAGCTTTGGGTCGCGATCATTACGGGCGCCGGCGACAAGGCCTTCTCCGCTGGAAACGACCTCAAGTATCATGCTGAGATCCGGGCCAAGACCGGCGCCAGGCCCGTTACGCCGCCAAAGGGTTTTGGTGGGCTCACCAGCAGGTTTGATCTCGACAAGCCGGTCATCGCTGCGGTCAACGGTGTCGCCATGGGTGGCGGCTTCGAAATCGCGCTCGCCTGCGACATCATCATCGCGTCAGACCGGGCCAAGTTTGCTTTGCCCGAGCCACGCGTCGGGCTAGCGGCCGCCGCCGGCGGCATGCAGCGCCTCTCCCGCCAGATTCCGCTCAAGAAGGCGATGGGTATGATGATGACGGGCCGCCACGTTCTGGCGCAGGAAGGATTTGAACTCGGATTTGTGACTGCTGTTGTCCCGCACGAGCGCTTGATGCAGGAAGCGCGTCAATGGGCGCAGCAAATCCTGGAATGTTCGCCGATGAGCATTCGTGCGACCAAACAGGTCGTGATGCGCTCGCTCGATGTGCCGGGCTTGGAACTTGCCGCGCGCAATCTTCACTATCCCGCCTTCGATGCGCTCACGCGCAGTGACGATACGATCGAGGGGCCGAAGGCGTTTGCTGAAAAGCGCAAACCCAACTGGAAGGGCCGGTAAGCGGCCGCAGCTACTTGGCTGCAGGCAGGCCGTAAGCTGGATTGTGCTCGCCCAGGCGCGGTGCTCGCGTTTGGATCGTTGGCCGCTCCCCGTCGAACGATAGCGGCAAGGCCATCAGGCCGATGTCGATTTCTGGAACGGGCTGCACCATGCGCAGCGCCGCCGTCTGCGGGTGGGCCTTCATGTGGCTAATGTCGTTGATGGCCGCGCACGGCACACCGGCCTTCTCCAAACGCTGAACCCAGCTCGCACTCGGCTGCTGGCACATGATCTCTCTGACCATGGGCAGGAGTATTGCTTTATTGGCATGGCGGTCGGCGTTGGTCTTGAACCGGCTGTCTCCCACCCACTCCGGGTGACCGACCTCGTTGGCATACTTGGCAAACAACCGGTCATTGGCGGCGGCAACGATCACTTGTCCATCGGCGGTATCGAACGCCTCGAAAATGACGACCGCGAGAGATCCGCTGGGGTGGCGTTCGGGAAGGGTGCCGCTTGCCTGATACCGAGCGAAGTGCACCGTCAGTAAGCCAAGCGCCGTTTCATAGAGGGAGGCGTCCACGACGCCGCCGCTGCCGGTACGCTCACGGCGATAGAGCGCTGTTACACAACCCAGCGCCGCCCATACGGCACTGCCAAGGTCCAGCACGGATGTGCCAATACGCGCGCCCGGGCGATCCGGATAGCCATTGATCGAGAAGAGCCCCGCGAAGGCTTGCACCATAGGCTCGTAGCCCGGATTGCGCTGCATCGGTCCTGTTGGGCCGAACGCTGATACGTTGCAGTAGATCAGCCGGGGATTGGCAGCGCGCATCGCTGCGCTGCCTAGGCCAATCTCTTCCATTACGCCCGGTCGCATGTTGTGAACCAGTACATCACATCCCGCGACGTACTCCTTCACCCAAGCGATGGCCTCGGTGCTCTTCAGGTCTACGGTAACACCGCGCTTGTTGACATTGAGGGCTTGGAAGGTTGCAGACGTGCCGCGCCAGAAAGGAGGGCCCCAGCCGCGGGCATCGTCGCCGCCCTGTGGCCGCTCGATCTTGAGAACCTCGGCACCAAGCATCGCGAGTATGTAGCCGGTGTAGGGACCAGCAATATTGTTTGCGAACTCGACAACCTTGATCCCGGTCAGCGGCAGCATGGGCGGTTCCCCCGGTTCACGTCCTCGACCGACGATGAACCGGAAGTTCCATCAGCGCAACGCGAACCAGCCCGGTGCGAGGCTTAGCGCCGGTCTCCGCGCGAGTAGGGCGCAAACAGGGAGGACGGGAAGTCCGCTGCGTAGCGACGTCCTTTTGGTTGAGGGTGGTACTCCGGCCTCGGACCGTTATCCGGCTCAACGACCCGCCGGTAGAGATGCCAGGTCGCGTGGCCGAGCACCGGCATGACTACCGCCAAGCCGAAGAACAGCGGCAGAGAGCCCAGAAACAATGCGGCAGCTACGATCAATCCCCAGAGGGCCATTGTAAGTGGGTTCCTCAGGATCACCTTGGCAGACGTCGCGATGGCAACGGGCACGCCAACGTTGCGATCCAGCAGCAGCGGAAAGGAGACCGCACTCAGAGCAAAGGCGAGCAGGGCAAACAGGAAGCCCACTGCGTTGCCGACGAGGATGAGGCTGTGTCCCGCGCCCGTGCCGAACACCATGTTGGCAAAGTCGGTCAGCGAAGCCGGCTGGTGGTAGCCGAAGTAAGCGACGTAGATGCCGTTGGCGACGGCCAGCCACACGCCGAACAGGACAAGCAGGAGGAAGCCGAGCGCTAGGGTGGACCACAATGAAGGCGAGTGACGAATGTCAGCGACATGTCTCCACGAGGTATCCAGTCCCATTTCGCGGCGGCGGCTCAACTCGTAAAGGCCGACGGCGGCAAACGGCCCTACTAGGGCGAAACCCGCAGCCAGTGGATAGAGGAGCGGGACAAGGTCTGAGCCGTAAGTGGCGCGCCACAAGGCCAAGCCAGCGATCGGATAGATAAGGCTCAGAAAGATGACATGCGTTGGCATGGCCCGGAAGTCGTCCAACCCCTTGGCCAAGGCATATTTGAGATCCGCTACCCCAATGGAGCGTACAGCAGGCAACCCAGGAGCTGGCTGTACGGGAAGGATGACATCTGCTGCATGCGCCATGACGACTCCTCCTGAACATCTGGTTCAGGGGTCGCGACGCCACGTGCCAACGCCTGGTGCGACGTGGTCACGTCGAGCCGCGACCCGCAAGGCATTCCCGATTGAAAGTGTAGTCCTGCCCGTGGAGGTTGTCGTCTGGAATTAAAGCACAGACCGTGCCGTGGTGAATCGAGGACAAACAACGGCTGCAAATTCTGCAGTGCAAACAAACTGGCGGCAGATGCAATCTGTTATACGGAGGTTCACTTGGTCGGGAGATTGTCCGTCATGCGGAAGACCTTGGTCTTAGCCTTAGCTGCCGGCGGGTTGGTTGCGGGCGGAAGCTTTATGTCTGGTTCAGCTTGGTCGGCAAAGGCGCCGAAGTCCTGCACGGAAGCATACCGCGCGTGCGCCGGCACATCCGCCACCGTGCCGAAAGCCTGCGATGAGCAGAAAAAGTGGTGTACTTCCACGGGCACTTTCGAAGACCCGAAGTCCAAGGCCCTGTATCTGAATTTGCTCAAGAAGTAGCTGGACGCTTGTCTAGCGCCCCGTGAACCGTGGTGCTCGCTTCTCGACATAGTGCGCGACTCCCTCCCGGAAATCTTCTGTGTCGCGACACTTGGCCTGCTCGCGGTTGGCGATCGCCGTCGCTTCCGCGAGAGATTGAAACAGAGCTTCGTAGACTTGCTTCTTGATGATGCGCGTGGAGCGCGGGGAAGACAGATTGGCGACCTCGCTTGCGCGATCGTGAACGGCTTGTGCAAAGCCCTCGGCGGGAAGAACGCGCACCAGACCTAATGTCGCCGCTTCCTCAGCCTGAACGGTGCGCGCAGACGTAAGGAGGTCCATGGCATTCATCGGGCCGATCAATCGCGGCAGCATCCACGAGATGCCGTGCTCCGCGATCAGGCCGCGTCGCGCGAACGCCGTCGTGAGCTTGGCGCCGGCGGCCATGTAGCGGATGTCACAGTAGAGGGTGAGCACGAGACCGATGCCGGCGGCCGCGCCGTTGATCCCTGCGATCACCGGCTTCTTCAAGCCGAGAATATAACTGCACCGCTGCGCGAAATTGGCGGACAGACCTTCGATGGGCCAGTCGCCGTCGTTGCGGAGATCGGTCTTGCCCTCCGCCGCCGACGTCAGCCGTGCCATGTCGGCGCCGGCGCAAAAGCCCCGGCCAGCGCCAGTCAGGACTATTGCGCGCACCGTGTCGTCATTGTCAGCTGTTTCGAACGCCTCCCGCAATTCCGCGGACATGACCTTCGTGTAGGCATTGAGCTTGTCGGGGCGATTGAGCGTTATGGTCGCGACGCGATCCTGCACGCCATAAAGAATCTCGCTCCAACCCTGGCTCATTGCTCGTTCCTTCCCGGCTGGCGGCGAGACTGGCGCCTCGCCTTTCCCGGGTCCAGACCTTATGTTCCCGGCCTTGGAGAGGAAGCATAGGTCAGGTTGCGATGATCCGCACGCGATTCACCGAGATGTTCGGGGTGCAGCATCCCGTTGTGCAGGGCGGCATGCAGTGGGTGGGCCGCGCGGAGCTGACGTCCGCCGTCGCAAATGCCGGGGCGCTCGGGTTCCTGACGGCACTAACTCAGCCGACGCCAGAGGACCTGGTCAAAGAGATCGCGCGGTGCAGGGAGATGACCGACAAGCCGTTCGGTGTGAACCTTACCATCCTGCCGACTTTGGTTCCGCGCCCCTACGGGGAGTACATCGACGCCATCATTTCCTCGGGCATCAAGATTGTGGAGACTGCGGGCAATAGCCCGAAACCGTTCCTTCCCAAGTTCAAAGAGAATGGTGTCAAGATCATCCACAAGTGCACGAGTGTCCGGCATGGCATCTCGGCCGAGAAGGTGGGCGTCGACGCTATCAGCATGGACGGCTTCGAATGCGCCGGTCACCCGGGCGAGGACGACATCCCAAATCTTGTGTTGTTGCCTGCCGCCGCCAACGTCATCAAGATTCCCATGATCGCGTCGGGCGGCTTGGCGGATGCTCGCGGTCTGGTGGCGGCGCTGGCGCTCGGCTGCGAGGGCGTCAACATGGGCACGCGCTTCATGGCAACCAAGGAGGCGCCCATCCACCAGAGGGTGAAGGAGGCTATCGTTGGCTCAGATGAGCGCTCGACTGCGCTCATCCTGCGCACGCTTAGGAATACCTCGCGCGTGTTCGGCAACTCCGTGGCGAAGAAGGCCATCGCCATGGAGAAGGAAGGGAAGGGCATTGAGGAAATTGGTCCTTATGTCGCCGGCGCCAAGGGGCGCGTGGTGTACGAGACGGGCGACATGGAACACGGGATCTGGTCAGCCGGCACGAGCATGGGTCTTATCAATGACATCCCAACGTGCAAGGAGCTGGTTGACCGCATCGTCAGCGAGGCGGAGGCCATCATCAAGGCGCGGCTTGGTGGCATGGCTGCCTGACGCGGTCGCACTTCCGATGCATTCACGAATCGGCAATGTAGCGCTCCCCCGATAGCAGGAGCTCGCCAGGGACCTCATGGACAGAATCAATCAGCGTATCGCGACCGAGCTGAATGTCGGCATCGCGCAGGTGGCGGCGGCGGTGGGTCTCCTGGGAGAGGGCGCCACGGTGCCGTTCATTGCGCGATACCGCAAGGAAAAGACGGGTGGCCTCGACGACACGCAGTTGCGCAAACTCGAGGAGAGACTGGGCTACCTGCGCGAGTTGGAAGACCGACGGGCGACGGTGCTCAAGAGCATCGAGGAGCAGGGCAAGCTGACACCTGAGCTGGCGCTCGCCATCAATGGTGCGGAGACGAAAGTTGCGCTGGAAGACCTGTACGCACCCTACAAACCCAAGCGCCGTACCAAGGCGCAGATCGCGCGCGAGGCGGGTCTGGAGCCCCTGGCTGATGCCTTGCTGGCGAATCCCGCGCTCGTGCCCGATTCCGAAGCTGCCAAGTTCATCGACGCAGAGAAGGGCGTCGCCGATGCGAAGGCCGCGCTCGATGGCGCGCGTCATGTCCTGATCGAGCGTATGGCGGAAGCACCCAAGCTCGTCGGGGAGCTGCGCGAGTGGGAGTGGAGCGATGGGGTGCTCGCGTCGTCGGTGCAGAAGGGTAAGAAGGAGGAAGGCGCGAAGTTCTCCGACTATTTCGAGTTCGGGCAGAGGATCAAGGACATTCCCTCGCATCGCGCGCTGGCTATGCTGCGCGGCCGCAACGAGGGCGTGCTCCATATCGATCTTGATGTGGCGCATGAGGAGGGCAAGCCGCATCCCGCCACGCTCAAGGTGATGACAGCGTTCAACATCGCCGAGCGCGGGCGGCCGGCAGACAAGTGGTTGTCGGATACGGCGCAGCTTGCCTGGAAGAGCCGCCTGTCTGCCTCCATAGCCGCGGACCTGCTGTCGCGGCTGAAGGAGCGGGCGGATGCGGAAGCGATTTCCGTGTTCTCCCGTAACCTGAAGGATTTGTTGCTCGCAGCACCGGCGGGCCAGCGCGCGACCATGGGTCTCGACCCCGGATTCCGCACCGGCGTGAAAGTCGCGGTGGTGGATGCCACCGGCAAGCTGGTCGATACCGACACGATCTACCCACACGAGCCCAAGAGCGATTGGCGCGGCGCCCTGGCGACGCTGGCGGCGCTGTGCATGAAGCACAAGGTGGAGCTCGTCAGCGTCGGTAACGGCACGGCGAGCCGAGAGACGGACAAGCTGGTTGCCGAGCTCATCACCAAGATGCCGAACCTGAAACTCACCAAGGTGATGGTGTCGGAGGCCGGTGCGTCGGTTTATTCGGCGTCCGAGCTGGCCGCGAAGGAGTTTCCAGCGGTCGACGTGTCTATCCGCGGCGCCGTTTCCATCGCACGCCGCCTGCAGGACCCCCTGGCGGAGCTGGTGAAGATCGAGCCGAAGGCGATCGGCGTCGGCCAATACCAGCACGATGTGGATCAGGGCGGGCTCTCGAAATCGCTGGATGCCGTAGTCGAGGATTGCGTCAACTCAGTCGGTGTCGATGTGAACACGGCGTCGGCACCATTGCTCGCGCGCGTCTCAGGCCTCAACCAGACGCTTGCCGCCAACATTGTCGCCTTCCGCGATGAGAACGGCGCCTTCAAGGCGCGGACGGCGCTGAAGAAAGTGCCGCGGCTCGGACCCAAGGCGTTCGAGCAGGCCGCGGGCTTCCTGCGCATCATGAACGGCAAGAATCCGCTCGACGGATCGGCGGTACACCCTGAAGCCTATCCGGTGGTGGAGAAGATTTCCGAGGCGACCAAGCGGCCATTGAAATCGATCGTCGGCGATCGGGCGTTCTTGAAGTCGCTCAAGCCGGCGCAGTTCGCAGACCAGACGTTCGGCATCCCGACCGTCACCGACATCATAGCCGAGCTGGAGAAACCCGGCCGCGATCCGCGTCCCGAGTTCAAAACAGCCACCTTCATGGAAGGCGTGGAGAAGATCACCGACCTCAAGCCGGGCATGCAGCTCGAGGGCGTTGTGACGAACGTGGCGGCGTTCGGAGCTTTTGTGGACATCGGTGTGCACCAGGATGGGCTGGTGCACGTATCCGAGTTGGCCGACCGGTTCGTGAAGGACCCGCATGAGATTGTGAAGGCTGGCGAGGTGGTGAAGGTGCGGGTGAAGGAGGTCGATGTCGGCCGCAAGCGTATAGCTCTCACCATGCGGTCAGGTACCATCGACGGGGCGGCGGCCACAGGCAGCCGGTCGCAAGTTCAGTCCACCGGACCCCGCAGCAGCGCGCCACCGCCGCAAGCATCGGCTGCAGGAGAGAGTGCGTTCGCCGCGGCCATGCGAAAGGCTCAGGAGCGCAAGTAGACGTTCGGCATCCTGGCAACCATATATCGGTGGTTGCACGACAGCTGGCGAACGATGCTATAGAGGCGCCTGCTTCAGATCAGGCATTCTTATGGACGACGGCACACCAGGACAGGCGCAGGCCGCGCAAAACGGTAGCGACGCCATCGCGCCGAAGCAGGCAAGTCCGCTTGCACGCGAAATCGCGCGCCGGCGCACGTTTGCCATCATTTCACATCCTGACGCCGGCAAGACCACGCTCACGGAGAAGCTGCTGCTTTTCGGCGGTGCTATCCAGCTCGCCGGGCAGGTAAAAGCCAAGCGGGATGGGCGAAATACGCGTTCGGACTGGATGGCGATCGAGCGGGCGCGCGGCATATCTGTTGTCACGTCGGTGATGACATTCGAGTACGGCGGGTCTGTCTTCAATCTGCTCGATACGCCGGGCCACGAGGACTTTTCCGATCACACCTATCGCACGCTAACTGCGGTCGACTCGGCGATCATGGTGATCGACGCGGCGCGCGGCATCGAGAGCCGCACGCGCAAGCTGTTCGAGATTTGCCGGCTGCGTGACATCCCGATCATCACCTTCATCAATAAGATGGACCGTGAGAGCCGCGAGCCTCTGGAACTGCTCGACGAGATCGAAAGCGTGCTGGCGCTGCAAACGGCGCCCATGGTGTGGCCGGTCGGGCGCGGGCGCGACTTCAAGGGGACCTACGATCTTGTCCAGCCGCGCATCCGGCAGGTTGAGCAGGAACCGGAAGGCAAGGCCGTGTCTGGCCCAGACGATGCTCTGTTCGACAACCTTCTCGGCGACGCGGCTGCGGCCTGGCGGGAGGAGATCGCCCTGGTGGAGACGGCTTGCGGAAACTTCGATCTCGAGAAGTTCCGCGACGGCACGCTGACACCCGTCTTTTTCGGCAGTGCGCTCAAGAATTTCGGCGTGCGCGACATTCTGGAGGCGTTGATCGCGTATGCGCCCTCGCCGCGCAATCAGAAAGCAGCCACCCGCACGGTGGAAGCCACCGAGAAGGCGATGACCGGTATCGTCTTCAAGATCCAGGCGAACATGGACCCCAACCACCGTGATCGCATCGCCTTTATGCGCGTGTGCTCCGGCAAACTCACGCGCGGCATGAGGGTGAAGGTGGTGCGCACGGAGAAAACGATGGCGCTGGCAGCGCCGCAGTTCTTCTTCGCACAAGATCGTTCGCTGGCCGAGGAGGCCTATGCCGGGGACGTTGTCGGTATCCCAAACCGCGGCGCGCTGCGCATCGGCGATGCCGTGACCGAGGGCGAGGATATTACCTTCCTCGGTATCCCGAGCTTCGCGCCGGAAATCCTTCGTCGCATCCGTCTTGAGGACGCTATCCGCGCCAAGAAACTGCGCGAGGCGCTGCGGGAGATGGCCGAGGAGGGCGTGGTGCAGCTGTTCAACCCGCTGGACGGCACGCAGCCGATCGTCGGCGTGATCGGCAGCCTGCAGCTCGACGTGCTGGCAGACCGTCTAAAGCACGAATACGGTCTACAGACCGGCTTCGATCCGGCGCCGTGCGACACGGTGCGCTGGATAGAGGCCGACGATCCCGCCGCCATGGCGCGCTTTGTTGAGAAGAACCGATCCGCTGTTGCTACGGACCTTGATGGCGCGCAGGTGTTTCTGGCGACCTCGGCCTTCAATCTCTCGTGGGTTGCGGAGCGCAACCCCGAGATTCGCTTTGTCGATATCAAGACGACCACGGTCTAGCGGTCTCAACTTGCCGGCGTGCTGTCAAGCAACCCGTGCAACGCCGCGCTCTTCCGGTACATAAGTTTCAACTGCTCGACTGAGCGCATCGCGGACTATCGCAGTGCGCCCATCCGACATGGCGTCTAAGAGACGTTCCAGAGCTTCATCCAGGATCGGCTTTTCCAAGTATGGTTCGAAGCATCGCCGTATTCGCGGGTGCGAGGTGCTGACGACATTCTCGCCCAGCTGCAGTTCCTCGTACAATTTCTCTCCGTCACGCCTCCCGATGAACGTGATGGCGATATCTCCATCGGGATTGTCGGCGTCCCGAACCTCCTGTCCCATGAGCCGTATCATGGTTCGGGCAAGGTCCACGATTTTGATGGGCTCTCCCATATCAAGAACAAAAATATCGCCACCTTCCGCCATCGCGCCGGCCTGAATGACCAGTGCGGCTGCCTCGGGGATCGACATGAAGTAGCGCACCATCCCCGGATGAGTGACCGTGACCGGTCCGCCGGCCTCAATCTGAGTTCGAAAGCGGCGCAGCACAGAACCGGAGCTGTCGAGCACATTCCCAAAGCGCACGATCGCGAAAATCGTCGAGCCGCGGGTCTCGGAAGCGCGGGCCTGGAGCGCCATTTCGGCGAGGCGTTTGCTGGCCCCCATCACGCTTGTCGGCCGCACAGCTTTGTCGGTGGACACAAGTACGAACCTCCCGACGCCTTCCTCGGCGGCGACATCGGCCAGTGCGCATGTGCCGAATGTGTTGTTCTGCAAACCCACGACGGGATTGTGCTCGACGATAGGCACATGCTTGAAGGCTGCGGCGTGAAAGATGATATCGATCGCGTTTTCTCGGATGACGCGCCGCATCAGGTTTACGTCAAGAACCGAGCCGAGCACCAGACTAACCACCGGCGCGATCAAGTCTGGTCCGAGCTTCCCGATCAGCGCGCGTATTTGCAGGTCTGCCTCGTAGAGGTGTGCCTCGCTCATTTCGACGAGTACGAGTCTTGCGGGCCGCTGCCGGACGATTTGTCGGCCGAGTTCAGACCCAATGGAGCCTCCGGCGCCTGTCACCATCACATGCTTTCCCGTGATGCTGCGTGCCAGCAGCCCTGGATCGGGCGTGATCGGATCGCGACCCAAGAGATCTTCCGCGTCCACGGGGCGTAGGTCACTGACCGTTACCCGGCCCGTTGCAACGTCTTCCATGGCGGGCAGCAGGCGAACCTTGACGTTCATGGTTTCAAGCTGGCGCAGCGCAGCCCGGCAGTCTGACTGACGCGCCTTGGGGATGGCAAGCAAGACTTCGTCGACCCCCCACGCGCGGACGAGGCCAGCAAGCCGTTCCGGACGAAATACCTTCACGCCTCCCACGTATTGGCCGGGCAGGTTTGTGCTTGGATCGATGAATGCCATGACGCTGCAACTGTGCGCGCTACGCAGCGCCTCAAGCAGTTGCATGCCGGTGTTATCTGCACCGTAGATGATAGCGCGCTTTAGGGGGCTTGCGGTCCGCTCGGAGCGTACGCCGGCGGCGCGCAAAAACCTTCCAGCGAGGTGGCGGCTTCCGAGCACCAAAATAGCCGCGACCATTGGGTAGATCAGAAGTACTGATCGGGGGAAAGTGTTTTCGTTTGCCAGAATAACGGGCACGCCCCAGCACAATGTTGCTGCCACAAGACCAAAGATGACGCTCATGGAGAGCGTGCCGCCGGGAAACCGCGTTACCGACCGATATAGACCCAAGGCAAAGAACACGATCAGCGTAAGTAGGGGGCCCGTTGCGAGAACCAGCAACGATTGTGGGTTTTGGGGAGTAACCAACTCCCCGATACGTAGGAAAATCGCAAGCCAGAGCGCGACATTAAGCAGCACGAGATCGCTAACTGCCAAAACGGCCCGTTTGGTGTAGCGAGGGAGGGCTACAAGCCATGCAGCAAGTGAAAAGTGGTCGGGTCTTTGCATGCTAGGCTTTAAGACTGCCAGCAAGTCTAAGAGCGAACGAATGGCTAGTGGAGCAACCGCCAGCCACGCCGGTGCGACCGACGAGGTAGACTACCTGCTATGAGGTGGTTCTTCAATATCAGATGTGGACAGAATATTCGGACACATCGTGTGTCCCGAATGTGCACCCGGTCACTTGCCAACACGCAAACATCAACTTGGATATGAGCTAGATGCGCGTAGCAATTGTAGGCGCTGGTTATGTCGGTCTCGTTTCGGGTGCTTGCTTGGCGGAACTCGGCCACACCGTAACGTGTGTCGACAAGGACGACGCGAAAATCGCCGCCTTGAAGCGGGGTGAAACACCTATTTTTGAACCGGGCTTGACGGAACTCATTGGCAGAAACGTAGCGGCCGGACGGCTGGGATTCAGGAAGGATGTCGCAGAGGCAGTAAACGACGCGGATGCGGTTTTTCTTGCCGTCGGCACGCCGTCGCGGCCCGCCGACGGGCTGGCAGACCTCAGCCAGGTGTACGGTGCTGCGCGGGAGATCGCGCGCGCCATCAACGGCTTTACCCTGGTCGTAACGAAATCGACGGTCCCGGTCGGTACCGGGGACGAGATATCGAGGATCATTGCCGACGTGCGTCCGGACGCGCAGGTGGCGGTTGTTTCAAATCCCGAGTTCCTTCGCGAAGGTGCTGCCATCGAGGATTTCATGAAGCCGGATCGCATCGTGGTCGGCACCAACGACCCACGCGCGCGAGCCATCATGGAAGAAATCTATGCGCCACTTACCGCGAATGGTGCCCCGCTCCTCTTTACGGAGCGCCGCGGCGCCGAGGTGATCAAGTATGCGGCCAACGCGTTCCTGGCGACCAAGATCACGTTCATCAACGAGATTGCGGACCTGTGCGAGCAGGCAGGCGCAGACGTTCAGGAAGTCGCGCATGGAATAGGGCTTGACCATCGTATCGGGCCCAAGTTCTTGCAACCGGGCCCGGGTTATGGCGGCTCGTGTTTTCCCAAGGACCTGTTGGCACTGCTGAAGGCGGGCTTGGACTTTGGCGTGCCGATTCGCTCGATCGAGACCATCATCTCGATCAATGACCAGCGAAAGCGCGCAATGGCGCGGAAGATCATCGCAGCGTGCGGCGGAAGCATCCGCGGCCGCCAGGTTGCTGTTCTTGGACTGACCTTCAAGGCGGACACCGACGATATGCGTGAATCGCCGGCCATTCCCATTGTCACCGCACTTCTCGATGCGGGTGCAAAGGTTCGTGCCTATGATCCGGAGGGGATGGACCACGCGAGGAAGATGCTTGCCGAGGTCGAGTTCGCCGAGGACCCTTATGCATGTGCGAAGGGCGCCGGTGCGCTGGTGATCCTTACGGAGTGGCGCCAGTTCAAGACGCTGGACCTGCCGCGGCTGCGAGAGGTGCTTGCAAAGCCCCTTATCATCGACCTACGCAATATATTCCGGCCTGCAGACATGGCTGATCACGGCTTCACCTATGTCAGTATCGGCAGGCCCGCTGTAGGAAAAGCGCGAAACGAATGAGCGAGCCGCTTCGGCTGCCAAATCGTCCTCCAGGTCATCCTCCGGTTGAAAGCGGCCGCATCGGCGTTCTCTTGCTCAATCTTGGAACGCCTGACGCAACGGACTACTGGTCCATGCGGCGCTATCTCAAGGAGTTCCTGTCGGATCGGCGCGTGATCGAGGAGCCTCGGCTGAAGTGGTGGCTCATCCTCAATGCGATAATTCTTACGGTCCGACCCGGGCGCAAAGGCCGCGATTACGAGAAGATTTGGAACAAGGCGCATAACGAGGGGCCGCTCAAGACGATCACGCGCTCGCAGGCCGAGAAGCTCGCAGCGATGCTGACTGACGAGCGTGTCACCGTCGACTGGGCCATGCGCTACGCCAAGCCGGCGATTGCCGAGCGCTTGGCACATTTGCAGCGACAAGGCTGCGACCGAGTGCTGCTCGTTCCGCTCTATCCTCAATACGCAGCCGCTACGACAGCCACCGCGTGTGATCAGGCGTTTCGCGCGCTGATGCAAATGCGGTGGCAGCCCACCGTGCGCGTGGCCCATCCCTACTACGAGAACGCAGCATATATCGATGCCGTAGCCGGCTCGATCCGTACGCACCTAGCAGCGCTCGACTTCGAGCCCGAGACGTTGATTGCCTCCTTCCACGGCATGCCGCAAAAGTATTTGGAGCAAGGCGATCCTTATCATTGCCAATGCCAAAAGACGTCGCGTCTGCTGCGCGAGACGCTGGATTGGCCGACCGACCGCTGGCTTACGACCTTTCAGTCCCAGTTCGGTAGCGACCCGTGGCTGCAGCCCTACACGATCGATACGGTCGAACGCCTCGCAAAGTCCGGCATCAAGCGCATGGCCATTGTGGCTCCGGGCTTCTCGGCGGACTGCCTGGAGACACTCGAGGAGCTCGACATGGAAAACCGCGCAAAGTTCATAGAGCACGGCGGCGAGAAGTTCGCTTATGTCCCGTGTCTGAACGACAGCGATGGCGGCATGCAGGTCATCGAGGCGGTCGTCAGACGGGAATTGGCGGGATGGCTGTGACGAGAGGCTAAGCGGGCAGTATCCAAAGCTGCATCAGCGGTCCGGCCGCCCCGAACACCGGATCGGATAGCGGGAAGGCAATCTTGTCCATGCGTGCGCGGCCCGCTTCGGAGATCGGACCTCGAAGCAGGTCCCATTCCTGGCCCGGTGGATAGGCTCCGACGACCAGAAAGTCCTGGCTGCAATCCAGCCTGCAATGTCCGGTGCCCGCGGGCAGCAATACGCAATCTCCCGGATTCACCTCGATCTCGTGTCCCTGCGGGCCGCCCAGGATCAATCTCGCCGCACCTTCCGCGAACCCGAGCACCTCGTGCGCAGTAGAGTGGTAGTGATGATAGGGGTAAACGCCATTGCGCCACTCCGGCGGCCATCCGTTGCGCGCGAAGGTCTGCTCGAAGGCTGTCGCGGGGGCCTCACCGGCGCACGACACGGCACCCCGGTACAGGATCACTGGTAGCCGCTGGTTATTCGGGACCCATTGATCGGGTCCAAACCAGAGCGCAGCGATATCCGGGGTCTCCACAGACGCTTGTCGGATCAGGGACGGCATGGGGTAGTCACCTCGGGAGCTGAACCTGCGGTGGCCGGCACGGTTCCATGAGGCCGCGCCGCGTACTCCGGCCAGCGAAGCCATAGTTCCGCTTTGAGTATTATATACAGTTGTGCTGCTATCGGTCCAAGATTATTTTATTTTGAAACTTAGATTTACCAGTAGTTCGGATTCGTAATCTAAAACAATTCGCAGTGTGATCGTGTGCGATACATGAGAAATACAACACAAGAGACCTGTCAATGAGCCCCTTCTCCGGCGGATTCGAGATTTTCGTCATACTTGTGGTCGTGCTGGCGCTGGCTGCGCTGTGGACCACGGTCAAGATCGTCCCCCAGGGCTATAACTTCACTGTCGAAACCTTCGGTCGATACACGCGGACGCTTGTGCCGGGACTGCACATCCTGATCCCGGTCATGGAGCGCCTAGGCGCGAAGATGAACATGAAGGAGCAGGTGATCGACATCCCCTCGCAGGACATCATCACCAAGGACAACGCCATGGTGACCGTGGATGGTGTCAACTTCTACCAGGTCCTGAGCGCGGCCAAGGCCGCCTACGAGGTCGACCAACTCCGCCCCGCCATCGTCAACCTGACCATGACCAATATCCGCACCGTCATGGGGTCAATGGATCTCGACGAACTGTTGGCCAACCGCGATCAGATCAACGCACGACTTCTGCAGGTTGTTGACGCCGCCACCGAGCCGTGGGGCGTCAAGGTCACCCGCATCGAGATCAAGGATATCGCCCCGCCGCGTGATCTCGTCGACAGCATGGCGCGTCAGATGAAGGCGGAACGCGACAAGCGCGCACAAATCCTCGAGGCGGAAGGTCACCGTCAGGCCGCGATCCTGCAGGCCGAGGGCGAAAAACAGGCCGTCGTGCTGGCCGCTGAGGGCCGCAAGGAGGCCGCTTTCCGGGATGCGGAGGCGCGCGAACGTGCTGCGCAAGCGGAAGCCAAGGCCACCGAGGTGGTGAGCCAGGCTATTGCCGGCGGCAGCGTGCAGGCCATCAACTACTTCGTTGCCAACAATTACGTGAAGGCTCTGGAATCCCTCGCCCAGTCGCCCAACCAGAAGGTGCTGATGATGCCGCTCGATGCCTCGAGCGTCATCGGTTCTCTGGCAGGCCTCGCCGAAATCACGAGCGAGGCGTTCGGCAAAGGCGGGAACGCGGCCACGGGCCGCCCGGCCGGCCGTGCCGCAGGTAGCGTACCTCAGACCTGAGGCGTTAGGATCGCGTGTGGGCAATTGCCGGGAGGAGGCCTTATGCAACTGGTCTACAGCCTGGGAGCTTGGAACTGGTTCATTCTGGCAGTGGCGCTCCTGGTTCTGGAGACCGTCATTCCTGGCGTGCATTTCCTGTGGTTCGGGATCGCGGCAGTCATCATCGGCCTGCTGGCGTTCGCAACCGACATCGCATGGCAGTGGCAGGTGCTTGCCTTTGCGCTGCTGTCCGTTCTTACCGTCTTCTGGGTGCGCAAGTACGCGCGACCGGACGTTGCCATCAGCGACCAGCCCGATCTCAATGTGCGCGGCCAGCAGTACATCGGCCGCTCGGTGATCGTGGAACAGGCTATCCAGGGCGGCCGCGGCAAGGTGCGGGTCGGAGACACGCTGTGGGCCGCCGAAGGACCCGATGCGTCTGCGGGCTCCCGGGTCACGGTTACAGGCACCAAGGGTACGGTGCTGGTGGTCGAGCGTGGAACGTCATGATCGCGGGCCGAGCGCCGTCGCCTGGTGCGTAGCGTTCATCAGCCTGCTTCTTCCCTGGGTGGCGGCGGTTCTGGGGCTTGCCGGACTTTGGCAGCTGACGCACGGCGACCGTGCGGGGTGGTGGTATCTGGCCGCCGGCGGTCTCCTTCTCATCGCAGATGTGCTGATAGATTTCGTATGGGCACATCCTTCTGTTCTCGCGACTGACCAACCTGATCTCAACCGGCGCGGTGATCAGCTGGTGGGGATGATCGTGATGGTCGAGGAAGCGATCGAGCACGGCCGTGGAAGGGTGCGTGTCGGCGACACGCTGTGGAACGCCGAGGGCCCGGATCTGCCTGCTGGTGCTGAGGCGCGCGTAGCATCCGCGCGCGGGACGTTGCTTTGCGTCGAGAAGCTTTGAGGTGGTTGTCCCTCGAAGGGCCCCGCATGCAGTTGCGATGTGTGCTAGGCTTGCATCTCAAAACACGGGAGAGCTGAATGGCCGAGGTCAAGATTACGCGTGAGGAAGGGCCCACAAAGGGGCGTTACGTGGCGCGCATTGATGGCATCGACGCGGAGGCGGAGCTCACCTACAGCCGCTCCAGCCCCACGCTCATCATTGCGGATCATACCGGTGTGCCGGATGCATTTCGCGGTCAGGGCGTCGGAAGGCAGCTGGCAGCGCGCATGGTCGAGGATGCGCGTAGGGAAGGCGTGAAGATTTTCGTCCTCTGCCCCTTCGTGAACGCGGAGCGCAAGAAGCATCCCGAGTGGGCCGACGTTTTCCAGAATTGAGAGACAGGCTTCCTGTCTAGGCGACGCCAGCGCGCAGCAGGTCGTGGATATGAATGATCCCCACCGGCTTGCCGTCGTCAACGACAAACAACGATGTAATGCGCGACGTGTTGAGTTGCTCGAGCGCGGCTGAAACGAGCGTGTCTGGGGTTATGGCTTTGGGCTGCTTCGTCATGACGTCGACGGTGCGCGCGTTGAGCAGATCGTTTCCCATGTGACGCCGGAGGTCGCCATCGGTGATCACCCCCGACAAAGCGCCGGCGGCATCGACCACACCGAGGCATCCGAAGGATCGCTGCGTCATCGTTACGAGCGCAGCGGTCATCGGCACGTCCTCGCCCACCAGTGGCAGCCGGTCGCCGGTATGCATGATGTCGGCGACAAACTTGAGAGCGGCGCCCAGCGAGCCCCCGGGGTGAAAAATCTTGAAATCGTGCGCCGTGAAGCCCTTGTGCTCCAGCAGCGCGATTGCAAGGCAGTCGCCGAGGGCGAGCTGCATGGTGGTCGATGTCGTGGGCGCAAGCCCGTGCGGGCAGGCTTCCTTTGCGCGCGGCAGCTCGAGAACAACATCGGACTGCTTGCCGAGCGTGGAGTCGGTGCGCGACGTGATGGCGATCAGCGGCACCCGGAAGCGGCGCGAATAAGTGACGATGTTGCCGAGCTCGACGCTCTCGCCGGACCAGGAGAGCGCCACGATCGCATCCTCGCGCCGGATCATTCCGAGATCGCCGTGGCTTGCCTCGCTGGGATGTACAAAGAAGGCAGGGCTGCCCGTGGAGGCGAAAGTTGCGGCGATCTTCTGTGCAACATGGCCGCTCTTGCCGATGCCCGTCACAATGACACGGCCCTTAGCCAGTGCCAGGGTCGAGACAGCAAGGTCAAAGGCTTTGCCAAGGTCGCCTTCGAAAGCAGCGCGAAGCGCGCCCAGCCCCTCAGTTTCGAGGTTTAGAGTGCGAACAGCGGACAACGCGGCTTCAGGCAACGCGGTAGCATCACCGTCCACGAGGCTCAGTCTTTGTCTGTCGGTACTGGCGGCCATGCGTGCGATCCAGCCAATGCGACCCGCCCATTGAGGCGAATCGATCAATTGCTCGATGTTTATCAGAGCCTTGCAGCGATAGGCGCTGCCCGGCGGGATTTCCGCACAGTTTATCGGGGATCATGACGCCACGTCGACGTGCTTGTTTGGGACGGATCCAAACAAAGAGGGGCGCCTGGAGGGGCGCCCCTGGGAGCCGAAGCGGCTAAAACAGGCTAGTTTGCCGGCGCGGCAGCGCTTTTCACGCGACCCTGGTACAGGTCGGCAGGCGGCCCCGACCAGTTGCCATAGCGGTTCCGGGTCTGGATATCGCGAAGGTACTCGAGCCAGTTGCCTTCAAGGGTGTCGGCCGTGAAGCGGCGTTCCGTGCCGGCCGCGGCAGCCTCGAGGACCACAGCCAGATTCCTCAAATCTGCCTTGTTGGCCTTCAGCGCGCGGAAGAACGCAGCGACTTCTCCGTAGGCGTGCACGTTGGCAATAAGGTCTTCAGTGGCATAGTAGCTAATGTTGTCGGCAATGTGCGCGGCGTTGAAGACAAAATCGTCCGGAGCCTTGCCAGCTTCGATAGCTTTGAAATCCGGCAAATAACTTCCATCTGAGGCGGGCTTTTTGAGGACAGGTATAATCCTGGCGTCGAATGCGGTAGTTGCGAGCTCAATCTTTCCATCTTTGTTGGAAAAGCTGAAATCGCGAAGCTTGAAAAATACTGCGTTGTCGCGGTGGATGGTCTGCCGCGGCTGATGCCCGTTGACGAACTTGTAGGCGGCGGTCCACTCCTGCGGTGGCAGGATCATGTCGCCGAGGAAGTTGTCGGCCAGCTTTAGGTCTATTGCCACATCGCTATTTGCCGCGAGGCGGCCGTAGATGATCTCGTCTTCCTCGCCCAAGGACACGCCGAGCCTATCGTCGGCGGCGATGGCCTTGGCCAGCGTTGCGGCTGCTGCGGCGGAGACCGGGGACGCATAGGTCAAACGGTCGTCGAGCACGAAGGTGTTCGCCGCGGCGTCGTAGCGAACGGACTTGAAGCGAGGAAGGCCGGTCGCCCTGCCTTCGAGCAGGAAACCACCTGGGATGCTGCGATAACGCTTGATGACGGTGCGCGTCTCGGCGGGGGTGATGCGTGTTGCGGTACCCTTGATGTCGCCACCACCTGGGATGCTGCGATAGCGCTTGATGACGGTGCGCGTTTCGGCTGGCGTGATGCGGGTTGCGGTGCCCTTGATGTCGCCGCCGCCGGGAATACTGCGATAGCGCTTGATGACGGTGCGCGTTTCGGCCGGCGTGATGCGTGTGGCGGTGCCCTTGATGTCGCCGCCGCCGGGAATACTGCGATAGCGCTTGATGACCGTATGAGTTTCACGCCGCGTAATGGGGCGCGCGGTGCCCTTTATTTCCCCGCCGACGTGAATAATCATGCCGGATGTAGCTTGCTGCATCGGCGGAGCCGCGACCCCGGAATAAGCTACTGTAATCGGAAGAATGGCGAATAGAGCTGTAAGTCCAACTTTGCGCAGCATTTTAATTTACCCCGAACCGCTGGCCGTTTGCACAATCGGTAAAGGAGCCGTAAAAGCCCGGCAATTGATGAGTGGGTTTAGGGTTATCCCAAAACCTTAATCGGGCGCGGAAAATCGACACGCGGGCGGTGCCGCTTTGCTGGGCGTCCACGGGATGCGGGAGAGTAAGCCCATTGACGCATGGGAAATTGCCCATATCATGGTTGACATGACCCTGGCCAAGACACTTCTGGAGGAAATCGAGGTGTTTCTTACCAGGTCGAGCCTAACCCCTACGAAATTCGGCCTGGCGGCGATCAACGATGGTCACCTGGTGGCCAACCTGCGCAGGGGACAAAGCATCACGCTTCGGACAGCCGACAGGGTGCGCACCTACATGAGGCAGGAGCAGGCATCGGCGGGGGCTACGCCGGGTGCGAGGGACGCAGCTCAAAACGTTCTGCTGATCATCAGCGGGGGTATCGCCGCCTACAAGACCTTGGACCTGATCCGCAGGCTCCGGGAACGGCGCATTGCTGTTCGTGTCGTCATGACCAAGGCGGCACTGCAGTTTGTCACGCCTCTGGTAGTTGGTGCGCTCAGCAACGAGCGGGTGTTTACCGATTTGTTCGATCTCAACGACGAACGGGAGATCGGCCACATCAGGCTCTCGCGCGAGACGGACCTGATCGTGGTGGCGCCGGCGACTGCGGACCTTCTGGCTAAGATGGCAGGTGGGCATGCCGACGATCTTGCCTCGGCGGTGCTGCTGGCCACCGACAAGCCGGTGCTTGTCGCGCCGGCAATGAACCCGCGCATGTGGGCGCATCGAGCGACACGCCGTAACGTCGAAGCGTTGCGCAGCGACGGCATCCATTTTGTCGGTCCCGCCATCGGGGAGATGGCGGAGCGCGGCGAAGCCGGGCTGGGCCGCATGTCCGAGGTGCCGGAGCTTGTCGATGCGATTGAAGCGCTGCTCGGCGGTCGCCCGCAATTCTCGGGAGAGGCGCAGGCGGGACCTTTGGCGGGGCGGCATGTGCTCGTCACCAGCGGTCCGACGCATGAGCCGATCGATCCGGTTAGGTTCATCGCCAATCGATCCTCCGGCAAGCAGGGTGCGGCGCTGGCGGCTGAAGCCGCGCGCCTCGGTGCCCGCGTAACGCTGGTGAGCGGACCGACAAGCGTGCCTCCACCCGCGGGCGTGGATGTTGTTTCCGTCGAAACGGCACAGGAGATGCTTGCTGCCGTAAAGTCGGCGCTTCCTGCCGATCTTGCGATATTCGCTGCCGCCGTTGCCGATTGGCGCGTGGCAGGCACGTCCTCCGAAAAGATCAAGAAGGGGGCCAAGGGCACGCCGGAACTCAAGCTGGTCGAGAACCCGGATATTCTCAGGACCATTGCCTCAAGCCCGCTAGATCGACGCCCGCCCCTTGTCATCGGGTTTGCGGCAGAGACGCAGAACGTGATCGAGTACGCCAAGCAGAAGCGCAAGAAGAAGGGCGCAGACTGGCTGGTTGCCAATGATGTCTCACCCGAGACGGGGATTATGGGCGGCGATAGAAACACTGTTCACCTGATTACGTCCGAAGGGGTTGAGAGCTGGCCGGAACTCGACAAGAATGATGTCGCGCGGCGCCTGCTAGACCGCGCAGCTACCTGGCTTGCCGAGCACACAGCGTCCGTATGACCACCAAGCGTCTGTCCAGATCACGCCGCATGAGGGTGGTGCAGCTGGCACATGGCTGGGGGTTGCCGCTGCCCGACTATCAATCGGAAGGGGCGGCGGGGTTCGACTTGCTCGCGGCGGTAGAGACTTCTCTCACCGTGAAGCGCTGCGC
>CADEEC010000056.1 GCA_902826255.1 uncultured Hyphomicrobiales bacterium | reverse complement strand
AGGCGTCTGCTGAATGCTGGATCCTCGCAACACGTGCGAGGATGACAGTTGAATTCGGGACAACGGTTGTTTTCAGCCTCTCCGCGCCGCCTCGATCGCCGCAACGTCGATTTTCTTCATGGTCATCATCGCTTCGAACGCGCGCTTGGCCTCGGCGCCGCCGGCAGCCATCGCATCCGTCAGCACACGCGGCGTGATCTGCCAGGATATGCCCCACTTGTCCTTGCACCAGCCGCACATGCTCTCCCGGCCGCCGTTGCCGACGATGGCGTTCCAGTAGCGGTCGGTCTCCTCCTGGCTGTCGGTGGCGATCTGGAACGAGAAGGCCTCGCTGTGCTTGAACGCGGTGCCACCGTTGAGCCCGATGCAAGGGATGCCAGCCACCGTGAACTCCACGGTAATCACGTCACCTGCCTTGCCGGATGGATAGTCGCTCGGCGCATGCCGAACGGCCGTCACCGCGCTGTTGGGAAACGTCTCCGCATAGAAACGGGCCGCCGCCTCGGCGTCCTTGTCGTACCAGACGCAAACCGTGTTGTTGGCCATGGCCATCGCATGTCCTTTCGCTGTGAAGACCTGAGACCTGCTCACAGAACAACTTCGAACAGAACGCGTTCAGGCGCACTGTATCGCATCCCGTCGCCCCAATTTCTGCTCTATTGCACGAACATGCAGTGTTCCAGCAGAGTCATAGGAGCAGTCGAGAATGACAGGTTTTCTGACGGGTTTGGAAGGCGCATTCGTTTTCAAGCTCGGTCTGTGCCTACTGCTCGGCACGTTGATAGGCGTCGAACGCGAGCTTCGGAACAAGCCCGCAGGAATCAGCACGCATTGCTTCGTGATGGCCGGCGCCTGCCTCTTCACATTCATATCGACTGCCGCAGATCCCAACAGCCCCGCACGGATAGCGGCGCAAATTGTATCGGGTGTCGGATTTCTTGGCGCGGGTATGATTCTCAAGAGTGACAACAACACCGTCAGGAACTTGACGACCGCAGCTGCAATTTGGTTTGCCGCGGCGGTAGGCATGGCCATCGGTATCGGCTGGTATGCGATAGCGGCAATCGCATCGGTTTACGCGGTGATCGTTCCGCGCATTCCGCACGTCAAAAGGTGGACGCAAAGCCAACACGACGAATAGGCTCGCGCAGCGTTGCTGCCCCTTACGCGTCCGTCTCCCCGGCCTCGTACAGCGCTTCCTTGCCAATGCGGTCGAGGCAGATCTCTGCCGTCCACGGCAGCATCAGCGAGCCGCATCTACTGTCGCGATAGACGCGCTCCAGCGGCAAGTTCTTCAGCATCGCCTGCCCGCCGCACGTCCGGATGGCCTTGGCTGCCAGCGCGTTGGCGTTCTCCATAACCGTGAACTGCGCCGCGTAGGCGCGCAGCACCTGCTCCTTCGTCGGCTCCGCGCGCGCCTCGCTTACGGCCTGGAACCACAGCGCCTTGGTCTGCTCGAGCATGATGCGCATCTCCGCCACCGCAATCTGTTTGGTGGGAAACATGCGCCGCTTCACCGGTGGCGTGCCGGGCAGCTCGCCGCGCAGATAGCTCACCGTGAAATCGTAGGCCGCCTGCGCCAGCCCCATGTAGGTCGGCGACAGCGTCAAGAACATGTGCGGCCACGACGTCGCCGCGCGGAAATAAACGCCGCGCGGCATCAGCATCTCGTCCTCGGCCACGAACACGTCCTTCAGCAGCAGCGTGCGCGAGACCGTGCCGCGCATGCCCAGCGGATCCCAGTCACCCACCACCGACACGCCCTCGGCCTTGGCGGGCACCGCGAGGTACAGCGTGTTCTTCCGGCTCGCCGCGTCGCCCTCGCTGCGCTCGGTGCACAGGATGCCGTAGTAGTCCGCCGCCCCCGACAGCGACGCGAAAATCTTCTTGCCGCTGACGAGGAAGCCGCCGTCCACCGGCTTCGCCTCCGTGCCGAACGCCGCCGCGCCCGCCGCCGCCGCGCCGCCCTCCGAGAACGGCTGCGAATAGATGGCACCCTCGCCGACAATCCGCTTGTAGTGCTTGGAGCGCCGCCCGTTGTGTGCGTTGCGATCCTCCGCGCTCATCTCCAGATCGTCGGCCAGCGCGCCGGTCCACAGCGTCGAGCACACATGCATGTTCCACGACAGCGCGGTGGCGCCGCAGTAGCGGCCGAGCTCCGCCGCCGCCAGGCAGTAGGTCCTGAAGCTCGCACCCTGGCCGCCGTCCCGCTCCGGCACGCAGATGCCGAGCAGCCCTTCCGGATGCATGTCGCGGAAATTCTCGATCGGAAACGTCGCCTCGCGATCGTGCTTGGCGGCCCGCGGGGCCAGCACGCGCGCTCCGAATTGCCGCGCCTTGTCGATGATTTCGGCTTCGCGCCGCTCCAGCCGGAAAGCCACGGGATCGAAAATAGGGGCGTCCTTCGGGGTGCTCATGCGGACTTCCGTTCAATTGGCTGGACGGGAGATCGTCTCCCTCAGAAAATCCAGGATAGCAGCATCGAATGCGGCCGGGGCTTCTAGGTTCGGCAGATGCCCCACGCCCGGCAGGCAGACAAACCGGCTACCAGGTATCTTCGATGCCATGCGCTCGACCATCCCCGGTGGGGCATTCGGGTCCTTTTCACCCGCCAGGCACAGCGTGGGAACAGAAATCTTGGCGAGGTTTGCCCGCCCATCGAAGGTCACGAGGCATCGCACGACAGCCTTGTAGGTATCCGCCGGCACCGCACGCATCACCTCCAGCGCCAGCACGCGTCCCGCGGCCTCGGGCGCGGGACCCATCATCAGGTCGACGAGTTCCGGCGCCAGATCGGCCATGGTCTTGCCGGCATCGAGGGGCGCAAGGCGGTCCGCCACGAACTTCCTCTGGAAGTCGCCGTCCGCATTTCCGAATGCCGGGCTGGTGCACGCCAGCACCGCAGCACGGTAGCCGTCCGGCCGCCGCCGCAGCATCGTCTGCAGCACCATCCCGCCCATGGAGTGCCCGACCACGACCGGCCGATCCAGTCGGCGCCGCGCGATCTGCGCCTCGACGTCCGCTGCGAGACCCTCAAAGTCGACTGCCGTCACCGGCTGACGTACGCCGTAGCCCGGCAGATCCACAGCCACCGCCTCGAATCCCGCTGCCGCAAACGGCGCCAACTGCGGCGTCCACATGCGCGCCGATCCGCCGATGCCATGCAGCAGCACAACGGCGGATGCCGAGTTTCGATCCTGCGGCATGCTCATCTCCTCGGCCACGACGCCTGACACTAGGTCAGCAGCCGCGCTCTGAGAAGGTTGCCTTAGATGGGCAAGCGCGTCGCCGGCCTGAACGCGCCCAGAAACTGCACGCCGAAATGGCGGCCGTCACGCCATGCGATGCGGCAGTCGACATCCGTCCGATCCGGGCACAGGTGCACCACGATCTGATCGGGCAGTTGCTCGGACACGACCGGCGGCTTGGCACGGTCGAGTTCGAGGCGCGCGCCGCCGTCCGAAAGATCGCGCACCGTGCAGGCCCAGGGCGCGGCAACGCCTTCCGCAAACACCAGCGCGGCGATCAGGAAGACAGGTACGCGCCCGCCATCGCGCAGCGTTGCCTCGGCGGCGCTCTCCGGCGAGCCGGCCGGAGACCGAAGCGGGGCAGGATGAAGCAAGTATCTCGTAGCCAAGCGTCGCTCCCAAGTCTCGCGACGATATCAACGGGGAATTGTGCGCTTACTGAATTAACAACTCGTTTACTGCTTGAGTTGCGCCAAACGAAAAGGGCGGGCCTGAGGCCCGCCCTGGGTGTCTCTTGTTGAGGGTCGCCTAGGCCTGCTGAATGGCCGACAGCTGCCAGCCGGCATTCAAATCGCGATGATCGCGACGGAAGGTCCAGATCTCGGTCGCCTCCTGCGGCGTGGTGCGATTGCCCTCCACCACCTGACCGCTCGCCCGGTCGACGACGGCATCGATCATCGAGAAGCGCATCGCCACCGTGGCATAGTCGCTGCCGTTCTCCGTCCAGGCCTCGGCAAGATCGCCCTGCAGAAGCTTGACGTCGGAGATCTCGTTGCGGATGCCCTGTTTCTTGTTGTCGGCGAGATCGCGGCTCAGATACGAGAGCATTTCCGGCGTCGTCATGTCGCCGAGCGCGATCGCGTCCTCTTGGCCGTAGGCCGTCTGGATGCCGCTCAGCAGCTTCTCGAAGGCGTCGTAGTCCGATGCGCCGATGGTCAGCGCACCGTTCGCTGCGCCGCCGCCCGCATACGCGCTCATGCTGCGCGCATCGTAATTCTGGTTCTGCTGACCGCTCGGCCCGCCCGAGACCGATGCGCGCGCCAGTGCCGGCTGTTGCCCGTTGCGGGACCGCAGCAGGCTCATCACCAGGTATACCGCGCCGACGATCAGACCCACCTGCAGCAACAGGCCGAGGAACGACACGAGGCCGCTCAAGCCGCCGAACAGGCCGGAACCCGACAGCAGGCCGAACAAGCCGGCACCGAGCAGGCCGCCCAGCAGCAGCCCGCCGAACCCGCCGCCGAAGCGCGAGGGCGCAGCCGCAGCCGCAGGGCCCGCTGCCGCCGGGGACGCAGTCTTTGCGCCCGGCTGAGTCATCGACTTCTCGATAGGCGAGCCTGGCTTGGGCGCCGTCGTCGTCGACGGCGGCGCGGCGTAGGTTTTGGAGCCGCGGCTTCCGATGCTCCCGCCACGCCCCCCACGTGCATCTGCTGCGTCAGCCATAAAGATCAGGACTGAAGCCAACGCCAGCGCCAGGCTGGCCAGACGAATGAATTTCATTGTCACCTTCCGCGTCTCCCCGTGAGACTGACGCCTATATGGGGGGTCTCACCGGCAATGTCACTCCGTAAGGACCCCGACGCGCACAGCCAGTCCCGCACTGCAACAAAGCGCACGCCACCCCCAGGAACCAGGTTTGGGAGGCCCGCGTTGATACGGGAACGCTGATGCCAGCATGCGGAAGGTTGGCATGAAATGGAGACCGTCATGGGCAATCTTCTTCACTACGCCATCGTCTTTCTCGTCGTCGCGCTGGTCGCGGCCTTGGTCGGATTCGGCGGCGTGGCCGGCTTCGCCATGGACGCCGCCCGCCTGCTGTTCTGGGTGTTCATCGTCCTGTTCGTGATCTCGCTGGTCGCCGGCCTGGTCCGGCGCGCCTAGCGGCAACAGGTTCGCGAGTGGCAAGGCGGGGTGGCCCAAGGCCGCCCCGTTCGCCGTTTGGCGAAGCCTTCGGATTGCATATCCAAGCCCTCGCAACCGCGGTGGCCTTGATTGCGCCTCCCGGCACGCGTATTTTTGGCGCTCCTTGGTGACATCGGATCGCAGCATGCGACGGTTTCGGGTCTTCGCCGGCACCAGTTTGGCCGCAGCACTTGTGGTGACTGCCATGTCGTCTGGCCGTGCGCTCACGGAAGATCAATTGAACAAGGCGCTCGAGATCGAGGCCAGCGCCTCGTCCGAGCGCGGCAAGTTCACAGCCCGCGGCAGCACCGGCACCCTTCCGGGGCTGGCTTCGACTCCGGCCGGCAAGGCAGGCAAGAGCGTGCGCCCGCTGGTCTCTCCCGTGGAATCGGCCGGAGGCGGAGGCGACCTCGTTCCGCGCGGCACGCAACCCGCAGACCCGCAGCGGGCGATGGTCATGCGTTACGACTACGCCACAGGCGTCACCACACGCACTACGGTCGATCTCGGCACCGGCCGCGCGCTCGATGTGCGCGCTGACGCCAACTACCCTACCCCGCTCGCGCAGGAGGAGTTGGACCAGGCCGTATCTCTCGCCCGCCAGAAAGTGAGCGAGTTCGATGCGATCCTCAAAGCCGCCCGCCCCGGGGAGGTGACCATCAGCCATCTCTCGCCGCTCGACAACGATCCGCAGAGCACGACCTACGGGCACCGGCTGGTTTATCTCTGGCTCTCGCGCCCCAAGCGCACCGATCAAATTCTGGTCGATCTGAGCACCAACGAGGTCGTTCTCGACCATCACTGAATGACGGGGCGGAGGTAGGGCGTGCTGGTTAGCAGTCATCGGCGGCCACGGGCCGCCTTCCTTATGTGCGCCGTTGCGTGTCTCGGTGTGCTCACCAGCTCGCCCGAAGCGCGGGCCGAGGAGATCATCCAGTACTTCCCGGTGACGGTCCGCGGCGAACCGCCGGCCAAGCGCGAGAGCGGCTGGCGCATCAACTGGCGCATCCTGCCGACCGCAAAGGACAAAATCGCCCAGCACGGCTACGGCCGCGCCGCCGTGTGGGAGCTGCAGGGCATCGACTTCATGAAGGGCTACCGGCCTGACGGCAGCGAGGATTGGGTCCGCATCCTCAACCGCATGGCGCTTGCCGAGATGTACGTGCCCTACAACCAGTACAAGCAGGAATTCTTCGACATCACCAACTACGACTTCCATATGACCCGGCCGAATCCGAGCTTCTTCCCGAAGGCCGGCATCGTCAGCGCGCGCATTCATGCCGACGGCGTGGTCGCCAGTGAGATCGTCGACGACCACGTCCGCTGGATCGACAACAACCACATCAATCAGCGCGGCGAGGTCGAGGACAAGGTGCTGCGCGGCCAGGTGCTCGTGCTGTGGGCAACCTTCTTCTCGGAAAACTACCGCTACGTTCTGCGCTACGGCTTCGCCGATGACGGCACCATCACCGTGCGCGTCGGCGGCACGGCCGAGAACTTCTTTCAGCTCTATGACAAGAAGGGCGTGAGCCACGATTATGCCACCCATCTGCACATGGGCGGCTGGCGCATGGAGTTCAATCTTGGCAACCCGCGCACCAACACGGTCGAGATGATCGAACGCGACCACGATCAGAACGGCAGGCCCTTCACCAATCGCCGTCCCTTCAACAACGGGCGCGAAGGCGGCGAGATCTGGGACCCCGCCAAGTTCTCCGTCCTGAGGATCACCAGCGGGCAGACCAAGAACCGGGCCGAGCCGCCGCGGCTCATTGCCTACACCCTGAAACCGGTGCGCAGCGGCTCGGTGCGCACCAAGCAGGACTTCACCAAGGCCGACTTCTGGGTCTCCCGGCTGCAACCTGACGACCCCGCCCGTGTCCAACGCGGACTGGAGCTCCGCTTCATCGACGTGGCCAAGAATGTCCTCCCCAAGCCGGAGCCGCTGCAGGGCAAGCCTGTGGTTATCTGGCACCAGGCCGGCCTCAACCACATCGTCCGCAACGAGGACTATGGCGTCAGCGGCCGCAAGGAAGAGGGTGCCGCCATCAACTCATGGACGGGATTCGACCTCGTACCGTCGAACCTGTGGCACCGGACCCCCTTCCTCGATCGGTCCGAAGCCATGCAGCGGCGCGCCGACGACCACCCACACCATACGCGCTAGCGGCAGCGGCCGAGGAACGTTAACCCGGCAATCCGCGTTCTAATGCGCTGCGGTCAAGCTTGAAGCCCGAGGGGCTGCTTGGCCGAGGCCGTACGCCTGACGCAACTCCGCCGTCGCCATCGCGACGACGCGGCACGTCCTCGCTGTGAGCACGGTACATGACCGCACTATCCGGCACGCTCGTCGAAGAACCGCCTGCGTCGACCAGACGCTGGTTCCTCGACCATGCTCTTGGCTTCTGGAAGAGCGAGCAGAAATCTGCCGCCTGGCTGCTGACCGCCGGCGCGCTGGCGCTGGTGCTGGCCAACCTTGCCGTCAACATCGGCATCAATGCCTGGAACAGGTGGTTCTTCGATGCCCTGGAGCGCAAGGATGCGAGCACGCTGTTTCTCGCGGTTGTTCTCATCGTCGGTTTGATCGCGGCCGGCGCGGCCTTCGCGGTGGCCATGGTGCGCTGCCGGATGACGTTGCAGGTCCGATGGCGGCAGTGGCTGACGGGGGACCTGCTCGCGCGCTGGCTGAGCGATCAGCGCTACTACCGCCTTGCCGTCAGCGACGAAGAGCAGATGAATCCGGAGTACCGCATCGCAGAGGACATGCGGCTCGCCTCCGAGCCCGTGGTCGAGTTTGCCATCGGATTTCTCAACGCCACGCTGGCAGCCATCGCCTTCGTCGGCATCCTCTTCTGGGTCGGCGGCTCGATCTCGATTCCCCTTGGTGGCGCCACCGTATGGGTGCCGGGCTACATCGCCATCGCCGCCGTCCTTTACGCCGGCGCCGTCACGGCGTTCACCTATTTCATCGGCAAGCCCCTGGTGGATCGTGTCGCCAGCAAGAACGAAGGGGAGGCGCAATTCCGCTACGAGCTCACCCGAGTGCGCGAGAATTCGGAGAGCATCGCCCTCATCAAGGGCGCCGACGACGAGCGCAAGCAGCTCAACGAAACCTTTGGCGAACTCGTCAACCGTTGGCTGGCCGTCATCCGCCAGCACGGTCATCTCACATGGATGATCAACAGCAATTCCTTCTTCTCGCCGATCCTTCCCGTGCTGCTCGCGGCCCCCAAATACTTTGCAGGCGAGATCACGCTCGGCGCGGTGATGCAGATTGCGACCGCCTTCACGGCCGTTCTGACCGCGCTCAACTGGTTCGGCGATAACTTCATCCGCCTCGCTGAATGGAACGCCTCGGCAAAGCGTGTTGCCGAGTTGAACGAGGCGCTCGAGGAGATGGACGCTGAATCCGTCTCGGAGATCGTCATTGAGAATACGAGTTCCGACGCCATTCAGCTGACGGACCTCTCCATCGTGCACCGCGACGGCCGCGTCGTCATCGACGACGTCGACATCAAGGTGGAACCGGGCGAGCGTGTGTTGCTGGGCGGCGAATCCGGATCCGGCAAGAGCACGCTCATTCGCGCCATCGCCGGGCTGTGGCCCTGGGGTGAAGGCCGCATCCTCCTCCCCGCCGGCGCCAAGCTCGCCTTTGTTCCGCAGCGCCCCTACATCCCGCTCGGCACGCTGCGCGAGGCGCTGGCCTACCCTGCCGACAGTCAGCATCTGTCCGATGAGCGCGCGCTGGCGGTTTTGAAGGACGTCGGTCTCGGCTACCTGTCGTCCAAACTCGACGAGGAAGACGAGCGCTGGGACCAGACATTGTCGGGCGGAGAGCGCCAGCGCGTGGCCTTTGCGCGTCTCCTGCTCGGCGAGCCGAATGTCGTCATCATGGACGAGGCAACTGCCGCGCTCGACATCGACAGCGAGTTCCGTCTCCTGACACAGCTCTTCGAGCGGCTCCCCAAGGCGACAATCTTCTCCGTCGGGCATCGTCCGGGGTTGCAGGAGTTGCACAGCCGCCTGCTCACGCTCCAGCGCAAGCCGTCTGGCGGGCGCATCGTGCAAACCAAGGTTCGCGACCGCGACGCATGGAAGAAATTGCGCGGCGCAGCAGTAAGGATACTCAAACTCAAAAGGCCCCCCGAAGCGAAGCCCCCTGGAGAACAAAACTAGTCAAGTTCGCCAACGGACACCTGACGTCTCGCCGTCTGTGCATGCCCGCCCGCGTGTGCTCGGCAGGCCTTGCCGCAACCGCCGCAAGCGAGGCGTGGTAGCCCATGGCCGACTCGTCGTTCCTTCCTCCGGATCTTGCGGATCACGCCCAGGCCATCGCGTCGGGCCTCGGCGTATCCCCTGCAATCCACCCGGTGGACTACATTTTCCGATGGCACTACGACGATGCAAACGACACCGACAAGGCCGCCGCCGTCCGCACCTACTTCGAGGGCGGCAGGCATACGGCGGAAATTGTCGCCCGGCTTCTCGACGGCTTTCTGAACACCTCGCGCCCCTTCACAATGCTCGAATTTGCATCGGGCTACGGTCGCATCACGCGGCATTGGAAGGCCGTCTTGCCCCAGGCCGACGTGGATGCCTGCGACGTGCATGGCGACGCCGTCGCCTTTCTGGCGCGGATGGGCTGCCGGGCGTGCCCGTCGTCGGCCGTTCCCGAAGAGCTTGCCCTAAAGCGAAGGTACGATGTCGTTTTCGCGCTATCGTTCTTCACGCACATGCCGCGCGCGACTTGGGCACGCTGGCTCGGCGCCCTTGCCCGGCGCATGGTTCCTGGCGGTATCATGGTCTTCACGACGCATGGCGTGCCGAGTCTCAAGGAAATGGGCGTCAGCCGTCTCGAGAAGGACGGCTTCTGGTTCCACAGCTTCAGCGAGCAGAAGGATCTGAGCACCGACGCATACGGTGCCACCGCCACGACATTCGACTTCGTCTATCGCCAACTGATCGCGCACGGCCTTGACCTTCGGCATTTCCGCGAGGGCGGCATGGGCTACCAGGACCTTTATGTCGTGACATCTCGCCGCGAAACCGGCGAGGTGCGCGAAATCCCACGATCCCGGTGACAGTCACCAGCCTCCTATCGACCTGAGCGCTCTGCCCGGGCGGCAAGGTTGTGGTGGCAGGCATCGAGCAATATGTGAAAGAGTGCAAAAAGGCGCGTTCCCCGGCGGCGACCGCAGCTGTACGGTGGATGAAGCCGAGTACGAGAAGCCTGCAGGGGCGGTGGCCGGCGCCATCCGCGTCCGGGCGGGCTTCGCCATCCGGATGCCAAGCCCTGCAATGACGAGCACACTTCTCTCGAAAAAATCCCCCAGCGCCGTAGCCTTTAGGCCGGAGACCTTGACCGAGCAGGCCTATCTCCGGCTCGAGGAGATGGTCGTCACCCTGGAGCTCGCCCCGGGTGCAGTGCTTTCCGAGCAAGCATTGTCATCCGAGCTCGGCATCGGCCGCACTCCCATTCGCGAAGCGCTGCAGCGGTTGTCACGCGAGGGCCTCGTCCTCGTTCTGCCCCGCAAGGCTATCATCGTCACAGATACGGACCCCAGGCGCCAGCTGCTCGTGCTGGAGGTCCGGCGCGAGCTCGAACGCTTGCTTGCGCGCGCGAGTGCGGAACGCGCCACCCGTTCGGAACGCACCCGCTTCCAGGCCATAGCCGACGGCATGGAAGCCGCCGCCGACAAGAGCGACGACATTGCCTTCATGCGACTGGATCGCGAGTTGAACACGCTCCTGGCAGAGGCGGCGCACAACGAATACGCGGCCCGCGCCATGCGTTCGCTCAACGGGCACTCGCGCCGCTTCTGGTACCTGCACTACAAGGAAGCTGCCGACCTGCCGAAGTGTGCTCGCCTGCACGCCGACGAAGCACGCGCGATCGCCAAAGGCAACGCTGCGCGCGCCGCGGCCGCTTCGGACAAGCTGATCGATTACAATGAGAGCTTCACGCGGGCGACCATTACTGTCCGCCGCTAGGCAGTCTGCGCCATGCCGATAAAGGTCATCCGGCGCGCGTTGTGGCCGATGTTGGAATGGTGTCGCCGCGCTAAGAGGCCAACTTCTGCCATGGCGTTCAGCACCTCGACCTCGCTGAGCTGCAGAAATCCCAATCCTGCGCGGACCTGACGGTAGTCCGAGAAGTACGAGCGCACGAGCCCGGCAAACGCTGCCACCGCAAAGCCGTTCGCGGCGGCAAACTTCAGGAGCTGGAGCGCGTCGGCGTAGGGGCTGACGTTGGGTGGCACGATGTCGGCCAGAACGAGTTGACCGTGGGGCCTCAGCTTCTCCGTCCAAACCCGCAGCAGCCGGGCGAACTCTGAGCGCGAAAGATACTGCACGACCGAATTCACGATGATCATGTCAACGGCCCCGGACGGCAGCGCTTCGAACGCCTCCGGGCTTATGACGTCGATGTTGTCGCGGTCTGCGTAGCGCGCTTCGAGCCGCTGCCTGACAGTCAGCGCGCTGTCACACAGAACGAGTTGACCGCACGCCGCAGCGACTTGGTCCGCCGACATCGCCTCGCCGCATCCATAGTCGACCAGACGTGTCTCAGGACCGGGCACCAGGCGCCGCACATCCTGCGCGATCCTCTCGTAGTGCACGCGCTTGTGGCGGTCGTTGACGTAGATCGTCGTGTCTTGGTTCCAGTACTCGGTCCAGGTCATCCTACCCCGATCGGCGATCGTCCACCCGCTGAGGCCAACACGCGCATTGCGCTACGCACCAAAAGGAAGGGCACGCAATAGGCTTGCGCGCCCCTCCGTTCTGCCTTGAGTGCCGTCACCACTCGGGAGTGGCCGGCCGCCTCGATCAGTAGCCCAGATTCTGGGCCACCAAATTCCAGCGCCCCTTCTCGACGCGCGCAAGGAAGGTAGCCATGGAGCCCTGGTGCTGCTTGTTGTTGAACGTCAGCTTGGGGCCGGGGAAGAACGGCTCGTAGTCCTTGACGGACTCCAGAGCCGCGAGGAACTTCGCCCGCGTCAAATCCTTGCCCGCGGCCTCGAGCGCACGCACCACGAGGTCACCGCTCACGTAGCCGTACTGCGCGGCGCTGTTCGGATCCTGCTTGGTCCGGTCCTTGTACTTGGCTGCCCAAGCCTTGATCTTTTCAGAGCTGGTGTCGGGATAGGAGTAAGGACCGCCCGTGCCGGAGTAGAAGCCCTCCATGATGCCGCCCGGCGCACCCGCCACGATCGGATCATACGACGCAGCCTGGCCGACGAACGTCACGTCCCAGCCGAGCTTCTTGGCCGTTCCCACCGCCTGGATGCTGTCCCGGATGATCGAGCCCATGATGACGAGATCGCAGCCCGCGGACTTCAACTTCGTCACTGGCGCAACGAACTCCGTGTCCTGCGGACCGTAGCTGGCCTCCGACGTCATCTCGAGCTTCAGGGCCTTGACCTGGTCACGCACGCCGTCGCGGATCTCGTGACCAAAATCCGTGTCCTGGTACATCGTGCAGACCTTGGACTTCTTTTCCTTCTCCACGAAGTGCTTGGTGGAAGCGCGCACCTGATCATAATAGCTGGAATACAGGGTGAACTTCAGCGCGTGATGCGGCTCCACCATCGAGCGCGCCGCGGTGAGCGGAAACAGGTTCGGCACGCCCTTGGCAAGCTGCTCGCCGAACACGGCGTTGTTCATGGGGGTGCCGAGCGCACCGACCATCAGGAAAATCTTGTCGTTGTTGATGAGTTTGTTGGCTGCCTGCACGGCACGCGGCACCTGGTAACCGGTGTCCTCGACCACGAACCTGATCTTGCGGCCGTGGATACCCTTCTCATTTGCCTCCTCGAAGCGCATGCGCGTGCCTTCGGTCGAGCCGACACCCCAGGCACTCACCGGACCGCTCAGCGCGGTATGGGTGCCAATCACGATCTCGGTCGCACTTACGCCATCCTGCGCCGTCGCGGGCAGTGCCAAGGCACCTCCCATGGCGGCAGTCAGCGCGAGCTTGGTTAGTTTCCTCATCGTCTACGCTCCATTCCTTCTTGTAACTTCAGTGTCCTATCATAGTCCCGCTTTCGGCGCGTGCACGAACATCTACGCTTGCGCACGATACATTTCGTCGATCAGCCCTCCGTATTTCTTCTCTACGAGACCGCGCTTGAGCTTCATGGTCGGGGTCAGTTCTTCATCTTCCGCGGTGAGAAGCTGGTCTATCAGCTTGTATCTTTTGATCGTCTCGACACGGGCAAACTTCTTGTTCACGGCTTCTACTTCCTTGCCGATCAATTCCACGACCTGCGGCGCCCGGCACAGGCTGGCATAGTTCGTGAACGGCACCTCATGCTCTTGCGCGAACTTCACGACGTTCTCCTGGTCGATCATGACCAGACACGTCAAATAGCTGCGCTTGTCACCGATGATAATGGCATCCGAGATATAGGGAGAGAACTTCAATTGGTTCTCGATTTCGCTCGGCGTCACGTTCTTGCCGCCGGCGGTAATGATGATGTCTTTCATCCGGTCGGTGATGCGGATGAAGCCGTCCTGATCGACTTTGCCGACATCGCCCGTATAGAGCCAGCCGTCGCGGAGCGCTTCCTTCGTCTTGTCGGGCTTGTTGAGGTAACCCCTGAAGACGTGGGGCCCGCGCAACAGGATTTCCCCGTGCTCTGAAAGCTTCACCTCGGTACCCGGTGATGGCAAGCCAATGGTGCCGATCTTGATTTTGCCGGGAAGGTTCGACGTCGCAAGCCCGGCATTCTCCGTCTGGCCGTAGACCTCGTACATGCGAATGCCCAAGGCCCAGTACCAGCTGATCAGGTCCGGCGAGATCGGTGCCGCGCCGGTCGCAGCGTACCGGATGCGATTGAGGCCCATCACCACGCGAATATTCTTGAGGACGAGCCAGTCGCCGGCCGCGCGCGCCATCCTCAGCGCAATGGGCACCGGGCGCCCCCGCAGCTCATACTCGCTTGCCTTCCTGCCCAGCGAGATCGCCGCCTTGTAGGCGACGCGGCCGAGCGCGGTGCCGTCCTTGAGAGCGATCGTCACGCCCGAGTAGAGTTTCTCCCAAACTCTCGGCACCGCCAAAAAGATGTGCGGCGCAACCTCCCTCAGATTCTGCGGAACGGTATCCGGAGCCTCGGCAAAATTCACGATGTGCATCGAGGCTATGTGGTTGTAACAGCCGCCTATCCGCTCCGCGACGTGGCAGAGCGGCAGGAAGTTCAGCGCTTCGTCGGTATCGTGGATCGCAAGATTGATGCGCTCGAAGGCACCGCCCTGGAAGATGATGTTGCGGTGCGTCAGCAGCGCCCCCTTCGAAGGACCGGTGGTCCCCGAAGTGTAGACGATGATCGCGACATCATCCGCCTTCGGTGTCGCGATCCGCTGCTCCCATACGCCCGGGTTCTTTCCTATGTACTTCTTGCCATGCTCGCGCAGTTCCGCGAGCGACATGACCTGCGCATCGCGGAAATCACGCAGACCTTCCAGATCGAACACGATGATCTTGACGAGATCGGGCGTCCGCTCTCTGACCGCGAGTATCTTATCGAGCTGCTCCTCGTTCTCGACGAAGAGAAACTTGGCGTTGCAGTCGTTCACCAGATACTCGACCTGCGTGGGCGAGTCGGTCGGATAGATTCCCGTCGAAATGCCGGCAGCACAAAGCACCGCCAAGTCGCAGAACAACCATTCCTTGTTGTTGTCGGACAGAACAGCGGCGCAATCGCCCGGCTGCAGGCCAAGCGATATCAGCCCCATGCCTATTTCCCTGGCGCTGTCTCCGTAGTCGCGCCAAGTGTAGGCCTTCCAGATACCGCGATCTTTCTCGCGCATCGCGACCTTGTCGCCGCGCGTCGTCACACGATGCCAGAACAGGGTCGGAACCGTGCTGAACCCGTCGATCGTGATCGAACCGGTTTCCATAGCGTTCATCTCACCGTTCCTCCCACCCTAGCGCCAGCGCTTCGTGCGCTTCCAGCGCTTCTTGCCGCGCACGGCCGTCTCTTTTTGGCCGAGATAGAACTCGCGCACGTCGTCATTCTCGATCAGCCGATCGCATTCGCCCTCGAGCACGATACGACCCGTTTCGAGCACGTAGCCATAGTGCGCCGTCTTGAGAGCCATGTTGGCGTTCTGCTCCACCAAAAGCATGGTGACCCCCTGCTCCTGATTGAGCCGGCGAATGATGCCGAAGATCTCCTTGGTCAGCAGCGGTGACAGCCCGAGAGACGGCTCGTCCAGAAGCATCAGCTTGGGCCGCGCCATCAGCCCTCGCCCGATAGCCAGCATCTGCTGCTGTCCGCCCGACAGATATCCGGCAGCGGACGCTGCCCGCTCCCTCAGGATCGGGAAATACCCGTAGACCATCTCGATATCGCGCTCGATCTCGTGCTTGTCCTTGCGGGCATAGGCGCCCATCAGCAAGTTCCCCTTCACGGTCATGAACGGGAAGATTTCGCGGCCCTCGGGCACATGCGCCATGCCGTTGCGCGCAACCCAATCGGGCTCACGTCGCGTGATCGATCGCCCCTCGAAAGTGACCGCACCCTTCTGGGGCTCCATGGCGCCGCACACGGACTTCAGCACCGTAGTCTTGCCTGCTCCATTGGCGCCCAGGATGGTGACGATCTGGCCCGGCTTCACATCGAAGCTGACGCCGCGGATCGCCGTGATCGGACCGTAGTAGGTCTCCAGATTTCTTACCGAGAGGATGGCGTCGGTCATGGCGCCTCGCCTCCGAGGTAGGCTTCTATGACGGCAGGATCCGTCTGCACCTCGGTCGGCGTGCCAAGCGCAAGCATGCGGCCGTTGTTGAGCGCGAGTACACGATCCGAGACCGCCGAGACAAGTGACATGTCATGCTCGATCATGATCACGGTGACGCCGAGATCATTCTTGATGTCTTCGATCCAGAAGGCGACCTCTTCGGTCTCCTCGGTGTTGAGGCCGGACGCAGGCTCGTCCAGAAGCAACAGCTGCGGCTTTGCGCACAGCGCGCGCGCAAGCTCCACCACCTTGCGCACGCCGTACGGCAAGCCGGAGATGCGCTGTTCGCGATAGTTCGCCAGGTTGAGGAAGTCGATGACCTCTTCGACCGCCTCCCGGTGCTCCAGCTCGCGGTGGCGCACACCCGATGTGAAGAACAACTCGCTTATGACACTGGGTTGGGCGCGGCAGTGCCGGCCGATCAGCAGGTTGTCCAGCACGGTGGCGTGCTCGAACAACTCGATATTCTGAAACGTCCGCGCAATGCCGCGCCGCGCGATCGTATGCGCCGGGACATTGGTGATGTCCTCGCCGTTGAAGGTGAGCCGCCCACCGGTCGGCTCATAAATGCGGCTGATCAGATTGAAGATGGTGCTCTTGCCGGCCCCGTTGGGCCCGACGATCGCGAAGATCTCGCCCTTCGCAACGTCGAACGTCACCTCGTCGACGGCCTTGATGCCGCCGAAGGAGATGGAGATGTTGTCGGCCGAGAACAGGGGAGAAGCCGCCGTCGCGACGCCGTTCGACAACCCACCGGCGTTCACATTGCGCTCGACCACCGCCGTCATCATCGGACGCGCTCCGTCTTGAGATACGACCGCTGACGCTTGAAAGTCGCGCGCCGGTAGAGCGGGAAGTAGTCGAAGAAGGCCTTGAGCTTGAGCCACCGGCCGTAGATTCCGAGCGGTTCGAAGAGCACGATCGACACCATCACGATCCCGAACAGGCCGGGCTCCAGGCCCGGGGTCCGCGCAATAGCCGTCGGCAGATAGTCCCTCATCAGTGCGATGACCTGCGGCAAGCTGCCGACAAACAGCGCGCCGAGCACCGCCCCGTGGATCGAGCCCAGCCCTCCCACGACCACCATCAGCAAAAGCTGAATGGACAGCAGGATGTTGAACGCATCCGGCGAAATGAACCGCAGCTTGTGCGCCAGCAGCGCGCCGCCGAGGCCGGTGATGCCCGCGCTGATGGCGAAGGCTATCGTTTTGTAGCGCACCAGGTTGACGCCGAGACTCTGCGCCGAAATTTCCGAGTCGCGGATGGCGACCATGGCGCGGCCGGTCGGCGATCGCGTCAGGTTGATTGCGCCCAGCACGACGAGCACGAGCACCGCAAGGCAGAAATAGTAGAACTCCCAAGGCCGCGAGAGCGGATGTCCGAAAAGCTCCGCTGTCGGCACGGGCATGCCTTGAAACCCACGCGTCACCGACTCCCACCGGATGATCACCTGTTCAACGATCTGGGAGAAGGCGAGCGTGGCGATGGCCAGGTAGATTCCCGTCATCTTATTGGCCGGTATGGCAATCAGCACACCGGCAAGCAGTGCGACCAGACCTGCCACCGGCAAGGATACTAGAAACGGCACACCCTTGGTGATGAGGTACGTATGCGTGTAGGCGCCGATGGCCATGAACGCGCCGTGGCCGAGGCTCACCAAACCGGTGTAGCCGATCAGAAGCATCAGCCCCACGCCCGCGATTGCCAGGACGAACACGTAGGAGAGTTCGCCGACATAGAAATCGTTGAGCGCCCACGGGGCCGCGACCAGGCACACCATCAGCAGGGCGTACCAAAAAACCTGCCCGCCATGCTGGAAGAGCCGGATGTCGTCGAGGTAGGAGGTTTTGAACAGAATGCGCACGGTCCGCCCTCAAACCTTCTTGCGCTGCATCGTCGAGAACAGCCCATGCGGACGCAGCACGAGCACGCCGAGCATGATGAGATAGGCCACGATCTCCTTGAAGCCGGGCGGCAGGTATCGGGCAGCCAGCGTTTCCGACACACCAATGATCAATCCGCCGAGCACCGTGCCGAGCAGACTGCCGAAGCCACCGATCACCGCCGCGGCGAACGCCTTGATGCCGTAGAATCCGTTGCCGGGGTCGACCAGTGACACCGGGGCGAACAGCACGCCCGCGATCGTTGCAACCACGGCACTCAGAGCCCAGATGAGCGAGTTGATGTGCTTGACGGGGATACCCATGTAGTACGCCGCCAACTGGTTCTGCGACGATGCTTGCATCGCATTGCCGAGGCGCGTGTAGTTGAAGAACAGATACAAGAGGCACGCGAGGATGATCGTGCCGCAGATTATCGAGAGATGCTCCAGCGACAGGATCACGCCGCCGGCATTGATGATCCTGTTGGTAAAGGGCGTCTCCGGGAAATTCTGGGTCTCATGGCCCCATACGAAACCGGCAAACGAGCGGAACAGGAAGCCGATACTGATGGTCAAGATGACCACGGCAAACTGCGGTTGACCGATGATGCGCCGAAGGACAGCCGCATCGAGAAGGTAGCCAAAGGCCGCCATGGCCAGCGCTGCCACAAGCAGCCCCAACCAGTAGTTCATCCCGATCGTACCGATGAGAGTGAGCGCCACGAACGACCCGAGCATCATCAGGTCGCCTTGCGCGAAGTTCACCATTTCCGTGGCTTTGTAGATCAGCACAAAGCCAAGGGCGATGAGCCCGTAGACACATCCTTGGGCTATGCCGCCCACGAGCAATTGGAGGAGTTCCACCTCGCGCGTTCCTTCCCACTGTGGCCTCGTGCTTCTTGGCGAGCACTCAACACACCTATCCTTAGCGTCAACGTGAATACGGCGCCAGAGCATCCTGATGGCTGTTGAACCCGTAGAAGGCGCGTCGGCACTCAGCGCCACCAAGTAGATTTCGGGAGCCGACATCCACCCCACGCGCAAAGCGGGTTCGCCGCCTGCGTCTGGTCGGCACCGGCAGCAAGCGATATGGCCCGACTTATTCCGCGCACTCCATAGTCGGAGGGCAAAACGGAGTTTGGCGGGACTCGCATTTCCGAAATCAGACTTGCCGCCAAAATTGTTGACAATTTTGGCTGCTTGAACATTGTTGGCGACGGAGGACGACGTCACCAAGGAAAACTGATGTCCGACAAGGTCATCGCCTTAAGAACAAAGCCCGCCTCGAAAACAAAGCGCAGACGATCCAAGCCGGTTTCCGCTGACGTACTGCAGGTGCTTCGAGAACGCATCGCCCGCCACGACATCGCGCCGGGTGCGAAGCTGCGCGAGCATGAACTCGCTGCCGAGTTTGGTGTCCCCCGCGCACGCATCCGCGAGGTCTTTGGTACACTGGAGGGCCGCGGGCTGATCGAGCGCGTGCCCAATCGTGGGGCCATCGTTTCGCGGCTGGACCTGACCCAGGCCTTCAATCTCTATGACGCGCGCGCTGTGCTGGAAGGCTTGTGCGTGCGGCAGGCGACCCTGAACGCGCCGCCAGAGACGTGGCAGGAGTTTGTGGACCTGTTCGGGGCGCCCATGGACGGCTACGTGCAGGCTAGCGACTTTGACTCTTTCCTTGCCTGCTACGAGCGCTTCCGCAGCCGCTTTATCCGATGCGCGCGCAACCCGGTCGCCGCGCAGATGCTCGACAGCATCTACGAAAAAACCCACGTCGTGATCAGGCGCATCGTCATCCTGCCCGGACGTGCAGCCATCGGGCTTGCCGACCATCGCGCGACCGTGGCGGCAATGCGCGCGGGCGATGCCCTGGAAGCAGAGCGCCTGAAGCGCGCCAACATGGAAAGCGCAAAGGAATATCTGCGCCGCTTCGAGAAATACGTGTTGTGAGCAAGAGCGGCGCGTGACCTCAGATAACGCAACAAGAAGCGGTCCTCTCAGCGGTTACCGAGTTCTGGAGATCGGGTCGACCGTGGCCGGTCCGTTCTGCGGGCGCATGCTGGCCGATTTCGGTGCCGAGGTGATCAAGATCGAGCCCGCCGAAGGCGATCCCGTGCGCACCATGGGCAAGCAGCACGAGGGGCACTCGCTCTACGCCGCCAGCATCTTCCGCAATAAGAAACTGATCTCCCTCGACCTGCACAAGGAACGGGGTCGCGAGATCGCGCGCGCACTGGCGGCGAAGTGCGATGTGCTGGTGGAGAACTTCAAGCCGGGCACGCTGGAGAAATGGGGCCTCGGCTGGGAGGACCTGTCGAAGCTCAACCCGCGGCTGGTGATGGTGCGCATCTCCGGTTTCGGCCAGGACGGGCCCTATTCACACCGGCCCGGCTACGGCGTGGTGTGCGAGGCCGTGAGCGGACTGCGGCACCTGACCGGCGATCCTGACCGCGCCCCCTCCCGCGTCGGCGTCTCCATGACGGACTACATCGCCGGCCTGCACGGGGCCTACGGTGCAGTGATGGCGTTGATGGCACGCGAGAAGACCGGACGTGGCCAGTTCATCGATGCGGCGCTCTACGAATGCGCCTTCAATTTCATGGAAGCGTGGATTCCGGCCTACGAGAAGATGGGCTTTGTGCCGAACCGTACCGGATCGCGCCTCATCGGCAGCACGCCCAACAATCTCTATCGAACCGGCGACGGCGGCTACATCCATATCACCGCGCAGGCCGACAACCTCTTCCGCCGCCTCGCGGCCGCGATGGACCAGCCCGAGCTGGCGCAAGATGCACGCTTTGCCGATCACGCCGGCCGCAACAGGAACAACGACGCGCTGGATGAGACCATCGAGGCGTGGACGCAGTCGCTGCCGCTAGCAGAGCTGGAGGCGATCCTGCAGAAGGCGTCGGTGCCGGCAACGCGCATCTTCACTATCGCCGACATCTTCGCCGACCCGCACTACCGCGCGCGCAACTCCATCGTCGCGGCGCCTGATGAAAACATGGGAGCGGTGGCCATGGCGGCCGTGGTGCCGCGCATGTCGGCCACACCGGGCGCCGTGCGCCACGCCGGCCGCAACGTCGGGCAAGACACGCGCAGCGTGCTCGCCGACCTGCTCGACTTGCAAGACAGCGACTTCGACGCGTTGGTGCACGATGGCATCGTCGCCGAGAAGAGGGCCGGCGCATGAGCAAGCCGGAAGACTGCAAGGCGCCGTCCACGCACGACGCGAACTCCTATGACGCCCGCCGCAGCAAAGCACTCGGCATGGGCGGCACGGAGAAGCTGGCAAAGCGCAGGGCCGCCGGCGTGCTCAACGCGCGCGAGCGCGTCGATGCCCTGGTGGATTCCGGCACATTCATCGAGTCGGGTCTGTTCGGCGTCTCGGGCACGCGGCCAGAGGATAAGGAGAAGTCGGCGGCCGACGGCAAGGTTGCGGGCTTCGGCAAGGTCGACGGCCGCGAGTGCGCGATTGTCGTCAACGACTTCACGGTGATGGGCGCCTCCTCCGGCGCCACCAACGGCCGCAAGATTGGTCACGTGAAGCGCGTGGCGACCAGCCGCGGGTTGCCGATGATCTTCCTCGGCGAATCCTCGGGTGCGCGCATGCCCGATCACATGGGCTCGCGCGGCATGGGCGCGCTGCTCGGCAATGACCCTACACAATACGCGCGCATGCGCGAGACACCCTGGGTGTCGGCCACGCTCGGGTTTTCGTACGGTTCTTCCTCCTGGTACGCCGTGCTGTCGGACTTCAGCGTGATACGCAAGGGCGCGGTGCTGGCCGTCTCCAGCGCGCAGCTCGCCTCGCTTGCCATCAAGGAGGCCGTCGACCCCGAGGTGATGGGCGGCTGGAAGGTGCACGCAGAAGTCACCGGCTTCGCCGACGTCGTGGTTGACACCGACGAGGAAGCGATTGCCGCGATCAAAACATTCCTGTCCTACCTGCCTTCCCACAACAAGGAAGCACCGCCGGTGCGCGAGGTGGCGCCGGGCTCGGGCGATGCCATGGCGGGGATCGCCAAGCTGCTGCCGGAGAAACGCACACAGGTCTACGACGTCCGCAACATCATCCGTACGATCGCCGACAAAGGCAGCTTCCTTGAGCTGAAGGCGCGCTTCGGCAAGGTGGCCGTGACAGGTCTCGCGCGGCTTGACGGCCGCCCCGTAGGCTTTCTCGCC
>CADEEC010000055.1:11855-22487 GCA_902826255.1 uncultured Hyphomicrobiales bacterium | reverse complement strand
GCCGAAGCCTGAGCAAACGTTCCGGACGCTAGGGTTTGATGGCCGGCTGCAGCGCGCGGGCTACGACCCGTCGCGCGCGAGCTTCTCAAGCTTGGCCTGCATGGCTGCCATCTGTGCCTTGAGCTCGTCGATCTCTTCGGTCTTCGCAGATTTTCCGCCCTCGGCCTTGGCGGCCTCCTCAGGCTTGCCCGGGGGTTTTCCGGTCGCCGAGAACGGCGAGAACATGGCCATCGCCTGCTCGAACATGGCGAGGTTCTTGCGCGCCTGCTCCTGGTAGGCCTCGAAGGCGCCGGCGGGCGTGAACGCGCCGGTAAAACTCTTGCGAAAGCGCTCCTGCTCCTTGGTCAGCGTGTTGAGACTGATCTGCAGGTAGCTCGGCACCAGCTTCTCGACGCTGTCGCCGTAGAAGCGGATCAGCTGGCGCAGGAACGGGATCGGCAGCAGCGTCTGACCTCCACTCATGCGGCTCTCCTGATCGACGATGATCTGAGTGAGCACGGAGTGGGTGAGGTCGTCGCCGGTCTTGGCGTCGAACACGACGAAATCGCGGCCGGACTTAACCATCGCCGCCAGGTCGTCCAGGGTTACGTAGGTGCTGGTATCGGTATTGTAGAGCCGCCTGTTCGCATACTTCTTGATGACGACCGGCTCTTTTTTCTCGGCCGCGGCATTAGGCGGGTCTGTCTTGTTGAGCATGGCGTTGATGAATCACCGAGCAGACCATATTTATGCAGTGCGCAATTTAGCACGGCAGTGCACTGCAAGACCAGCCGTAATGTGGGCTTGAACGGGGCCGTCGGCCCCTTGGTTAGCGTCGCTCGCATGGCCGATTTACCGGCGCCGGATGGCGTTGCAGGTGCAAAATGGCCTGCTATGCTGCGCTGCAGCCGCAGCCGTCGCATTCGCCCAGTGTCCGCTTAAGGATACGGCCTCAACTCCCGGAGCACATGATGAGCAGTGACCAATCCACGATCGTGATTGCCAGTGCGGCCCGCACTCCCGTCGGTGCCTTCAACGGCGCGCTCGCGAGCCTTCCCGCGCACGACCTCGGCAAGGTCGCCATTCAGGCCGTGCTCGCGCGCGCCAATGTCGAGGCAGGCGACGTGTCCGAGGTCATCATGGGCCAGATCCTCGCTGCGGGCGCCGGCCAGAACCCCGCGCGCCAGGCCTCGATCAACGCCGGCATTCCCGTGGACGCGCCCGCTTGGGGCATGAACCAGCTGTGCGGCTCGGGCCTGCGCGCGGTGGCGCTCGGCGCCCAGCAGATCCAGCTCGGCTCCTCCAAGATCGTGGTCGCCGGCGGGCAGGAGAGCATGAGCATGGCGCCCCACTGCGCGCATCTGCGCGACGGCACCAAGATGGGCGACACCAAGTTCATCGATACCATGATCAAGGACGGCCTGTGGGACGCCTTCAACGGCTATCACATGGGCACCACGGCCGAGAACGTGGCGCGCCAGTGGCAGATCACCCGCGAGGAGCAGGACCGGTTCGCGGTTGCCTCGCAGAACAAGGCGGAAGCCGCCAAGAAGGCCGGCAAGTTCAAGGACGAGATCGCCGCTGTCACTATCAAGACGCGCAAGGGCGACGTGGTGGTGTCCGAGGACGAGTACATCAAGGACGGCGTGACCTACGACTCGATCGCCAAGCTGCGTCCTGCCTTCGACAAGGAAGGCACCGTGACCGCCGCCAGTGCCAGCGGCATCAATGACGGCGCCGCCGCCGTTCTGCTGATGACCCTGGAAGAAGCCAAGAAGCGCGGCATCACCCCGCTTGCCCGCATCGTGTCGTGGGCGCACGCCGGCGTCGATCCCTCCATCATGGGCACCGGCCCCATCCCCGCCTCCAAGAGGGCGCTGGAGAAGGCCGGCTGGACCGTCAAGGATCTCGACCTGATCGAGGCCAACGAGGCCTTCGCCGCCCAGGCGTGTGCCGTGAACAAGGGCATGGGCTGGGACACCGAGAAGGTTAACGTCAACGGTGGCGCCATCGCCATCGGCCATCCCATCGGCGCCTCCGGCGCGCGCGTCCTCAACACCCTGCTGTTCGAGATGCAGCGTCGCAACGCCAAGAAGGGGCTGGCCACGCTGTGCATCGGCGGCGGCATGGGTGTCGCCATGTGCGTCGAGCGCGACTGAGCGCCGCAAACCATCCCGCGATAAAGAAACCCCGGCTGGGCTTGTCCGGCCGGGGTTTTCTTTTACTCTGAAAAGAACAACGAAGGTCGAGGGGACGCAAAGGTATGGCACGCGTAGCAGTCGTCACAGGAGGGACGCGCGGGATCGGTCAGGCGATCTCGGTCGCGCTCAAGAAGAAGGGATTTCGCGTCGCCGCCAACTACGGTGGCAACGATACTGCGGCCCGCCAGTTCCAGGCCGACACCGGCATTCCCGTCTACAAGTGGGACGTGTCCGACTACGCCGCCTGCGAGAAGGGCGTCGCCTCCGTCACGCGCGAGCTCGGTGCTATCGATGTGCTCGTCAACAACGCGGGCATCACGCGCGACGGCATGCTGCACCGGATGACGAAGGAGAATTGGGATGCGGTGATGAGCACCAATCTCGACTCCGTCTTCAACATGTCGCGCCTCGTCATCGAGGGCATGCGCAACCGCAAGTACGGCCGCATCGTCAACATCTCCTCCATCAACGGCCGCAAGGGCCAGATGGGGCAGGCCAACTATTCGGCCGCCAAGGCTGCGCTGCTCGGTTTCACCAAGGCCGTCGCGCAGGAGAACGCCGCGCGCGGCGTCACAGTCAACGTCATCGCACCCGGCTACATCGGCACCGAGATGGTGGCGGCCATGCCGAAGGATGTGCTCGACACGAAGGTGCTGCCGCTGATCCCTGTCGGCCGCCTCGGCACCGTGGAGGAGATCGCGCGCTGCGTGACATTCCTCGCCGACGAGGAGGCCGGCTTCATCACCGGCGCCTGCCTCGACGCCAACGGCGGCCAGTACATGGCGTAGCGCGAGCTAGAACAGATCCTGTTGCGCGTCGTCTTTTGCACGCGACGGCTTCCGGTTTGGCGACTGCGGGACCATCGTCCAATCGCCGCCATCCTCATACGTGGCGAGCAGGGCCTGCAGCGCTTCCGGCGAGCTGTCGTCTTCGCCGAGCCATGCTGCCCAGGCGTCCTGCGGCAGTACCGCCGGCATGCGGTCGGTGATGCGGGCAATCAGCGTGTTGGCGGGAACGGTGACTTGCACGAACGTGTCGAGTGTCGCGGCACCGTTTCGCCACTGCTCGCAGATGACGGCAAGCGCGATCGGCCGTCCGTTCTGCGGCGAGATCACCCATTGCTTGGTCTTGCCGTTGGCCAGCTCCTCGCCCTCGTTGAAGGTGGCGACCATGAGGATGCCGCGCGCGTGCGTAAAGGCGCGCGCGAATGTCGGCAGACGATCGATGGTTTCGGCGCGCGCGTGCATGTGCTTCGGCCGGGAGGGATCGGCGTCGCCCTTGCCTGAGAAACCCCACCGCATTTGTGTCATCGTGCGCTGGCCGGCAGCGTTCAGGCACATGATGCTGGCAAAGCGCATCGGCGTCGCGACGACAACGTCGTCCGGCGCAGTTTCCACGCCCTCCAGAAACCGCGAGAACGCGTGGATCTCCTGCCAGGAATAGAGCTGGGTGAACTTACCGCACATGTGCGGAGGATAGCAGCACTGCAAGGCTGTTGCGATTGGGGATCGCCTGGAGCGGCGTCCGCTCCAGGCATATGATCGCTATCCGCGTAGGCGCGTGCGGACGATGCGTGGGAACTCCTCGCCCTCCGCCTGATGGCCCTGGTCGAGGCCGGAGCCGGGCAGCACGCGCTGTGCGCCGGTTTGCGCCTGCCCGTCGTCGAGCGACCACCAGCGGTTCGATCCGCGCGGCTCCTGCGTGGGTGCCGCGGAGGATTGCTGCGTGGCCGCCTTGGGGGCCGCCATGTTCTGCGGCATGGTTCCGCCGGCGAACCAGGCATCGACCAGATCGAGCTCGTCCGCTGACAGGTTGAGGCCCTGGCCGCGGCAGCGCGCCACCACGAAGTTGCGGAAGCGGCCCGCGAACAGGTTGGCGGAGGCGCCGTGCTCGAACCACGGATCGGCTTCGCTCACCACCTCGAGTACGAAGCGAACGTCGTCGCGGCGCACGTCGAGGCCGCGCTCCTGCGCGCGCTGCGTGATGTTGGTGAGCGTCTGCGCGCCGATCAGGTCGTTGTCGTTGATCTCCTTCGCCATGATCTCGAACAGCATGCGGTACTCGGGCGGCGCCAGCGGCGGGGCCTGGCAGGCTTCCTGGATGCGCGCGATGGACTGCTGGATCGCGCTTGGCGCGTCCTCGCGTGGGGCCGGCACGGGCACCGGCTGTGTCGCCGCCGTCGTGCGCAGCTCGGCGCGCGGTGGTGCAACCAGCGTGTCCTGCTGCGCCGTCGGCCGGCGAACCGGCGCCGGCGGGGCCTCGCGTGCGGGGCGGCTCGGCGGTGTGCGGTTACCGTAGTCGAGCGCCATCGGCTCGTCGGCGCGCAATGACAGCGGATCTATTTCCGGCGCTGCACGACGCGTCGGGGCTGTCGAAGCCGGCGGCGCGATATCGGAATACGTGTCGCGCTGCTGGATGGCCGGCCGCGGTGCCGGCTCCTCGATATGGCGCTTGGCGTCGTAGGCGAGATACGGCGGCTCGCCCGTCAGGCGGATTTCCTCGGGCAGGTTGCGGCGCAGAAGCTCGCGGAAGCTGCCGGCGCCGGCCCAGCCGGTGGCAATGGTCTTCTCGTGGCCGAGCGCGCGCAGCGCGCGGTCTGCCAGCGCCTCCAGCGGCACCGGCGCGGAGGACGCACGAACACCGGCAATTACCTCGGCGAGAATCTCGCGCCGGATGTCCTCGATGCGGCTGCCGCGTGAGGGCGTGCCCGTGGGCGGGCCTTCGAGCGTGCCTTCGGCCGGCAGCTCGCCGGCCAGGATCAGCTCGATCAGGTCGGACTCGCGCACCTCGCCGTCGCTGATCGCGGTGTAAGGTGCCGCCGTGAAATCGTTGGCGAAGATCACCGTGCGCCGCGCGTGCGCGCGCAGGCGGATCAGCACCGGCGTGAAGTCGGCGTCGCCCGACAGGATGATAAACTCATCGAAGTAGGTGTCGTGCATCAGCAGGTCACGGATATCCATGACCATGCGGATGTCGGCGGAGTTCTTGAGCTGCGCGGTGAGCGGCGGGCAATCGATCACTTCGAACCCGGCGCGCAGGAAGTGGTGGCGCACGAACGGGAACGAGTTCATATCGGTGGAATTGTCATGGCTATTGCGGCGCGGCACGGGATTGCCGTAGCAGCGGTTCATGACGATGCGGCGCTGTGGCGGACCGCTGGGCGTGTTGGTCGCCGTGATCAGGCGCCCGTTCTCGATTTCCCGCAGCCAGGAGGAGGCCTCCTTGGCAAAGCGCTTGGCGGCTTCCTCGCTCTTGCGCTTCAGCGACAGGTAGATGTTGTCATAGTCGACGAACACCGCGCTTAGGCATGGTCCGCCCGCTTCCCGCTTCATTCGGTACCCCCACTGCGGCGTTAGCACTTTCGCAACACATGCAAAATCTGAGTCGCGTGGGTGCCGCAAGCATGGGCAGGGCGGGCTTATGTATCTTCAACGCATGATTGAGCTTTCGCGCGTCCGGCGGCCTCTAACAGCCTGTGGGTAAGCTGTGCGCGAGGCCGCTGCTGTGGCGAATCTGCCGCCCAGCGGTGTCCGCTCGGGTCGACGCCGACGCAATTCCCATCGTCATCCTCGGGTTTGTCCCGAGGATCCATCGACCAGCAAGCTCAGGAGTTCGTGGCGCGCTGGATCCTCGCAACAAGTGCGAGGATGACGGTTACGATTGGAACGAGCACCAATCCGCTAAGCGCTGGGGTCGAATCCCTCGAGTGCCATCTCGAATCCGGCGAACTCGAATCCTGGCGCCACCGTGCAGCCGACCAGCGTCCAGGCGCCCAGGCTCTCGGCCTGCTGCCACGCGCCGGCCGGAACGACGGCCTGCGGTAGTTCGCCGGCCGCGAGATCAGGCCCGAGCCGGATGGTGGAGGCCCTTGCGTCATGATTGATGCCGAGTTTCAGCGGCGCGCCCGCATAGTAGTGCCACACCTCCGCCGCATCGACGCGGTGCCAGCGTGATCTCTCGCCGGCACGTAGGAGAAAATAGATCGCAGTCGATGCCGCGCGCGTCGCTCCTGCAGGCGCAGCATCGCGGAAGGTCTCGCGGTAGTGTCCACCCTCGGGGTGGGGCTGCAGCCCGAGCTGCCTGATGATGTCGTCAGCGGTCATGCGCCCAGTCTGCCGCGCGGCGCGGCCGTCAGCAATCCGCGCAACAAGGTCAGCAATCCGCGCAACAAGGGATGTGAAACACCGAGCGATTGCGCTAGCGTGCGCCACCCGGCAAGAGTGTGAGACATGCTGCGTTTTGCTGCCAACCTGAGTTTCCTGTTCACCGAGCTGCCGTTCCTCGATCGCTTCGAGGCGGCCGCCAAGGCCGGCTTCAAGGCGGTGGAATCCACCAACGTCTACGAGGCGCCGGCCAGCGAGGTCGCCGCCCGGCTCAAGGCCAACGGCCTCACGCTTGCGCTCCTCAACACGCCGGCCGGCAGTGCCGAAGCAGGCGAGCGCGGCCATGCCGCCCTGCCCGGCCGCGAGAAGGACTTCGATGCCGGCATCGCACGCGCCTTGAGCTACGCGGAAGCGACCGGCTGCCGCCGCATCCATGTGCTCGCCGGGGTCGTGCACCATGGCGCGCGCCGCGCAACCTACGTCGCCAACCTCGCCCGCGCCGCCAAGGCGGCATCGGGCGTCGACCTGCTGATCGAGCCCATCAACCGGCGCGATATCCCGGGCTACTTCCTCAACAGGCCGCACGAGGCACGTTCGGTCATCCACGAGGTCGGCGCGCCGAACCTCGGGCTCCAATTCGACCTCTATCATCGCCAGGTGGAGGAGGGCGACGTCGCTACCGCGATGGCCGAGTTCGCCCCGCTGATCCGCCACTACCAGATCGCCAGCCCGCCCGACCGCGGCGAGCCGGACGCCGGCGAGATGAACTACCCCTGGCTGCTGCAGCAGATCGTCGCCAGCGGTTTCGACGGCTACATCGGCTGCGAGTATCGTCCGCGCCGCGGCACCGTCGAGGGTCTGGCGTGGACCAAAGCCTGCGGCGTGACACTCGGATAGTCATCCTGGCACGTGTTGCCGGGATCCATCGCCCTGCAGACTGGACATGTGCTGATGGCTGGATACCGGGGAAAAGCCCCGATATGACACCACGATAAGAACCGAGGAAACGCTCATGAAAGTCCTGATCATCGGCGGCGCGGGCATGATCGGCCGCAAGCTCGCGGAGCGCCTTGCAACAGACGGCGCGCTTGATGGCAAGGCGATCTCCAGCCTCACGCTCTACGACGTGGTCGAAGGTGCGGTGCCGCCCGGCGCCAAGATGCAGGTGAAGCTCCTGACCGGCGACCTGCCCGCCGACGGCGAGGCGCGGCGCATGATCGCCGACCGGCCCGACGTGATCTTCCACCTCGCCGCCATCGTCTCGGGCGAGGCCGAGCAGGACTTCGACAAGGGCTACCGCATCAATCTCGACGGCACGCGCAACCTGCTCGAGGCCGTGCGCCACGCGGGCCACAAGCCGCGCTTCGTGTTCGCCAGCTCCATTGCCGTGTTCGGCGCGCCGTTCCCCAACGAGATCGGCGACGAGTTCTTCAACACGCCGCTCACCTCCTACGGCACGCAGAAGAACATCTGCGAGCTGCTCGTCTCGGATTATTCGCGCAAGGGCTTCGTCGACGGCATCAGCATCCGCCTGCCAACCATTTGCGTGCGGCCGGGCAAGCCGAACAAGGCGGCGTCCGGGTTCTTCTCCAACATCATGCGCGAGCCGCTGGCGGGACAGGAGGCGGTGCTGCCCGTATCGGAAACCGTTACGCATTGGCACGCCTCGCCGCGTGCTGCCGTCGGCTTCATGGTGCACGCCGCCACCATGGATCTGGACAAAGTGGGCCCGCGCCGCGCGCTCACCATGCCAGGCCGGGCCGTCACCGTCGGCGAGCAGATCGCGGCGCTAAAAAGGGTCGCGGGCGACAAGGTGGTCGCCCGCATCCGCCGTGAGCCCGATCCGTTCATCGAGAAAATCGTCGCCGGTTGGCCGAGCCGGTTCGCGGCCGACCGCGCTCTGGCGCTCGGCTTCAAGCCTGATGCCAGTTTCGAGGAGATCATTCGCATCCACATCGAGGACGAGCTGGGCGGACGGGTGGCCTGATGTGACCGTTCGGCATCAGGCGGCGGGGCAATCTGCCGGTAACCCTCAGCGTTCACGATTGCGGCCAAGACCTGCTATAGCCTGAGGCAAATCAGGGGCTTCGCGGCCCCAAATGGAGAAGCCGAACCATGCGCGTCTCGCCACTTTGCGCCGCCGCCCTGCTGGGCCTTGCCGCCACCTTCGTGTTGCCCGCCCCCGCCGATGCCTTCGGCGTGCGCAAGCGCGAGCGCCTCGACCGCGGCTATGTGACGGCGGAAAGCCGTTACGGCGCAGGCAGCATCACCGCCCCGGTGCGTCCCGGCGGTCCGAACGGCCGCCCGCAGGTGCAGCTGCCCGGCGGCACCTGGATCGATTGCGCCTACAGCTGCCGCGATACCCTGCGGCGCGAAACAGTCGATTTCTGGCAGTCACGCCAATGGCCGTCCGGCTCTGATGGCCCCGGCTATTTCAGCTTCCGCTTCTGATCGCTGAAGGGCGGCTGGTGTAACCGTCCGTCGGTCACGCCTCGCCGCGACCGTCGCCGATGATGGCCTCGACCGCGCTGTCAAGGTCGCGGCCGGAAATCTCGAAGCCGGCTTTCCAGTCGCGCAGGTGACGGTCGATCCACAGCCGTCCCTTCTCGCGGTCGCGCGTGCGCAGCGCATCGACAAGATGCCCGTGCGCCTCGATCAGGCGCGGAATGCCGCTCGGATTGTTGGCAATGATGTGCGCCGTCGTTGGCCGGACGAGGATGTTGACCGGCTCCTTGGCCAGCAGCAGCACGCGGTTATGGGTGGCGCCGTCGAGCAGCCGGTGGAATTCCGCGTCGAGCTCCGCTACCGCGCGCGCGTCATGCCTCATCTCGCGCGTGCGCGCGAGATTGGCGTCCAGTGCTTCCAGGTCTTCATCGGTGCGGTTGTCGATTGCCTGGTCGATCGAGCCAGGTCCGAGCGCGCGCGAGGTGTGGAACAGCTCGCGGAACGTGACCTGCTGCAGCACGAGCGCGCGGCTCATGCGCGTAGCGAGGCCGTGGTAGTGCGGCACCGCCACCGACAAACGGCGGCTCGACTCGCGCGCAACGAGGCCTGACTGCTCGAGCAGGCGGATGCCCTCGCGCACGGTCGACCTGTTGACGCCGAACTGCTTGACGAGCTCGGACTCCGTACCGATCGGATCGCCGGGACGCAGGATGCCGGCGAGGATCTTGCCCTCGATCTCCTCGGCGACAAGTTCATAAGCCGGCCGCGCCTTGATGCGCTCGAACCGGGTAGCTACGCCCTGGATCATTCACATTCCCAATGCTATGGCGCGCCGCGCCGAACCCGTCACATGGCATATTGTGCACATGCGGCAATCGTCTGACAATCGGACAGATAATTGACGCTGCCCGCGTCCAGTGCAACTGTTGTTGCAACTACCAAATGACTGTCTGGGAGGACTGCATGCCTCAAGGGGGTTGCCTCGCGGGCAAGGTCGTCGTTGTGACCGGCGCGGGCCGCGGCATCGGCAAGGAAATAGCGACGCTTGCGGCCAGTGAAGGTGCCAAGGTCGTTGTTAACGATCTCGGCGGATCGGCCGAGGGCGAGGGCGCCGATCTTGGCGTCGCGGATCAGGTTGTGGCCGAAATCAAGAAGGCCGGCGGCATTGCCGTCGCCAACGGTGACAGCGTCGCCGACCCGCTCGGTGCGGAACGCATCATCAAGACTGCGATCGACAATTTTGGCCGCGTCGATTGCGTGGTCAACAACGCCGGCATCCTGCGCGACCGCATCTTCCACCGCATGAGCGTGGTCGACTGGGACGCCGTCATCAAAGTCCACCTGTACGGCGCCTTCTATATGTCGAAAGCGGCTGCGCCCTACTTTAAGGAGCAGGAGTCCGGCTCCTTCATCCACTTCACCTCCACCTCGGGCCTGATCGGCAACTTCGGTCAGGCCAACTACGCGGCCGCCAAGATGGGCATCATCGGGCTGTCGAAGTCGATCGCGCTCGACATGGCGCGCTTCAATGTGCGCTCCAACTGCGTCTCGCCATTCGCCTGGTCGCGGCTGATCGGCACCATCCCGACCACCACGCCGGAAGAGAAGGCGCGCGTGGATCGCATCCAGAACACCATGACCGCCAGCAAGATCGCGCCGATCTGCGTGTTCCTGGGCAGCGACCTCGCCAAGGACGTGACCGGCCAGATCTTCGCCGTGCGCAAGGACGAGATTTTCCTGATGAGCCAGCCGCGCCCCCTGCGCGTCGCGCATAAGGACGGCGGCTGGACACCGCAATCGATCGCCGACACCATGCTGCCTGCGTTCAAGAGCGCCTTCTACCCGCTCGACCGCTCGGCCGACGTGTTCAACTGGGAGCCGCTGTAGGTTGAATGTCATCCCGG
>CADEEC010000055.1:8710-11755 GCA_902826255.1 uncultured Hyphomicrobiales bacterium | reverse complement strand
GCCAAGGGCGAGCGCACCATTTGCAACTGGGACGAGGACTCCGTCACCATGGCAGTCGAGGCGGCGCGCGACTGCCTGACGGGTCAGGATCGCGGCAAGGTCGCCTCCGTCGCGTTCGCCTCCACCACGCTGCCGTTCGAGGATCGGCTGAACGCCGGCATCATCTGCGAGGCGCTAAACCTCAAGGCCAATATCAACGCGCAGGACCTGACGGCCTCTCAGCGCGCGGCGACCTCCGGCCTTATCACCGCGCTGCAGATGGCGCGCGGCGGTGCCGGTCCTGTCCTCATGGTCGCCGCCGAGAAGCGGCGCACGCGCACGGCAAGCCCGCTGGAATTGCAGACCGGCGACGGCGCGGCCGCGCTGCTGGTCGGCAGCGGACCGGTGGTGGCGAAGTTCATCGCCTCCGCCAGCCGCACGGTTGATTTCGTCGACCACTTCCGCGGCGAGGGCTTCGAGTTCGACTACACGTGGGAGGAGCGTTGGATCAGGGACGAGGGCTACAACAAGATCGTGCCCGCCGCCCTCGACGACCTCTTCAAGTCGACCGACGTCAAGCCCGCCGACATCGCCCACTTCGCCATGCCGTGCGTGCTGGCGCGCGTCGCCGCCGGTATCGCCAAGAAGGCCGGCATGCCGGAGACGGCGGTGCGTGACAACCTGCACGCGGTGTGCGGCGAGACCGGCGCGGCGCATCCGCTCGTGATGCTCGCCGACGCTCTGGAGAAGGCCAAGCCCGGAGATAAGATTCTCGTGGTCGGCTTCGGTCAGGGCTGCGATGCGCTGCTGTTCGAGGCGACCGAGAACCTCGCCAAGCTCAGCCCCCGCCTCGGCGTCAAAGGCCATCTCGCCCGCCGCAAGGAGGAGACCAACTACAACAAGTACCTCTCCTTCAATGATCTCGTTGCCATCGAGCGCGGCATGCGCGCCGACGTCGACAAGGCCACGCCGCTGTCCTCGCTCTACCGCAACCGGCGCATGCTGACGGGCTTCATCGGCGGCGAGTGCAAGAAATGCGGCACGCTGCAGTTCCCGAAGTCGAATGTGTGCGTGAACCCCAACTGCAACGCCTTCCATACCCAGGAGGACGCGCCGTTCGCCGATACGCCGGCCAAGGTGCAGTCCTATACCGCCGACCGGCTGACCTATTCGCCCGATCCGCCGCACTACTACGGCATGGTGGTGTTCGAGCAGGGCGGCCGCACCATGATCGACTTCACGGACGCGGATGCGGAGACGGTAGACGTTGCCGCGCCCATGCGCATGATGTTCCGCATCAAGGAGTACGACTCCAACCGCGGCTTCACGCGCTACTATTGGAAAGCCGCCCCCGCCGGCAAGCCGGCCCAAGCCAAGGCCTGAAGGAGATACTGACATGGCCACAGGTATCAGAGACAAAGTTGCCATCCTCGGCATGGGCTGCTCGAAGTTCGGCGAGCGCTGGGACAAGGAAGCCGACGACCTGATGGTGGAGGCCTTCGAGGAGGCCATCGCCGACGCCGGCATCGAGAAGAACCAGATCGAGGCGGCCTGGCTCGCCACGGCAATCGAGGAGCAGCACGTCGGCAAGTCGGGCGTTCCGCTCGCGGTCGCGCTGCGCCTGCCCTACATCCCGGTGACGCGCGTGGAGAACTACTGCGCCAGCGGCACAGAGGCGTTCCGCGGCGCGGTCTATGCGGTCGCCTCAGGCGCGGCCGACATCGCGCTCGCGCTCGGCGTCGAGAAGCTGAAGGACACCGGTTACGGCGGCCTGCCGCAGCGCGGCCGCGGAGCGCTCAACTCCATGTTCTGGCCGAACTTGTCGGCGCCGGGCTCCTTTGCGCAGCTCGCCGCCGCCTACCGCGCCAAGCACAACAAGAAGCCGGAAGATCTCAAGCGGGCCATGGCGCACATCTCGGTCAAGAGCCACGACAACGGCAACAAGAACGCCAAGGCGCACCTGACCAACAAGATCACCATGGAGAACGTGTTGCAGTCGCCGATGATCGCCGAGCCGCTCGGCCTGTTCGACTGCTGCGGCGTGAGCGACGGCTCGGCCTGCGCCATCGTGACGACGCCGGAGATCGCCAAGAGCCTCGGCAAGAAAGACATCATCTCGGTGAAGGCGCTGCAGCTAGCTGTCTCGAACGGGACCGAGGCGCAGCACAACTCGTGGGACGGCAGCTACTTCGCTACAACGCGCGTCGCCTCCAAGCGCGCCTACAAGGAAGCAGGCATCGAGAAGCCGCGGGAGGAGATCGACCTCATCGAGGTGCACGATTGCTTCTCGGTCACCGAGCTGGTGACGATGGAGGACCTCTACATCTCGCCCGAGGGCGGCGCCATCAAGGACGTGCTCGACGGCTTTTACGACGCCGACGGCAAGGTGCCGTGCCAGATCGACGGTGGCTTGAAGTGCTTCGGCCACCCGATCGGCGCGTCCGGCATGCGCATGATCTACGAGCTCTACCTGCAGATGCAGGGCAAGGCCGGCCCGCGCCAGCGCAAGGAGTTGCCGCGTTATGGTCTCACCCACAACCTCGGCGGCTTCCCGCACCAGAACGTGTGCTCGATCTCGGTGATCGGGAAGTACGGGGACTGATGTCATTCCGGGGCTTGTCCCCGGAATCCATGGCTTGGCTTGCTCCGGCGTTTGCGGATGTCTGGATCCCGGGCACAGGGCCCGGGATGACAAAGAGCTTAAATCGCCCGTCCCGCATTCGCCCAGTACGGATCGCGCAGGCGGCGCTTGAAGATCTTGCCTGAGTCCTCGCGCGGCAGGCCGGCACCGAACTCGATGTGCTTGGGCACCTTGTAGCCGGCGAGGTGCTGAGCAAGGTAGGTGCGCACATCGGCGATTGATGGCGGCGGAATGCCGGGCTGCGCCTCGACCACCGCCATCAGCTGCTCGCCGTACTCGGCATCGGGAATGCCGAACACCGCGCAGTCTTTCACGCCGGGGCAATTGATCAGCACCGCCTCGATCTCGGCCGGATAGATGTTGACGCCGCCGGAGATCACCATGTCGCGCTTGCGGTCGCACAGGAACAGGTAGCCGGCCTCGTC
>CADEEC010000055.1:0-8610 GCA_902826255.1 uncultured Hyphomicrobiales bacterium | reverse complement strand
CGGAGATCACCATGTCGCGCTTGCGGTCGCACAGGAACAGGTAGCCGGCCTCGTCCAGGTAGCCGACGTCGCCCGAGGTGATGAAGCCCTCGCGGTCGATCTCGACGCGCTTGTCGGGCAGCTGGTGGTAGGTGAACTCGGGCAGGAACTCGAGCCGGGTGTAGACCTCGCCGACCTCGCCCGCGCCGAGCCGCGTGCCCGCGTCGTCGTAGATGCGCACCTCCGCGCCGTGGATCGCCTGCCCGACCGTACCTGGCCGCGCCAGCCAGTCGTGGCTGTCGACGACCGTCACCGCACCCGATTCCGTGCTGCCGTAGAACTCGTGGATCACCGGGCCCAGCCACGCGATCATGCCGCGTTTTACCTCGGGCGGGCACGGTGCGGCGGCGTGCATCACGAACTTGAGCGAGGAGAGGTCGTAACGGCTGCGCACCTCGGCCGGCAGCTTCAGCAGGCGCACGAACATGGTCGGCACCATGAACATGGCTTCGATGCGGTGCGTCTCGACCATCGACAGGAAGGCCTCGGGATCGAAGCGCGGCATCAAGGCGATCAGGCTCGCCACCCGCGCGGCGCGCAGCGCGAAGGCATTGGGCGCGGAGTGATAGAGCGGCCCGGGGATCATGGTGCGCACGCCGGGCTTCAGGCCGTAGACGCGCTCGCGGTAATCGCCCATGCGCGCCTCCAGCACCGCCGTCATCGGCTGGCGGCGCACGCCCTTGGGCCGGCCCGTGGTGCCTGAGGTGTAGATCATGCTCGAGGTCTGCGGCAGCGGTGCGCCCTGCCAAGGTTCGTGAGCGGCGAGCCAACTATCCCACTCTGTCGCTCCAGCTGAGACGCCTCTGGCTGCGCTGCCGTAGGCGCCAGCGATCTCCGGCGGCGTAGCCACCGTGAGGACTTTCACGTTTGCAGGGATGGCGTCAGCGACCGGTGCCAGCAGGTCTGCGTGCGCGACGAGAACCTTTGCCTCGCAGTCGGCAAGAATGTAGGCGATCTCATCGCCCTTGAAGTGCCAGTTGATCGGCACCGCGTAGGCGCCGAGCCGCACGGCCGCGAGCGAGACCTCCAGGAACGCGAAGTCGTTGCGCAGCAGGAGCGCCACGCAGTCGCCCTGCCGCACGCCGGCATGCGCGAGACCCGAGGCCGCGCGCAGGACGCGCGCATCCAACGCGGCGGCGTCGCGCGTGCGCCTGCCGCTGACGAGTGCCGCGGTCAGTGCCGGCGTCTGCGACATGAGACCCCGCAACAAGAAAGCCCACCGGGGCAGCCTATGCCCGGTGGGCCGATTGTAAAGGGCCGCGCGCGACTGTGCGGGCGGCCCTTGCGTGCCCCTTATTCGGATTCGCCCGACAGGATGTCGCCGAACAGCTCGAAGGTCTCGCCCTTGAAGCGGGCCAGGCGCACCGACTGGATCGGATAGAAGTCCGTCGCGCTGGTGTTGATCTTGATACCCGGCAGCAGCAGCGGGATCTCGACGCCCTTCAGGCTGGCGGCCTGCTTCATGACGTTCTCGCGCGTCAGGTTATCGCCGGCGCGCTTGAGCACCTCGGCCATGGTCGACGACACGGCATAGGCGTAGGCCGGGAACGTGCTCTTCTTGTCGCCGCCCGGGTAGTACTTATCCATGAAGGCGTTCCAGGCCACCATGTCGGCGTCCTTGTCCCACTGGGAGTCCGTCGGGTCCTTGATGTAGGACGCCGTCAGGATGCCCTGGCCGGCTTCGAACCCGGCGGGCTTCATGACCGCGCCGACCGACGACGACACGTTGTTGAGATAGTGCGCGGGCTTCCAGCCGATCTCATGCGCCTTCTTGATCGCCTGCGCCGCGAACTTCGGCGTGGTGATGTTGAAGAACGCGTTTGCGCCCGAGTTCTTGAGCGCGATGATCTGGCTGTCTACCGTCGGGTCGGCAACCTCGTAGGTGGCGACCTGCACGATCTTGTCCGCGTCCTTGCCGAGGCCCTTCTTGAAGCCGTTGAAGTAGTCGCGGCCGTAATCGTCGTTCTGCATGAGAACGGCGATCTTGGCGTCCTTCACGTTGGCCAGGATGTGCTTGGCATAGATGACGCCTTCCGTCTGGTAGTCGGGCTGCCAGCCCATGGTCCAGGGGAACTCCTGCGGCTTGCCCCAGACCGAGGCGCCGGTGGCGACGAACAGCTGCGGCACCTTCTTGCCGTTCATGTACTTGTGGATGGCCGTATTGGACGGTGTGCCGAGCGTCTGGAAGATGAACAGCACCTGGTCCTGCTCGACCAGCTTGCGCACCATCTCAACAGTCTTCGGCGGCGCGTAGCCGTCGTCATAGGTGATGAAGTTGACCTTGCGGCCGTTGATGCCGCCTTTGTCGTTGACCATCTTGAAATAGGCTTCGATGGCCTTGCCGATCTGGCCGTAGGCCGATGCGGGGCCCGAGTAGGGATTGGTGTTGCCGATCCTGATTTCGGTATCGGATGCACCATCGTCGTACTTCTTCTGGGCGCTGACGGGGTTTGCCGTCAGTGCGATTGCGAGCGCGCCCGCACCCGCAAGCATCAACTTGTGTACTCTCATTGGCATTCCTCCATTTCCAGTTCTGCACCGTGGACGGTGGGTGCCGTCACGATCTCTTCATGCGCCTCAACAGCGCGGCCACGCCGCCGGCGATACCCATCGGCATGGTGTACATTAAGATGATGAGCGCGATGCCGTAGATCAGCCAGGGCTCCAGCTCGAGCGGCAGATGCACGGCGGACGATATGGCCTTGGTGGCGGCGTCGGCATATTTCTCGATGACCTGCACGAAGATGCCGCCGATCACGGCGCCCCACAGCGAGGCGATGCCGCCGACCACCGCACCGACCAGGATGGCGATCGACAGCTCGAAGCGGAAGCTGTCCGGGGCGACGAACTCGAAGATGATGCCGTGCAGCGCGCCGGCGACGCCCGTATAGAGCGCGCTGATGCCGAACATCGCCGCCTTGTAGTGCGAGACGTTGACCCCCATCGTGCTCGCCGCCATCGAATGATCGCGGATGGCGATCAGGGCGCGCCCCGTGCGGCTGTCGAGCAGGTTGCGGGCGACCCAGAACATCAGCGCGGCAATGGCGACCACGACCAGGAACATCCACTGGTCGGTGCTGAGCGGCAAGCCGAACGGCGGATCCGACTTGAAGACGTTGATGCCCATGACGCCGTGAGTCAGCGGCTCGATGTGGCGGTATTTCAGGATTTGCGGCACCGCCACGGCCAGCGCGAAGGTGGCGAGAGCCAGGTAGTGGCCCTCCAGGCGCAGCGCCGGCAAGCCGAACAGATAGCCGACGATGAAGCACATCAGCGCGGCTGCGGGCAGCGTCGCCCAGAACGGCCAGCCGGCCTGGTCGATGAGGATTGCCGCGGTGTAGGCCCCCACGGCGAAGAAGGCGCCGTGCCCGAGCGAGATCTGGCCGTTGAAACCCGTGAGCAGAATGAGACCCAGCACGGCGATGGCGTACACGATCATCAGGCTGAGCTGCAGAAACTGGAAGTTGCTGATGAGGCCGGCCTTGCCCGCCGCGATCAGCAGGAGCGGGACGACAATGAGAAGCAGCCAATAGCGGTAGCGCCACACAAAGCTGGAGCTGCTGGCGGTATCGGCGGTGGCAACCGGTGTTGTCGTGGTGGTGGCCATGGCTCTACACCCGCTTCACGGTGACGTGGCCGAAGAGGCCGTTCGGCTTGAGGGTCAGCACGGTGATGACGATGATGAGCGCGACGGTGAGCTTCTCGCCGTTGCCGACGATGTAAAGGCCGGTCGCGCGCTCGATCACGTTGCCGAAGTAAGCGATCAGGTTCTCGAGCACGCCGACGATGAAGCCGCCCGCCACTGCGCCGCCGGGGCTGGAAATTCCGCCCACGAGCGCGCCGGCGAAGCCATACAGCAGGATGCTCGCCATCATGTTGGGCTCCAGGTACACAGCCGGCGCCACCATCGAGCCTGCCACTGCACCCACGGCGGCGGCAAGGCCCCAGCCCAGCGCCAGCATCCAGTCGACGCTGATGCCGGCGAGGCGCGCCGAGGCCGGGTTTTGCGCAGCGGCGCGCATGGCAAGGCCCAGCGGCGTCAGCCGGAAGAACGCGAACAGCGCAAACAGCATCACGATGGTGACGACGATCATGCCGAGCTGATGTGCGCCGATATAGCCGGAGCCGGGAAACGAGACCTGCGGGAAGGGTGAAGGCACCGCTTTGATGGTGTGGGTCCAGATGCCGCCGGCGAGCGCGTGGAAGATCGTGAGCAGGCCGATGAACACGACCACGACCGACAGCACCGGCGCGTTGTGCAGCGGCCGCAGGATGCTTCGCTCGATGCCGACGCCGATGGCGAACGACAGCACCATCACCAGCGGCAGTGCGATCCAGAAGTTTGCGCCCCACTGGATGAACTGCCAGGTGAGGTAGGCACTGAACATCGCCATCTCGCCTTGCGCGAAATTGATGTGGTCGGTGGAGACGAAGATCATGACCAGCGCCAGCGCCAGCAGGGCGTAAATGGCCCCGTTGGCGAGGCCGGCGGCGGTCTGCTGGATCAACTGCTCCATTGCGATCCCTGCCCTCAGTAGCCCAGATAGGATTTGCGAATGGCTTCGTTGTTCTTGATGTCTGCGGCCTTGCCGGACATCACCACGCGTCCGGTCTCCAGCACGTAGGCGTCGTCGGCGAGGTCGAGCGCGAGCGCGGCGTTCTGCTCCACCAGCAGCATGCTCACCTTGGCTTCGCTGTTGATGCGCCGCATGATGCGGAAGATCTCCTGCACGATCAGCGGTGCGAGACCGAAGGAAGGCTCGTCCAGAAGCATCAGGCGCGGACCGAGCATCAGCGCCCGGCTGATGGCCAGCATCTGCTGCTCGCCGCCGGACAGCGTGCCGGCCTGCTGATCGATGCGCGCCTTGAGGATCGGGAAGTACTCGAACACCATGTCGCGGTCGCGCTGAACCGCAGCCGCGTCCTTGCGCGTGTAGGCGGCGACCCGCAGGTTCTCGTCGACGCTGAGGTTCGTGAACGTGCCGCGCCCTTCCGGAACGTGGCCGAAGCCAAGCCGCACGATGGATTCGGTCGGCCTGCCGGTGATGACCTCGCCGTCGAAGCGCACGGCGCCCTCGGTGCGCACCATGTTGCACAGCGAGCGCAGCGTGGTGGTCTTGCCGGCGCCGTTGGCGCCCAGCAGCGCGGTGATGCCGCCTTTCTCCAGCGCGAAGCTGACGCCGTGCAGGGCCTGCGTCTGTCCGTAGTAGGCCTTGAGACTGTCGACTTCCAGCAGCGGCATTGCATCAGGCTCCCGTGCCGAGATAGGCGCGGATCACGTCCGGGTTCTTCTGCACCTCGGACGGTGTGCCTTCTGCGATCTTCTTGCCGAAGTCGATGGCCACCACCTTGTCGGAGACCGACATGACGAGGCTCATGTGATGCTCGACCAGCAGCACGGTCACGTTCTGCGCATCGCGAATGCGCCGGATCTGGCCGCGCAGGACGTCGACCTCGTCGTGGTTGAGGCCGGCCGCCGGCTCGTCGAGCAGCAGGAGCTTGGGGCTGCCCGCCAGCGCGCGCGCCAGCTCGACACGTTTCTTGATGGGGAAGGGAAGTCCGCCGGCAGGCACATAGACGAACGGCTTCAGGTCCATGAAGGCGATGAGCTCGTGCGCCCGATCGGTGATGCGCTTTTCCTCGTCATGACGGTGCGGCAGGCGCAGCGCGTTGGTCAGGAATCCCGTGGTCGTGCGGCTGTGGCAGCCGACCTTGATGTTGTCGAGCACCGTCATGTGGTCGAACAGCGCGACGTTCTGGAAGGTGCGGCCGATACCGATCTCAGGGATCGCGTGCTGGGGCTCGCGCAGGATCGACTGGCCGAGAAACAGGATGTCGCCGCTATTGGGGATGTACAGGCGCGAGAGGCAGTTGAAGAGGGTGGTCTTGCCGGCGCCGTTGGGCCCGATCAGACCCGCGATCAGCCCGGGTGCAACGTCGAAGGAAACGCCGTCGAGGGCGACGATGCCGCCGAAGCGGACCGAGACGTCTCGAACGCTCAAGAGTGCCTGACTGCCCGTGTGAGAGGCCACACGCGGAGCCGCTGCCGCAACCACCATGGACGACGGATCTCTCTCCCAAGAGTCTTTTGTTATCCGCGGCTCGCGCCGCGTGTCGGATTGTCGGACCGACGGGGGCGATATTGGAGGGACTTCTCCGGTTGGTCTAGAGGGAATTTCGTGATGCCGGAGCTACCCGCGCGTGCCGCCGCAGCGGCGCCGGACAACAAAAAGGACCGGACGGCTGAATGCCATCCGGCCCGAAATTCACCGCAGTTGTTTGCGGCCTACCGCACGCAGCGGCGGATCAGGACCTCCCTGGTCCACGCGTTGGCTTGGCCGGTGGGATAGAGGCCGTTGCGCCGCTGGAAGGACGCGATAGCTGAGCTCGTCTCGTAGCCGCAGACGCCATCCTGCACCACGTAGTAGCCGCACGCTTGCAGGAAGTATTGGGCCTCCGAGCAATAGTTGCGCGAGTAACCCCAGCGCCAGTGATGGCGATGGCCGTAGTGTCGGCGACCGTAGTGATCGTCACCGCGATGATGGCGATATCCGGAATAACCGTAACGATCGCGGCCGTACCGGCGATCGTTCCGATCGTCTTCCAGATACTGCTCGTTCAGGAACCCGTAGCCGTAGTGCTCGATGTACTCATCGCGTGGGCTTCTGCGGCGGCGGTCGTGGCGATCATCATCGTTCCAGTCACGGCGGCGCGCGTCGCTGTCGCGATTGCGCCTGGTGCGCTCGCCCCGGCGATCGTCGCCCCGGTCCCTGCCGACGTCGCGGACGCGATCCGGCTCCGTGCGCCCCGCCGAGCTGTGGCACGGCCTGCCGCTGATCGTGCATTGAACCGAGGCTGTGCCACTTGGTGAGCAGTTGAATTTGGAGTCCTTGGCCCTGTCCCAGCTCTTGAACTCCTCGCCGAACCTGGACTCGGCCTCACGCGTCCAGGCCGCTACCGCTTCACGCATGGCCGAGCTGCCGCCCTCCAGCTGTAGTTGCCTTCTTATGGCAATTTTAGGAGGCCCGGTCGCGGTAATGACCTCGCTCTTGCAGGTCTCCTGCGCATTTGCCGGCTGCGAAACCTCGCCGGTTGCGAACAGCATTGCGCAAGCAGCGCCAAGCCCCAAAATTCGTGCAGCTGAAATCATGCCGAAACCTTCCCAACACAGAAGTCACTCAGCAGCAGTCATCGCTGCCCCGCCCGCCCCCCGGCGTTATCGCGGCCCGCGATGTACGTGAAACCTAGCAAATTCCGAAGAGGGGACAACGCGGGGAGGTGCAGGATTGGTTGGGCCTGTGGCGGAAAAGCCGATATGTAGATGCGCGCGCTGCCGGAATTGCGGGATCAACGTCTAACCAACAGAAAATTACGCGGTGGGGAAATGCCATGCCTGCGCGGCTGATGGTTCTGAACGGACCCAATCTCAACCTGCTTGGGGTGCGTGAACCGCACATTTACGGAACCACGACGCTGGCGGCCATCGAGACTGCGTGCCGCGACTTTGCCGGTGTCATCGGTGCGTCGCTGGAGTTTCGCCAATCCAACCACGAGGGCGAACTGGTCGACTGGGTGCAGGCGGCGCGCAGCACTGCGGACGCGATCGTCATCAACCCGGCCGCCTATTCCTTCACGTCGGTGGCTTTGCTCGATGCACTGAAGGCGTTCGAGGGACCGGTGGTCGAGGTGCACATCTCCAATATCCATGCGCGCGATGCCCTGCACCGCCATTCGATCATATCCACGGTGGCGCGCAGCGTGATCGCGGGTGCGGGTCCTTACGGCTATATGCTCGGCATGCAGGCGGCTGCTCAGATGCTAGGCGCGCTGCCGCAGAGCCTGCCGGCCTCGCTGCGCAGTGCGCCCAAGTGATGTCGGTCTGCCCCACCTCTTGTCATGGTCGGGCTTGTCCCGACCATCCAGCGTTCCGCGAGCGCCAGAGGGCTAAGTTGGTTCGCCATTGCCCGATGGATCCTCGGGACAATCCCGAGGATGACAGAGCAAGCTAGTTGCGCGCCCTCCTCGCCGGCTTATTTGCGCCGCCCGAGATGCGGAAGCCGCGGTTCTCCTTGATCGTCTTCAGCACGATGTCGGAGCGCACCTGCGCCACGTGCGGATGCGGCAGCAGGCGCTTGTGCACGAACTCGGCCAGCGCATCGAGCGAGCGTGCACGGATGTGCAGAAGATAGTCGGCGTCGCCCGCGACCGAGTGCGCCTGCTGCACCTCGTCCAGGCTTTCCAGGAAATGGGCGAAGTCGTCCGCGGTGGTGTCCTTGTGCTTGGACAGCGTGACGCGCGTGAACACCTCGATGTCGTAGCCGAGCTTGCGGGCATCGAGCTCGGCGCGATAGGCGCGGATGTAGCCCGCCGCTTCCAGACCCGCGCGGCGGCGCGAGCATTGCGAAGCCGACAGGCCTACGCGGGCGCCCAGCTCCGCGTTGGACAGGCTCGCGTCCTCTTGCAGATGCACAAGAAGCTTCAAATCGAAGGGGTCCAGCGTCATTTTGTGCGTTTTATTGGAGATTGATGCAATAATCATGCGCAATATGACAGATGAGGCGCTGAAATGCA
>CADEEC010000054.1 GCA_902826255.1 uncultured Hyphomicrobiales bacterium | reverse complement strand
CCCGCCACCAGGATCTGCGCCTTGCGATAGGCCGGCTTGTTGAGCACGAAGTCGGGCTTCTCCTTGCCGTTCTCGTCGAAGCGCAGCTCGTGGAACAGGTTCTTGCCGAGCCCGGTGCGCTTGATGGTCTTCAGGAATTGCTTGGGGATGATGGCGTCGGTGTCGACGTTGATCATCGGCATCGGCGCTGCGACGCCCGTGAGAGTTGTAAACTTGTCCATCGGTTCCCCGATCCGTTTCCTCTGTCAGGCCCTCAGCCCGTCGGCGAGCGCCCTGAAATAGCCTTCCGCCTCGAGCAAGCGCTCGACGCGCTGAATGTCCGCACCGCGTACATCCGCCAGCAGGGGCTCCCTGCCGGCAAGGCGTTCGAGCCGCCTTTTAACGCCAGCCAGCTTGCGCCCGTCAAGGTCATGCTCCAAGGCGGCGACGATGCCCTCGACATAACCGGCGATGCGGCCGAGCTCCCTGACGGCGGCGCGGGCCGGCGGCAGGGCGCCCGGGTTGCGCTCGAGGGCGGCAAAAGCGGTCGCGGCACGGCCCAGGGTGTCGGCGATCCTGTCGGCGTAGCGGGCCACGTCCGCCCGCCGGGCCTTGTCGAGCTTGGCAAGCGCCTCCTGCCAGCGGTGGATGGCCTCCGAGAGGCCGAGAAGCTTGACGAGATAGTCGACGAGACGCATGCCGGGACCCAGAGCGGGGTCCCATGCTAACGGCGGCCGCAGGGGCGGGGATAAGGGGCTATTTCACCGTCGGGTCGGCATAGCATTTGCGCATCAGCTCGCAGCGGTGCGAGCCCGAGAAGTGCATGCTGTCGCCCTTGGCAGGCGAGATGAACTTGCACACCTCGTCCAGGCCTTCAGGCGTCAGCCAGCCCTGCCGGCGGCCGCGCTGTACGGCAAAACAGTCGGCGGTCTCCTCGTCGGGGCCGCGGAACTGATGACCGCACTCGTGTGCGTGAATCCAGAGCTTTACCGCCGGCGAGACCTTGTTGAGGAGCCTCGGATTGAGGATGAGGAAGCCAGGGTAGGCCGCCCCGTAGTCGTCGAGCTTCTCATCGAGGACGGTCGGACGCTTGCCGCAAGTCATCTTGCGTCCATCAATCAATAGTTGGCCGAAGGGGACGATCTTCGCTTCCGGACCCGCATGCTTCGCGTACTCTTCGGCGGTCGGGCTGGCGATGGCTTGCGCAGCCATCAGCGCCAAGCTCAAGGCACCGATGCCAGCCACGCTCCGCAACCAGCCTGAAAACCGGTATGTCGCCCTCACTCGCCCTCTCCGCTTCGGTGGAGCCGCCAAAGACAGCGCACCTTTGCGCACATGCGAACGACTTGGCAACAGGCAGCTTGTCTCGCTTTCCCCGGCGCTGGATAACTCGCCGCGTCAATCGCGGGCGCCCGCTTCGATTTTCTCCATGTCGGCATCCGACAACCCGAAATGGTGGCCGATTTCATGGATGAGCACATGGGACACAATATGCCCGAGCGTTTCCTCGTGCTCAGCCCAGTAGTCGAGGATCGGGCGGCGGTAGAGATACACGCGGTCGGGCACGCCACCCGGATCCATCACGCTTTTCTTGTCGAGGCTGACGCCCTGGTAGAGGCCGAGGAGATCGAACGCACTGTCCAGCCCAAGCTCGCGCAGAACATCGTCGGTGGCGAAGTCCTCGATCTGGATTGTCACGTCGCCGCAAAGATCGCGGAATGCGCGCGGCATGCGCGCCCAGGCAGCGGCAGCCAGCTCGTCGAAGTCGGCAAGGGTCGGTGTCTCGACGTTCGCCCAATCCTTGCCACGCATGGCCCTGCCCGCTCCATCTCAATGAGCGAGACATAGGGCGTTCGCGGCGGGTGCGCCAGAGTCGCGCTCAGGCCTCGGGCTCGATGACCGCCATCACCTGGCGCACGCCGACGACGGCGCGCAACGCGCGCTCGACGAGATCGGCCGTGCGTTGCGGCACGCCGGTGAGCCTGAGGTCGACCGTCACCTCGCTGCCGTCCCCTGACTCACGCGAGGCATGCACGCGTGTAGGCACGGTGCCGAGCTTGGCGACCGGCTCGATGACGCGAGACAGCAGCCCCGGGTCCGCCGGTGCGGTGACGAAGAAGAAGGCGCGGAAGGTCGACGGCTGAACGGCCGGCGCAGCAGCGCCCGGCGCGGAAGTTGAAGCTTGCATTGGGAAGGCCCTTGCACGTGATCGCAGACGATATGGCGGGAAGACCCGGCGCCCTCAGGCAGCCGGGACCATAATCTGCGCAATCACGATGTGCAGGCGCTGGACCATGACCAGCACTTAGCATCGGCCGGTTAAGATTTCAACAAGGATGCTGTAGCCGCGGGCTCAGGCGGGCTTGCGCGCGATCAAGATCGCCTCGTCGAGGGTGAACCAGAGCGCGCCGTTCTCGGTGCGCGGCTTGAGGAATGCGGCCAGGGCGGGAGAGGCCTCGGCAAGCGTGTCGCGCAGGCCGGCGACAGTCGGTGCATCGGCGCCGAGACGAACGGCCCAAGGACCAAACTCCATGTCCTTGGGAATGCGCTCCTTGTGGATCACCTGCAATCCGGCAGCGGCAATGAGGTCGCTCCATTCGGCCATGCCGAGGCACCGGCCATGGCTCGGATCGCGGCGCTTCTCGAAGTCGTTGTAGGCAACGGCCGCTTGCGCGAGATCGCGATCGGAGAAACCGGGGGTCGACTCGGCATCCGGGGCGATGTTGTCGACCAGCGCGAACGTGCCTCCGGGTTTCAGGGTGCGCGCAACCTCGCGCACGAACGCGCTCGGGTCCGGAAAGTGATGCGGCGCAATACGGGAGGTGACGAGTTCGAACACGGCATCGGCAAACGGCAGCGCCTGGGCGTCGGCGGTGGCCGCCTCCATGTTGGCGAAGCCCTTGGACGCCGCCAGCTTGCGCGCCTCCTCCAGCATCTCCCCGGTGATGTCGCTGGCGATCACGTGCGCGACGTGCGGCGCGAAGGCCGCCGCGGTGTGGCCAGCGCCGGTCGCGATATCGAGCGCGCGCCAGTGCTTCTCCGGCCGCACCAGCTCGACGAGGCGGCCAAGGCTGGCGCCCTTCGCATGCACCGCCGAGGTGGCATACGCCGCCGCATGGGCGCCGAACTGCTGCTGGACGAGCGACTTGGTCATGGCGTCGTCGATCGGGTCAGACCCCCTTGGGTCTGACCCTCCTCAGCGTGCAATCAGCCCAGGTGGCTGACGAACTTGGCCTGCATGTAGACGTTGAGGCCCTCGATGCCGCCTTCGTGGCCGAAGCCCGAGTCCTTGATGCCGCCAAACGGCGTCTCGGGCAGCGCGATGCCGAAGTGGTTGATCGTCACCATGCCGCTGTCGAGCGCATCCGCAATCTTGGTCGCGGTGTTGGCGTTCTTGGTGAAGGCGTAGCTGGCAAGACCGAACGGCAACTGGTTGGCCCGTGCCAGCACATCGTCGGTGTCCTTGAAGCGCAGCATCACGGCGACGGGGCCGAACGGCTCCTCTGTCATGATGCGGGCGTTCTCCGGCACGTCGGTGAGCACGGTCGGCTCGAAGAAGTTGCCCTGATTGCCGATGCGCTTGCCGCCCGTCGCTACCTTGGCGCCCTTGTCCTGCGCGTCGGCGATGAAACCCTCGATGGCATTGATGCGGCGCGGATTGGCCAGCGGGCCCATCTTCGATGCCGGATCGAGGCCGTCGCCCACCGTGGTGCCCTTGGCGTGTTCAACGAACTGGCCGACGAACTTGTCGTAGACCTTGTCGTGCACGAAGAAGCGCGTCGGCGACACGCACACCTGTCCCGCGTTGCGGTACTTCATGGCGCCCATCAGCTTGGCCGCGCCATCCACGTCGGCATCGTCGAACACGAGCACCGGCGCATGGCCGCCAAGCTCCATGGTCGCGCGCTTCATGTGGCTTGCCGCCAGCGCGTTGAGATGCTTGCCGACCGGCACCGAGCCCGTGAAGGACACCTTGCGGATGATGGGGCTCGGGATCAGGTATTCCGAGATTTCAGCCGGGACGCCGTAGACGAGGTTGATGACGCCCGGAGGCACGCCGGCATCGTGGAACGCCTTTACGAGCCCGACCGGCGAGCCTGGGGTCTCTTCGGGGCACTTGATGATGATCGAGCAGCCGGCCGCCAGCGAGGCTGCGATCTTGCGCACGGCTTGCGTGACGGGGAAGTTCCAGGGCGAGAAGCCGGCGACGGGTCCGATCGGCTCCATGATGACCATGTTGCGCACGCCGTCGGCGCGGGCCGGGATGATGCGGCCGTAGGCGCGCTGGCCTTCACCGGCGAACCAATCGATGACGTCGGCGGCTGCCATCAGCTCGACCTTGGATTCGGCGATGACCTTGCCCTGCTCTTGGGTAAGCACCTTGGCGATGTCGTCGGCGCGGGCGCGAACCAGCTCGGCGGCCTTGCGCAGGATCTTGCCACGCTCGAACGCGGACACCTTGCGCCACGTCTTGAAGCCCTTGTCGGCAGCGGCCAGTGCCTTGTCGAGGTCGCCCCGGGTGGCAAGCCCAAGCTCGCCGATCGTCTTGCTGGTGGCAGGGTTGATAACGTCCTGCGACTTGCCGGACGCCTTCACCCAGTTGCCGTCGATGTAGTGCTCGAGAGACGTGTACATGCGTTGCTCCTAAATGCAGGGCTGAGCGGAAAGGTCTGCCGGCAATAACGACACTTGGGGCCGTATGCGCAAGCCAATACAGCGCAATCCTGCATCGCGCAATTTCATCCAGCACAGGTCGACGCGATGGCCGTTCATGCCGTCGGCTCATCGCATGTGGATGGCTCGCTTTGTCTCCAGGCGCGGGCAACCCAGGGACGCAGCGGATCGGACGGGGCGGTTTCGCTGCTCGTTTCCGGCCCCAACCAGTCGGCCGGGAAGAACTCATAGCAGTTGCGGCTCACCTGCAGCGCATTCCAGCAGCCGCCGTTGAGGCCGTGGCCAGGGTCATAGAACGTGCAAAAGATGCGCGGGCCCTGGAAGTGCCAAGAGCCGCGACCGCGGCGCAGCGCCTCGCTGTAGTCGAGCCGCCCGTCCTCGCCATAGCTCTCGGTCCAGGCCAACCCGTCGACATAGTGGCCGCTCAGGGTCTTGCCGATGAAGGCGGCCCGCATGGCCTCCTCGGTCATCCAGGTCCGCGAGGGTGCCGCGGCGGCGGCGGCTCCCGCGCACAGCATCGCGGCAATCGCGAGGAGCGCCGTGTTCAGCTTAACGGAGAAGGTCTGCATGGCCCGAGGCACTTGATAACGAAATATTGTGACCGATACGGGACATTCGGGCCGTTTTCGCGGGCCGACCATTGGACAGGCCGGACGGCTGGCGTTAATGGTCCCCGCGCCAAATCGGCAAACCTGGACGAACACGCGAAAGAAGGAACCAATGAGCTATAACGTCGCCATCGTCGGCGCCACGGGCAACGTGGGCCGCGAGATGCTTACGATCCTCAGCGAGCGGCAATTCCCGGTCAAGGAAGTGTTCCCCCTCGCATCGCGCCGCTCGGTCGGCGTGGAGGTCTCGTTCGGCGACAAAACGCTCAAGTGCCTGGATCTCGAGACGTTCGATTTCTCCAAGGCCGATTTCTGCCTGATGTCGGCGGGCGGCGCCGTGTCCAAAGAGTGGTCTCCCAAGATCGGCGCCAAGGGCTGCGTGGTCATCGATAACTCCTCGGCCTGGCGCTACGACCAGGACGTGCCGCTGATCGTGCCGGAAGTGAACGCCAACGCGGTTGCGGGCTTTACGAAGAAGAACATCATCGCCAACCCGAACTGCTCCACGGCGCAGCTCGTCGTCGCGCTGAAGCCGCTGCACGACCACGCCACCATCAAGCGCGTGGTTGTCGCCACCTATCAGTCCGTCTCCGGCGCCGGCAAGGACGCGATGGACGAGTTGTGGTCACGCACCAAGGCCAAGTACGTGCCGGGGCAGGAGAGCGATCCCAAGAAGTTCCCGAAGGAGATCGCCTTCAACTGCATTCCGCACATCGATGTCTTCATGGAAGACGGCTACACCAAGGAAGAGTGGAAGATGGTGGCCGAGACCAAGAAGATTCTCGATCCCAAGATCAAGCTGACGGCGACCTGCGTGCGGGTGCCGGTGTTCGTCGGCCATTCGGAAGCGGTGACCATCGAGTTCGAGAAGCCGATTACGGCCGACGAGGCGCGCGAGATCTTGCGCGAGGCACCGGGCTGCCTGGTGATCGATAAGCGCGAGCCGGGCGGCTACATCACGCCGATGGAAGCAGCCGGCGAGGACGCCACCTACATCAGCCGCATCCGCGAGGATGCGACGGTGGAGAACGGTCTGTCCATGTGGGTTGTGTCCGACAACCTGCGCAAGGGCGCAGCGCTCAACACGGTGCAGATCGCCGAGCTGCTGGTGAACCGCAAGCTGCTGAAGCAGGCGGCCTGACAAAGCAAAGGGCGGCTGTCGCCAGCCGCCCTTTCAATCTTGACCTGTATCGCCGGACTAGATAGCTCCGGCGCGCTCCGCAAGCCGCTCCCAGATGCGATCGACCGGCTGGCGCATATCCATCACCGGCGCAATCGCAGTACGCAACCGTGACTTGAGAATGTCTCTGCCACGCGCGGATTGAACCGGTGCGTAAGGCGTCACCCTATCGTCCTCCGGCGGCAACTGCTCCAGCATGGTGGCGTCCCAGCCGTCGGATGCGGGGTCCGACAGCGTGAGCAGCGTCTCCGCTGGCGCGCCTTCCGCCAAGATGACGTCGTGGCTGGCGAGCTGGATGTGGAAGTACTCGATTGTGTCGCCATCGACCGCGGCCTGCGTGATCGTGCGACCGTTGATCAGATTCCTGGCCGGCACCAGAACCCCGTCCAAATAAAGCGCGTGCAGCGGCGAGAGGTAGAGGTCGTTCTCGGGGACCATCGGACCGAGCGCGGAGCGCGCGACCCTGACAGGCGCCAGATCATGCTGCCAGGTGCCGTCCGAGCGTCGCTCTATCACCTGGCGGCCGATCCACTTGATGGGTCTCTCCTTGCCGTCGACCGTGCAGACCATGTCGCCGACAGCGAGTGCTTCAATGGCGACATCGCCGTTCGCCGTGCGAATGCGCGTGCCGCGCAGGAAGCACCGGCTCGGTTTTGGGGGATTCCAGGGCGGAAGGTCGAACGCACGCGCGCCTCGTGTCGTGACGGCGGCGGCGACCAGCACCGCGGCAGCTATCAAGCCTCTGCGTGACGACGACGAAAGCTTCGTCCGGTTGGCGGAATCATCCTTTGTTTCTGGACCCCGGTCGGACATCGGTCTCCCTCATGTTGTGAGCGTTGCCCAGGGACCCTAACCGCCCTGCTGCGGGATCGCAGGGATCAGCCGTTGTTATGGTTAACAAATGAGGTAAATTGCTGAATTGCAGGTACTTAGCCGAGCCAAGTCGGCAGGCGATCGAGCGCGATGAGGTCTTCGTAGCTCGGACGCGGACGCACGAGCGCGTGCACGCCGTCCCGCACCAAGACTTCGGGTACCAGCAATCTCGAGTTGTAAGTCGAGGACATTGCAGCGCCGTAGGCGCCAGCCGTCATGAAGGCGATCAGGTCGCCGGCCTGCAGCCGCGGCAGCTTTCTGTCCAAAGCGAGATAGTCGCCGGTTTCGCAGACGGGGCCGACGATGTCCTGCACGGCCGGCTCACGCCGCGATACGTCCTCGCTCACGGGCCAGATCTCATGCTCGGCCTCGTAGAGCGTCGGCCGGATCAGGTCGTTCATGGCCGCGTCCACGATCGTGAAGGTCTTGCCGCCGCGCTTGGCGTAGATCACGCGCGAGACGAGCACGCCCGCGTTGGCGACGATCATGCGGCCGGGTTCCAGCGCAATCTTCAGGCCGAGGCCGCCGAGCGTCTCGCGCACGACATCGGCATAAGCCTGCGGCGAGGGTGGAATGTCGTTGCCAGTTCGGTACGGCACGCCGAGCCCACCGCCGAGATCGAGATGCTCCAGATGATGCCCGGCCGCCCGCAGCGTGCCGGCCAGCTCGCGCATCAGCGTGAAGGCATCGCGAAACGGCTGCAGGTCGGTGATCTGACTGCCGATGTGCATGTGAATGCCGGTGGCGGCGATGCCGGGGAGCGTGCGCGCGCGATCGTAGAGACGCGGCGCATCCTGGAAGGGAATGCCGAACTTGTTCTCGGCCTTGCCGGTCGAGATTTTTGCGTGAGTCTTTGCGTCGACATCGGGGTTGACGCGCAAAGCGATGCGCGCGGTGATGTCAAGGCTCGCGGCCACCTCGCTCAGCGCCTCGAGCTCCGGCTCGGACTCCACATTGAAGCCGAAGATGCCTTCGTTGAGCGCAAACGCCATCTCCTCGCGCGTCTTGCCGACGCCGGCGAAGATGATGCGGTCGGCCGCCACGCCTGCAGCCCGCGCGCGCCGCAACTCGCCTTCGGAGACGACGTCCATCCCGGCGCCCAGGCGGGCCAGTGTCGCAATCACGGCCTGGTTGGAGTTGGCCTTGATGGCGTAGCAGATCAGCGGGTCGAGCCCGGCGAAGGCCTGCTGCAGCACGCGGTAGTGACGTTCCAGAGTCGCCGTCGAATAGCAGTAGAACGGCGTCCCGACCTCGGCGGCCAGCGCCGCAAGGCTTACGTCCTCCGCGTGGAGGACACCATCGCGGTAGGCGAAGTGGTGCATGAACGTCCCGTCAGCGAATCAACGGGTCCAGAATAGAGGGTTTGTGAGGGACGGGCTCGCCAGGCTTGCCGGGGGTCGCACCACCGGTTTCGGTTTTCTCGCCTTTGGGCGCATCGAGCGACCCGCGCACCCCACAGCCCGGCACGCTGACCAAGGCCAGGGCCGTCAGCACTGCGGCAACAGCAAAGGGTAGACGGCGCGGCATCCCACCTCGGTGAACAGAGTTCACAGTCTGCAATACCGAACACCCCAAAATGCTCGATTTCAGGGCCGTCCGCACTTCTAGTCGCTTACGCCCTGCTTTTCCAATCGCTTTATCCAGGCCCTGGCCATTTTCCGCACGTTCTGTGGCGCGGTTCCCCCATAGCTCACACGGCTCCTGACGGAGCTTTCGGGCGACAGCACGGCAAAGATGTCCTTGCTGATGCGCGCCTCCACGGCTTGCATGGCCGGGAGGGACAACTGGTCCAGGGTCAACCCCTGGGATTCCGCCAGCGCCACAATGCGGCCCGTCACGTGATGCGCCTCCCGGAAGGGCATGCCGAGCTTGCGCACCAGCCAGTCGGCAATATCAGTGGCGGTCGAATAGCCGCCGCCCGCCGCGGCGCGCATGGCGTCGGCGTCGGGCTCCATGTCGCCGACCATGCCCGTCATGGCCACGATCGCCAGGCGCAGGCTCGCCAGGGCGTCGAAGGTCTGCTCCTTGTCTTCCTGCATGTCCTTCGCGTAGGCCAGCGGCAAGCCCTTCATGACGATGAGGAGACCCTGGAACGCCGCCGCGATGCGGCCGACCTTGGCACGTGCCAGCTCCGCCGCATCGGGATTGCGCTTCTGCGGCATGATCGAGGAGCCGGTCGTGAACCGGTCGCTCAGCCTGACGAAACCGAACTGCGGCGTCATCCACAGCACGATCTCCTCTGCGAAGCGCGACAGGTGCATGGCGGCGATCGATGCGGCAGCAAGCGTCTCGAGGGCGAAATCGCGATCCGACACAGCGTCGAGCGAGTTGGCTGTCGGACGATCGAACTCCAATGCTTCAGCGGTGCGCTTGCGATCGATCGGAAACGACGTCCCGGCCAGCGCAGCGGAGCCCAGCGGCAACTCGTTCAGCCTCTTGCGCGCATCGGCAAAGCGGCCGCGGTCGCGCCCCAGCATTTCTACGTAGGCGAGCAGGTGATGGCCGAACGTGACGGGTTGCGCCGGCTGCAGATGCGTGAAGCCCGGCATGATGAGAGCGCTGTGCGCTTCGGCCTTGCGCGCCAGCGCCATCTGCAGCGCAGCCAGCGCCGCATCGGCCTCGTCGATCCACGCGCGCACATAGAGCCTGAAGTCCGTCGCCACCTGGTCGTTGCGCGAGCGCGCGGTATGCAGCCGCGCCGCCGCATCGCCGATGAGATCCTTGAGCCGGCTCTCGACGTTCATGTGAATGTCTTCGAGCGCGCGCTGGAACACGAACTCGCCGCGCTCGATCTCGCCGGCGATGCGATCGAGGCCGGCTGCGATCTTCTTCGCATCGTCCTTGGAGATGATGCCCTGCTGGCCCAGCATGGCGGCGTGCGCTTTCGACGCACGGATGTCGTGGGGGGCCAAAGCCTTGTCGAAACCGATGGAGGCATTTATCTCCTCCATGATCTCGGCAGGGGACATGGAGAAGCGCCCTCCCCACATCTTGTTGGCAGACTTTTCGGACACGAAAGACCTCTGACGGCATCTGAACCGGAGCACGAATGCCGGGTGAAAGTTCCAAATTGAGCAGCGCGAAGACCGCAGCCATCGCTGTCTGCGCGGCTGTCGTCGTCGGGTTCGCAGCGATATACGTGACGCTTGCCCGTCCTGACAACGCCTCTCCGCCCGCCAAGGCGCCCTCTCCCTCGCAGGCGGTGCCTCTGCCGGCCCCCAGCGGCCCCGGATCGAACGCCCTCAGCCGCGGCGAGATGGCGGCATTTGTCTTCCGACCGGCGCCGGAGACCCTACCACCCTTCAAATTTCAGGATGCGGACGGTAGGGAGCGGACCCTGTCGGATTGGAAGGGCAAGGTCGTCCTGTTGAACCTATGGGCAACGTGGTGCCTCCCCTGCCGCAAGGAGATGCCCGCCCTCGACCGGCTTCAGGCCGCGGAGGGCTCCGACAAATTCGAGGTCATTGCCATCAGCGTCGACCGCAAGGGCATGGACGCGTCCAAGAAATTCCTTGCAGAGACAGGGGTTAAGAACCTCGGCTTGTACGTCGACACCTCCGCGCGCCTCAACTCCGACCTCAAAGCGATCGGCCTGCCGGCGACCATCCTGATCGACAAGGACGGGCGCGAGATCGGCCGCCTGCTCGGTCCCGCCGAGTGGGACAGCGAGGATGCGGTACGGCTGATACGGTTCGCAACGAAGTGATCCGGGTGCGCCGTTCCACTGTTGGCGAATAGTGCGCCGTCAGCCTAGCATGCACGCTCCGGGGAAACTGCATTCGCAGAAGGAGCACTTTATGGATCGGCAGAACGATGGGGCATTGCTTGTTGGCCGGCTGTTGTTAGCCGCACTTTTCTTGCAAGCCGGCATACCCAAGGCCTTGGGCGGCTACGTGGGCTTCGGCAAGTACATCGGCAATCTGGGCATGCCCTCCCCAGAGATCATGTCTCTCGCGGGTACGGCCATCGAGGTGCTCGCGCCGATCGCGATCATTCTCGGCATCTTCCACCGCACGTCGGCCGCGATCCTCATCGTGTTCACACTGGTCGCGACGTTCCTTGCCCATCGCTACTGGGAATTTCCGGCTGAGCAGATGGGCAACCAGCGCAATCACTTCTTCAAGAACTTGGCCGCTGTCGGCGGCCTGCTCTACTACTACGCAACTGGCCCCGGCGCGTTCGCCCTCGGCGGAAAATCGCGATAGACGCAGAAATCATTGAAGCAAGCGAGCCGGGCGGCATCCTGCCGTCCGGCTTTTTCTTCAGGGATAGAACAGCGGCTGCGAAGCTTCGGAGTCGGCTGCCAGCAGGCCCGAAACGATCGAGCGGGCAAGCTGCTCGGCCATGCAGCGATGACCGGTATCGTTCATGTGCAGGTTATCGGAGGTGAGATAGAACCGGTCGCCATGCTGACGATGCAGCTCGCGCATCGCCTCGAACCGATCGACCAGCAGCACGCGCGATTCGCGCGCGACCTCGGCGATGGCCGATACCACATGCTCGTAGTGTGCATCCTTGACGAGGGCCTCGCCGTACTGCGGATCAATGAGCACGACCTCGATCCGATTCTCGGCGAGCCATGCCAGCGTGGTTCGCAAACACGTCTGCAGGCTTTCGATGGTGACCTTGCGCAGGGCATCGTTGGTGCCGACCTGCCAGATGACGAGATCAGGCTTGGCCGCTTCCACTTCCGCCTTCATGCGGTCGGCCGCACCTTGCGCCACCTCGCCGGACATGCCGCGGCCCACGACCTCGACGTCGAGTCCCTTCAGCCAGCCTTCCAGGGACGTCTCAAGCTTCGCCACGTAGGCGGCAGTGGGCGACGAGGCGCCGATGCCGACGGTTGAGGACGAGCCGATCGCCAACACCCTGATTGGACGATTGGCGCGAATGGCCCGGCTCAAGCCGCGCAGCGGGCGCCGGAACAGATCGCCCGGCAAACGTTTTGACCGGCAATCGGCTGAAAGCGCCGGCACCGTCAGTGGAAGAGAGATGACTCGTGGCGCCGCCGGCGTCTGCGCGGACGCGGCATGTGCGTGAAGGAAGAAAAAAGCTCCGATCACAGCGGAGCAGAATCTTGCAAGCATCTAGAACGCCAGCCCCACGTCCTAACCTGCACCAAATCTAGGCGTCTGCTGCGTACTCGTAAAGCAGGGATACCACGTCTCAGTGAATTGCCTGTCAATGAACACGTAAACCGGCAGGGCCGATTGACAGGCCACCCCCGCCAAGCCAGAACGCTGCGCATGCCAGATACATCATTGCAGACGGCCATTGAGGCCGCTTGGGACGCACGGGACACGATCAACGCCTCGACCCGCGGCAACGTGCGGGAGGCGGTTGAGACCGCCCTCGACCTGCTGAACCGCGGGGAAGCGCGGGTAGCCGAGAAAAAGGGCGGTGATTGGGCGGTAAATCAATGGCTTAAGAAGGCCGTCCTGTTGTCTTTCCGGCTCAACGACATGACTCCCATCGCGGGCGCCCCGGGCGGCGCGAGCTGGTGGGACAAGGTGCCCTCCAAGTTCGCCGGCATGGGCGAGCCGCAGTTCAAGGCAGCGGGCTTCAGGGCCGTCCCTGGCGCCATTGTGCGGCATTCGGCCTATGTGGCACCCGGGGTGGTTTTGATGCCCTCCTTCGTCAACCTTGGCGCGTATGTAGACAGCGGCACCATGGTCGATACATGGGCAACGGTCGGATCGTGCGCCCAGATCGGCAAGAATGTTCACCTGTCCGGCGGCGTCGGCATCGGCGGCGTGCTGGAGCCGCTGCAGGCCAATCCCACCATTATCGAGGACAACTGTTTCATCGGCGCGCGCTCGGAGGTGGTGGAGGGCGTGATCGTTGGTGAAGGCTCCGTGCTGTCGATGGGCGTCTACATCGGCGCCTCCACCAAGATCGTCGATCGCGCGACCGGAAAAATTCACGTCGGCCGCGTGCCGCCCTACTCGGTGGTGGTGTCGGGCACGCTGCCCGGCAAAGCCATGCCCAACGGAGAGCCGGGCCCCGGCCTTTACTGCGCCGTCATCGTCAAGACAGTCGACGGCCAAACCAGATCCAAGACCAGCATCAACGAGCTGCTGCGGGATTGATGGGCGCGACGCCGGTCGCCCGTAGCACCTCCTGGGCGAAGCAGGTGACCCATGCCTCTTGACCCAACAGACCCCGTCGAGCTTTCCCGCGCGTTGATCCGCTGCCCGAGCGTGACGCCGCACGAAGCTGGCGCGCTCACACTTCTGGAAGACGTGCTCCGGCCGGCTGGCTTCGAGTGTCACCGCCTCACCATGACCGAGGCCGGCACGCCGGACGTTGAGAACCTGTTCGCGCGCATCGGCAAGGGGGGCGGCAACGGCGGACCGCACCTCTGCTTCGCGGGCCACACCGATGTGGTGCCGGTCGGCGAGGAAAGCCGCTGGTCGCAGCCGCCGTTCGGCGCCGAGATCGTGGATGGCTGGCTGTACGGTCGCGGCGCCGCCGACATGAAAAGCGCGGTGGCCTGCTTCGTGGCGGCGGCGCAGGACTATCTCAAGGCCAACGGCGGCTTGCCGCGCGGCACGCTTTCCCTCCTCATCACCGGAGACGAGGAAGGCGCCGGCATCAACGGCACCGTCAAGGTTTTGAAATGGATGGCCGAGCGCGGCGAGGTCGTGAATGGCTGTCTCGTCGGCGAGCCCACCAGCGCCAGGCAGCTCGGCGACGAGATCAAGATCGGACGGCGCGGCTACATGAATGCCGAGGTGACCGTGCACGGCAAGCAGGGCCATTCCGCCTACGGGCACCTGGCCGACAATCCGATCCCGAAGCTCGCCCGCATCCTGGACCGCGTGTCGTCCACGCCGATGGACAAGGGCACGGCCCGCTTCCAGCCCTCGAGTGTGCAGGCCACGCTGATATCCGTGCCCAACACCGCCACCAACGTCATTCCGGGCGCCGCGCGCGCGAACTTCAACATCCGCTACAACGACCTGCATACGCGCGCCGACGTCGAGACCTGGGTGCGCACGCAGTGCGAGCAGGCGGCGTCCGAGGTCGGCGCGCAGATTTCGCTGCGTTTCTTCGGCACCGGCGACGTGTTCCTCACCGAGCCGGGCCCGCTGGTGGACAACATGCTGGAGGCGGTCAAGGCCGTAATAGGCCGCACAGCCTCTCTGACCACCAACGGCGGCACCTCGGATGCGCGCTTCATCTACAGGTACTGTCCGGTGATCGAGCTGGGCCTGGTGAACGATACCGTGCACCAGGTCGACGAACGCGTGCCCGTTGCTGACATCCTGGCGCTGACCAGGATCTACCGGCACTTCATAGAGCGCTACTTCGCTGCTGCCATCTAGCGCCCGCAGGGCAAGCGCTGGAGCTGTCCTTTGCCGCCGAAGCTGTTTGCCGGAGCTGTCCTAGGTTGGCGGGTTAAGGTTGCAGCTTGAAAAGCGTGCGCCCTGCAACACGAGGCAAACAACCTGTGCCATAGTTAGCATCTCGTTAAGAGGTGTTTCGTATGGCACGCGTTGTTTCGTTGCCCAGTCCGCGCAGTCATGTTCCTGCGCGCGCACGCCTCTCCTCGTACGTCCATTTGGCGTTGGACTTGTTGCCGGCGGCGCTGCTGATCGGCCTGCTGCGCACGTGGGCGACCGAGCTTGCGCCCCGGCAGGGCTGGTATTTTACCGCCGAGGCCCTGCTTATCGCCTATGCCTATTTCGCCCTCTTCCGGTCCGTGCACGTGTTCACGCACGGCCGAAATGCTGAGGGCGATTACGATCGCGCGCTGGCGCAGAAAGCCGCGCATGCCCTTCAGCGCGGACTACGCGTCTACGTCCCAAAGCTGGTGATCGTCCTCTCCGCGCTGCTACTGGGTGCCCTCGCGCTCGATGTGCTCACGGTGCACAGCGGTGCGCAGTTTCGTCCCAACACCCATCTCGCCGTGCTGTTGGCCGGCATCCTGATCTGGGCGCGCTACGGCGCCGCGGTGAGCGTGACCGCGGCGCGCTGGGAGCCGGGCCGCGAGCTCGACTTCGCGCGCGCGCGCGACGTCGCGTGGCGTCCGCGCATTGCGATGTCCTTTGCGCTCGCAAGCGCGGCGTTCGCCGCTGTCGCGCTGGCGGTGATCGCACCGTTCAAGGCCGGCGTTCTCGTTGCGCCGAGCCGGGTGGACGAACTCATCTGGTCGGCGACGCTGTACACCGGCCTCGCCATGCTGGCGCTGTGGCTGCAGTGCCGGTGGGCTGCGAAAGCCATGGCCTCCGCCGAGGCTGCGGAGGCTCGCGTATCGCACAAAGATGCGCCCCGCCTCGCCGCCTGAGCCCCGAACGCTGCAGCAAAGGCGCTTCCGGCGCGCCCCACGTGCTTCCTAGTCGCTGAATATGCGCCGCGAGCAGACCGGATAGATCGCGGCGAAATCCTGCAGCAGCTGCGATTGCACGTTGTCGCGCGCATCCCGCTCCAGAATTTCATACTGGGCCGAGGAATAGCGGCTCTCGCCCTCGCGCATCACGCAGGCGCAATAGGCCTCGCATCTTGAAATCTGGCGTCTACTCAGGTTCTGGTTTCTCTGACAGGAGGGAAGACAACCGTTGGTGAACTCGTCGCGCTGGAACTTCGTCCACTGGGCGGAAGCCGTCTCGGCCGAAGCAATCGAAGCGAAAATCAAGGCGGCAAGAATGAGCAGGTTGCGGCGCATGGTGAGCTCTTGCAATTGACTGAACAGCCATCACACACAAGGCACGTCGACGACCGGAGTGAAGCGCGGACTGCACCGGCTGGCAATCACATTGTGGCGCCGATCTGCCAGGGCACGAACTCGTTGTCGCCGTAACCGAGCAGCTCGCTCTTGGTCTTGGAGCCGGAGGCGACACGCAGGATGGTGTCGAAGATTTCCTGCCCCTTGGTCTCGATGGTGACGCCGTCGAGGATATCGCCGCAGTTGATGTCCATGTCGTCAAGCATGCGCTTGTAGATGTCGTGGTTGGTGGCAAGCTTGATGGAGGGCGTGGGCTTGCAGCCGTAGGCCGAGCCGCGACCCGTCGTGAAGGCGAGCACGTTGCAGCCGCCTGCCACCTGGCCCGTTGCCGCCACCGGATCGTAGCCTGGCGTATCCATGTAGACGAAGCCCTTGGCGGTGATGGGCTCGGCGTAGCGATACACCTCCGCCAGCGTGGTGGTGCCGCCCTTGGCGGCCGCGCCGAGCGACTTCTCCAGGATGGTCGTCAGCCCGCCGGCCTTGTTGCCGGGCGACGGGTTATTGTCCATGGAACCGTCGTTCCTGGCGCAGTAATCCTGCCACCAGCGGATGATGTCGACGAGCTTCTCGCCCACCGCTTTGGTGCGCGCGCGCCGCGTCAGCAGGTGTTCGGCGCCATAGATTTCCGGCGTCTCCGACAGCACAGCCGTGCCGCCATGGCGCACCAGCAGGTCGACCGCCGCGCCAAGCGCCGGATTGGCCGTGATGCCCGAATAGCCATCCGAGCCGCCACACTGCAGCGCCAGGCACAGCTCGCTGGCCGAGATCGTCTCGCGCTGCACGGCGTTGGCTCGTGGCAGCATCTCCTTGATGCGCTCCACCCCGGCCTCGATGGTTTTCTTCGTGCCGCCCGTGTCCTGGATGGTCATGGTGCGGAAGTTGTCCCCCTCGATCAGTCCATACTTCTCTTTGAGGCGCGAGATCTGGAACACCTCGCAGCCGAGCCCCACGACCAGCGCAGCCGCCAGATTGGGATGGCCCGCGTAGCCCCACTGCGTGCGCTCGAGCGCGTCGTAGCCCTCGCCCTTGGCCGCGAGCCCGCAGCCGGTGCCGTGCACGAACGACACCACGCCGTCGATATTGGGATATTGCTCGAGAATACCGGACCGGTTCACCGCCTCCGCCATGAAGCGGGCCACCGAGGCCGAGCAGTTCACGCTGGTGAGCACACCGATGTAGTTGCGCGTCCCCGCCTTGCCGTTGCCGCGGCGATAGCCTTCGAAGGTCGCGCGCGCCTGCGGCGGCAACAGCGGCTCATCGCGCGCGTCCTGAGCGAAGGCATAGTCGCGCTCGAACTCGGCGAACGAGCAGTTGTGCGTGTGCACGTGTTGACCCGGGGCTATGTCCTCGGTGGCAAAGCCGATGATCTGCCCGAACTTCAGGACCGGCTCGCCCTTGGCGATCTTCGCCGACGCCATCTTGTGGCCGCGCATCACGCGCGCCGTGGCGGCGATGCCCTGCACCGTGGTTCCAGGCATCACGCCGTCGATCGCGACGATGATGTTGTCCTTGGCGTTGAGCCTCAGCGTGCGCGGGGTGTTCTTGTCCGGCTTGTCCTGCATCGCGCCCTCCCTGGAATGGCTCCATGTTGCGGGCAAGACCGCAAAAGGCAAGCAGGGCGCGGCGCAAGGAATTGGATTCCCGCTCGGCGCTTCGCTTGGCGGGAAATGACGGCGTGGCGATGGAGCCCACTTGGGGTTGTCATTCCCGCGAGCGTCAGCGAAAGCGGGAATCCAGCCACGAGCTCGCGCTTGCCTCTTGGAAAGCAGACGTTGCGTCAGCTACCCGGTCTTCGCACTTGCGAAGCGCACTGATTGAATTCTGAATTCAGAATGCTACGGTTAACGAATGATTAACCGGCGATCGATGCCCGTTGAGGCGTAGCGTTCTCGATGCTGCAACTCGATATCCAGCCCGCTCTGATCGACCAGGTGCACGACAAGCTCCTGGGCGCGATCGCGGACGGCTCGCTGCCGGCGGGGCACAAGCTCACGCAGGAAAGCGTCGCCGCCATGCTCGGCGTCTCGCGCCAGCCGGTCAGCCACGCCCTGCAGGTTCTCAAGCGGCGCGGCTTTCTTATCGAGCACGGCAAGCGCGGCCTGCAGGTGGCGCCGCTCGATGCGCGCCGCATCCGCGATCTGTATCTCGTGCGCGAGGCTCTCGACGGGTTGTCGGCGCGGCTGGCCGCATTGCGCGTCAAGTCCGGCGAGGCGTCGGAGGCTGAGCGTGACGTGGCCGTCGAGGCGCTGGCAGCAGGCAAGCGCTTCAACGCGCGCACGCCCATCTCGCGCCTGATCGATGCCGATGTCGCCTTCCACTCCGCCATTCACGCGCTCTCCGGCAACCACGCCATCGTGGAAACAGTCACGGACCAGTGGCCGCACTTCAAGCGCTCCATGGGTCTCGTGCTGTCCGTATCGGGCGCGCAGGCCCGCTTCTGGGATGAGCACGCAGCGATCCTGGAAGCCATTCTGGCCGGCGATGCAACGGCAGCCGAAGACCGTGCGCGCCGCCACACAGCCGCGGCCGGCGAAGCGACCGCGCGTCAGCTCGAAACCGAAGCTCGCAAACACAAAACCAAGGAGGACACCCCATGAAACTGAACGCACAACAGGTGAAGCAATTCCACGAGGAAGGCTGGCTGTTCCTGCCGGATTGCTTCTCGCCGCAGGAAGTCGAGACCTTGCGCGCGGAGGCCGAAGGCATTTACAGCGTCGACCGTCCGGAGGTCTGGCGCGAGAAATCCGGCGCGCCGCGCACGGCGTTTGCCGCCCACACCTACAACGAGGGCTTCGGCATCCTCGGCCGCCACCCGCGCTTGATCGAGCCCGTCGAGCAGCTGTTCGGCGAGAAGCTCTACATGCACCAATTCAAGATCAACGCGAAGGCCAAGTTCGACGGCGACGTTTGGCAGTGGCACCAGGACTACGGCACCTGGGCACGCGACGACGGCATGCCCGAACCCAAGGCCATGAACATCTCCGTCTTCCTCGACGAGGTGTTCACCTTCAACGGCCCGCTGATGATCATTCCGAAGAGCCACAAGCACGGTGTGCTGGCGGCCGGGCACGACAAGGCCACCACCAGCTATCCGCTGTGGACCCTGGACCATGAGACGGTGGAGAAGCTGGTCGACGAGGGCGGGCTGGTGGTGCCGGTCGGCAAGCCGGGCGGCGTGCTGATGTTCCACGGCAACCTGGTCCATGGCTCGGCCGGCAACATCACACCGTTCTCGCGCAAGATCGTGTACCTGACGCTGAATGCGGTCTCCAACTACATCCGCAAGCCGACGCGTGCGGAGTGGATCGCGCACCAGGATTTCACGCCGATCCAGCCCTGCGCCGACGACGCGTTGATCCGTTACGCGCAGTCGCATAAGCAGGCGGCGGAGTAGCTCGCGCTCACCACGCTTGTCATCCCGGGGCTCGTCCCCGGGATGCGGTCAACAAAGGCCGAGCAAGCTGATAGATGGATCCCGGCAACAAGTGCCGGGATGACGTCGAGTTTGCCGTTGCGGTCTGAAGCTCGCCGCTCGCGCAGAACAGGGGATCACCGATGAACCTTGCATCCATGCTGCGCGAGCGCGCGGCCGCCGGCAAACCGGTCCGCATCGGCCAGATCGGCGCGGGCAAGTTCGGCACCATGTTCCTGTCGCAGGTGCGGTTGACGCAAGGCATGCACCTCATGGGTCTTGCCGACCTGATGCCCGCGCGCGCTAAGGAGCGCCTCACGGGCGTCGGCTGGCCCAAGGAGCAGATCGCCGCGACTTCGCTCGACGACGCGCTCAAGTCTGGCAAGACGTTCGTGACCGAAGACGCCATGTCCGTCATCGCGCATCCCGAGATCGAGGTGGTGATCGAGGCCACGGGCGATCCAGCCACGGGCATCAGGCTCTGTCAGCAGGCGATCCAGCACGGCAAGCACATCGTCATGGTCAACGTGGAGGCCGACGCGCTCGCCGGCCCGCTGCTGGCGCGGCGCGCGAAGGAAGCCGGCGTCGTCTACTCGCTGGCGTGGGGCGACCAGCCGGCATTGATCTGCGAGCACGTCGACTGGGCCCGCACCTGCGGCTTCAACGTCGTCTGCGCGGGCCGGGGCGGCCGCTACCAGCCGAGCTACCACCAGCTCACGCCCGACACCGTGTGGGACGTGCTCGGCAAGTTCATCAACATCAAGGACCGCTCGCACATCAATCCCAAGATGTTCAACTCGTTCCTCGACGGCACCAAGCCCGGGATCGAGCTGACGGCGGTGTGCAACGCCACCGGTCTCTTCCCACAATCCGGCGGACTTAGTTTCCCGCCGGCGTCGCGCTTCGAATTGGCCGATGTCTGCAAGCCGCGCAGCGACGGCGGCACGCTGGAAAGGAAGGGCACGACCGAGATGGTGTCCTCGCTGACGCGCGAGGGCCAGGACGTGCCGCATCACATCGCCATGGGCACCTTCGTGGTGGTGGACAGCGACAGCCCCTACGCCGCGCAATGCTTCGCCGAATATCACACCCTGCCGGACAAGAGCGCCCAGTACGCCGCGCTCTATCGCCCGACCCACATGATCGGTTTGGAGCTCGGCATCTCGGTGGCCTCCGCCGCGCTGCGCAAGGAGCCGACGGGCGCACCGATCTGCTTCAACTCCGACGTCGTGGCGACCGCCAAGCGTGCGCTGAAGAAAGGCGAGGTGCTGGACGGCGAGGGCGGCTTCACGGTGTGGGGCCGGCAGACGCCGGCGGATGTCTCGCTCAAGCAGGGCTACCTGCCGCTCGGGCTGGCGCACGAGGTCAAGCTGAAAACCGACATTGCCGAGGGCCAGCCACTCAAGTGGGACGACGTCATATTCGATCCCGGCGCGCACGCCGTGAAAATCCGCCGCGAGATGGAAGCCATGTTCGGCCGGCCGAACAACGGGTGAAGGTCGCAAACCCTGTCATCCCGGCACGTGTTGCCGGGATCCAGCCATCAACGTACGGCCGAGCAAGCTGATGGATGGATCCCGGGGACGAGCCCCGGGATGACGCGTGTTTCTTCCCTGAGCGTCATGACGGCGTCGTTGGCATCACGCATGATCTTGACCCACAACGGGCTGGCCAAGCAGATGCACGCAACTGCTGCTTCGAGCATTCCCGGTAGTCATGTGTGCCCTTCTCAACGATAGGGTCGTGCGGCGGCCATGCTCCGGCGTATAGTGCGCGCATATCATCCAGGTGGGAGCACCAAAGCATGCCGTCATCATTCTATGACCTCAGCGTTGCGACTTATCTGCAGACCGTCGACGCGGTGGGCGGCTTTCTCGCCAAGGGACTGGACCACTGTCAGGGCTGCGGCGCCGATCCGGCCAAGTTCGTCGAGGCGCGGCTGGCCGAGGACATGCTGCCGCTGCGTTTCCAGATCGTGTCGGTCGCACATCATTCGCTTGGCGCCATCGAGGGCATGAAGACCGGTGTGTTCTCGCCGCCCGGCAGGTCCGAGGCCCTCGACTACACCGGCCTGCAGAAACTGATCGCGGACGCCGGGGAAGGTCTGCGGAAGTTGGGCCGCGAGGAGGTCGAAGCGCTCTCCGGCCGCGACATGATCTTCCAGATCGGCGACCGCAAGGTGCCTTTCACCACCGACAACTTCCTGCTCTCCTTCTCGCTGCCGAATTTCTATTTCCACGCCACCACCGCCTATGACCTGCTGCGCACCAACGGCGTCCCGCTCGGCAAGCGCGACTATCTCGGCCGCATGCGCATCAAGGCCTGACCGGGAGGCATGGACATGTCGGGGGCCACACGCAATCCCGTAGCGGTCGTCACCGGTGCCGGCTCCGGCATCGGGCTGGCCGCGGCCGAGCGGCTGATTACGGCCGGCTGGAAAGTAGCCGCCTTCGATCGCGATGAGAAAGCGCTGGCGGCGAACTACCGGGAACGCGCGGAGGCGGGCCGCGTCTTCGCCGCCTCGCTCGATGTCACCGATGAGAAGGCAGTCGAGAAGGCCGTGCAGCAGGCGCGCAAGGTGTTCGACGGGCTCGACGGCGTTGTGAACTCGGCCGGCATCGCCGCCGACATTCCCGCGCTGGAAACGCCGGTGGACCTGTTCCGCAAAATTCTCGACATCAACGTCACCGGCACCTTCATCGTCTCGCAGGCTGCGGCACGTATCATGAAGGAGGATGGCGGCGGCGCCATCGTCAACATGGCGTCCGTGTCGGGCCTCCGGGGCAGCAAGGGTCGCAGCGCCTATGGCGCGTCCAAGGGCGGCGTGGTGATCCTTACGCAGGTGCTGGCCAACGACCTCGCGCGCTACGGCATCCGCGTGAACGCGGTGGCGCCCGGGCCGGTGAACACGCCGATGGTGAAGGCCATGCACGTCGACAAGGACCGTGCGCTCTGGGCCCGCCACCTGCCCATGCGCCGCTACGCGGAGCCCGACGAGGTCGCCAGCGTGATCGAGTTCCTGCTGGATGGCTCGCGCTCGAGCTACATGACCGGCGAGATCGTGGCCGTCGACGGCGGCTTCAGCGGCGCCGGCATCATCGCCGACGATTGAGATTTGCCGTCACCCCGGGCCTTGTGCCTTGTGTCCGCCTCCAGGCTTCTCCGCTGCGTCATCGTCTCCGGAGCGCGCACTTGTGTTGCGCGGTGACCTGGACTCCCGCCTGCGCGGGGGTTGATGCTTGGGGTGGAGGTTAGAGTTCCCAACCGGCGTCATCCCCGAAGCCGAGCGGCGCGAGGCTATCGGGGATCCACCCGCGCATGGCCCGCTGGAGCTCGGGGCTGGATTCCCGCTTTCGCGGGAATGACGGATGGGGTGAGGGGCGGTGGCTCT
>CADEEC010000053.1 GCA_902826255.1 uncultured Hyphomicrobiales bacterium | reverse complement strand
CCATCTGAGCGCGCGCCGCGTCCCTGTGCAGCAGCGCGTGATGCGCCAGGCCGGCGATGTCGCGCAGCGGCTGCGCGCCCTCCGTCAGCAGCACTGGGCTGCACACTGGGAACAGCTCCTCGCCGAACAGGCGAACGGCGCCGTCCGGCGCCTCGTCCCCCGCGCAGTAGCGGATCGCCACGTCGACCAGGTTCCGCTCCAGGTCCACGGTCTTGTAGGAGGCGGAGATGCGCACATCGACGTCTGGATAGAGCGCCGTGAACTTCCGCAGGCGCGGGATCAGCCACAGCGAGGCGAACCCGCCCGTCGTCGTCACCGTCAGGTGTGGCGCGGCCCCCTCCGTTCGCAAGCGGTCGGTCGCCTCCTGCAGGCGCTCCAGCACCTCCACTGACGTGCGCTGCAACGCCCGCCCAGCGTCCGTCAGCCCAAGGCTGCGCGGGCGCCGCTCGAACAGCGGCACGCCGAGATGCTCCTCCAGGCTGCGTATCTGCCGGCTCACGGCCGACTGGGTGATGACACGTTCCTCGGCGGCATTGGTGAAGCTCAGTGTCCGGGCCGCGGCCTCGAACCCCTGGATGAAATCCAGCGGGGGCAGGTTGAAGCGCTTCCTATGCATTCCTTGAACTCATGCATGAACTGAGAAATGATCGTTTGTTTAGCGGCGTGACCCCTATTATTGCAAGAAAATAACAAACTAGCCTTCTCGATTGATGCATATAACGCATGCATTAGGAGCCGACCCATGAGACACGAGCGCGAAATCCTGCCGCTGGCCCTGCCGCAAGGGACCCTGCACCGCATTGGCGACGGCCGGGGCCAGCAGATCACGGTCACCAAGGGCGTTGTCTGGGTAACCCAGGCCAACGATGCCCGCGACATCCTCCTGAGCCGTGGCCAGTCGTTCATCATCGACCGCCTGGGCCTTACCGTGGCCCTCGCCCTGAGGGACGCAGCCATCATCGTCGGCCCTGCCGGGCATGTCACGGCGGCCGACTTTGCGGGCTACCCGCAGGCCGCCTGAGAACCTCTGCCGGGCCAACGCCATGCTCTACCAGATCCACCGATATCCGGCCGACCTGATCGACGTGGTCCACACCGACGGCCACCGCGTCGTCATCCGGCCCGTCCTTCCGCAGGACGAGCAGCTGACGGCAACCTTCTTCAGCGCGTTGCCGTCGGCCGCCCGCTACGACCGCTTCATGAGCCCGATGCGCAACCTGCCGCCCGAGCTCGTCAAGCGCTTTACCAACATCGACTACGCCCAGCACGTGGCGCTGGTGGCCGAGACCTTCGAGGAGAGCCGCGAAACCGTGGTGGCGGAAGCGCGCTACGTCGTGCGCGACGGCACCGAGGCCGAATTCGCGGTGTCGGTCGATCCCGCCTGGCAGGGCAAGGGCATCGCCAGCCGCCTCCTGTCCAAGCTCATCTGCCGCGCCGGGCAAGCAGGCCTGCACCGGGTGGTGGGCGAGACGCTCGCAACCAACGCGACCATGCAGCATCTCGCGCGCAAGGCCGGCTTCGTCATCAGGCGCAGCCCGGATGTATCCGGCGTTCTGCTGCTGGAGAGGGCGCTTTCGGTCAACACAGGCTGCGGCGGGGACAGCGTCGGCGCGCAAGCCGCCTGATCTCACCCACGTTCGCGCAGCGCCCGCAGCCAGTGCGCGAAGTAGATGACGGCGGCCGACAGCACGCCGAGCCCAACCACCACCGCCAACATGAACAGCAGCACCGGCGCGAACGCCCACACGGCGAGAAACCCGATCACCACCGCCGACACTGCCAGCCAGTAGCGGAGAAAGGTCACGCGCGGCGCCTCGTGGCGTAGCCGACCAGGGCCCACCCCAAGCCGATCACGAACTGCGCGACAAATATTCCAGCCGCCGCACGGCCAACATTGCCGGTGCCGGCCACGCCCAACCAGACCACCACGTAGAGGATCGCTGACCCGATCAGCGACGCGGCAAACGCGGCAACGAACAGCTTCTGCATCTGATCGGCATGGCGTCCCATCCAGAAGGCCACCACCGGCACGGCTGGGTTGAGCAGCGCGGCCAAAATGATCGACCAGAGATCGACGTCCGGTAGCGGCACTGGCTTGGTCTCGGATGATGCGGGATGGCGCGCACGTTGGCACAGCTCGCCGCCGCGCGCAAAGTCCGCGCTGCCGCGCCCCCGGCAGTCCTGCCTAACGCGGCTCGCACCAGATGCGGGCGTCTGCCAGGATCGGATAGGTCTGGTGCTGCCGGCTCAGCTCCTGCCTGTAGCGGGCCATGTATGCCGCATCAGGCAGCGCCGCGACCCCTTGCACGCTCAGCGCCGCACCCGCCTCGCAGTACACATCGAGGTTCTTGAGGTCGGGCACGGGTAGCGCCGCCGCTTCGTAGTCCGTCCACATTTGCCGGTACAGCAGTTCCAGGTTGCGCGTCAGCGCCTCGGTATCGAACAGCAGGCTCGTCTCGCGCCCTGCCATCAGCTTTTGCCGGGCCGCGTCCAGGGCCGCGCGATCGCCTGCAAGTTGTACCGCCCGCTCGACATAGGCCTCCATCGACGGGCAGACCATCTCCGGCAAGCCCGCCGCGTTGATGAGGCTTGTGCACACGCGCGCCGCAAACCCGCGTCCGGCTATGGTCAGGATCGGCACGCCCATCCACATCGAGTCCGCCGCGGTCGTATGCGCGCCGTACGGGAACGTATCGAGGAACAGATCGGCCAGCGGATAGCGTGCCAGGTGATCCGGGTTGGGCTTTTTCTCCGCAAAGACGATGCGGCCCGGATTGACCCCCGCGCGCTCGGCGGCCTGCTTGATCCGCTCCCTGGTGTCATCCGTATGGCCCAGCAGCCAGAGCACGCTGCCGCTGGTTTGCTTGAGGATCGCCATCCAGGCTTGGAAAATCTCCGGCGTCAGTTTCTGCATGCCGTTGAGGCAGCAGAACACGAAGGCGTTCTCCGGCAGCCCCTCCTCGGTCCGCGACGGCCGCCGCGGCGACACCGCGCGCTTCCTGTCGTTGGGCTGATAGCACGGCAGCCGCATCACCTTCTCGGTGAAGTAGATCTCGCTCCCCTCGGGAATGATGTGGCCGTCCGCGACGATGTAGTGGTGGTAGGGCGTTCCCATCGTGCCGGGGAAGCCGAACCAGTTGACCGCGATCGGCGCCGGCCTGAGCGCAAATACCTTGGTACGCGCATCCTTGGTGTAGCCGTTGAGATCGACGAGGATATCGATCTTGTCCTCGGCGATCTTCATCGCCGCCTGCTCGTCCGTCAGCCCGTTGATCTCGAGCCAGTGGTCGACCGCCTGCATGATGCGCGCCTGCGTCGGGTCATGACGCTTGATCCCGCAGTAGTAGGCGAACACCTCGAACTTGGAGCGGTCGTGCTGCTCCAGCACGCCCGTCATGCCGAAACCAACCGCATGCTCGCGCAGGTCTGACGACACATAGCCAACCCTGAGCTTCGCGCGCGCGCGCGCCGGCACCGGCGGATGCGTCATGGGAATCCCCGGAATGCCGATTGAATCCCGCCCGTAGCGATAGGCACGGCCGAGCTGATGAATCGGATCGTCCGCGTGGTTGGCGAGCGACAGCGGCGAGATGTGCCGGATCAGCGCCAGCGCATCGAAGTATTCGGTGGCTTCGATCGCCGGCCACTTGCACTGCCGCTGCCGCAGCGCAATGTAGTGCTGGATCACGTCACCCTGGTTCTGGTTGATCTCCAGCGACTGCCGCAATACATCCTCGGCCGCCGTGTCGCGATGCACGCCCTCGAGCACGCGGCCGAGCTGCTGCAGCACCATCAGCTTGTGCTTGACGGCATCGCCATTCACCACGCCAAGGCTGTTGACGAGGGCCAGCCACTCCGTAATCGCCGTGCCGAGCTGGCCGCTATCCTCGAGCGCACGACCCAGGTTGATATAGGGCGGATAGAAGTCCGGCTTCATGCGGATGCATTCGCGCAGCACGTTGATCGTGCCCGCCTTGTCGCCCAGTCGCGACAGCACCACGGCGTAGTTGAAGTAGACGGCATGCAGCAGCTGGCTGCCCGGGTTGCGCGCGATCCAGACCTTGTACAGGTCCGCCGCCTGCTGAGGCTGCGCGGCGCCGTCCAGCCTCTGTGCCTCGGTGAACAGATCGACGACCGAGAGGTGCTTCACGTCAGCTCCAAGAGATCGTTGCAGCGGTGTGAAAACCTACAACGATTCGGACGCGCCCAAGCCGCGGCCCCACCTCGTCAAGCCCGGCGCCGCAAGCCCCGCGACGGCTTCGCTGCAGGCACAAAAAAACCACCCCATGCCGAGGCATGGGGTGGTTCAATCGTTCCGGGATGTCGGCGTCGTCTAGACGTTCACGATGCCGATCAGTGCATTGACCTGATCCGCGCTCATGGCCTGGATCTGGGTCGTGTCGAAGGCGCTGCCCTGGGTCGAGTTCAGCGCGTTGATCTGGTCCACGCTGATGCCGGCAATGGCCGCGATGCTGATGCCCGGAATGCCCGTCGTGCTCGACAGAGCCGCGAAGTTGGTTGTCGACAAGCCGGCGACCTGCTGCGCGTTCAATGCCGCCGCCTGCAAGGCGTCGAGGGCCGCGATCTCCGTGGTGCTCAGGCCGTTGATGCTCGATGCGGAGATGGCCCCGATCTGAGTGGCAGCCAAGCCGCCAACCTGCGTCGATGTGAACGCCCCGATCGCCGTCTCGTTCATGCCGCCGATCTGGGAGGTTGCCAGATCACCGGCATTCAAGGCGTTGATCGTTGCCGTGGACAGACCATTCAGCTGCGTTGCAGTCAGACCCCGTACCTGCGTGGTGGACAGGTCGCCGAGCTGCGTCGTCGAGAAGTTCTCGACCGCGGTGGTGGTCATGCCGCCGAGCTGCTTGGCCGTCAGGGCATCGACCTGCGTCGTGTCCCAGCCCCGCATCACGGTCGAGGAGAACGAAGTCAGCGCTGTCGTTGACAGGGCTGTCATCTGGGCCGTGGTGAAGCCATCCGACTGCGTGGTCGTCAGGTTGCCGATTGCCGTACCGTTCAGGCCTGCGACCTGCTGTGTCGACAGCTCCTCGATGTCCAGAGCGTTCAGGTCGCCCACATCGAGCGCGTTCAGCTGTGCAACCGTCAGACCGCGAACCTGCGTCGAGGTCAAGTCTGTCAGCTGGGTCGTCGAGAAGTCGCCCAGACCCGTCGTCGTCATGCCGCCGAGCTGCTTGGCCGTCAGCGCACCGAGCTGCGTCGAGTCCCAGCCGCCGAACTCGGTCGAGCTGATCGCCTCAAGACCCGCCGTCGACAGGGCCGCAATCGAGGCCGTCGTCAGGTCGCCGACCTGCGTCGTCGACAGGTTCTCGATCGTCGTCGCGTTCATCGACTTGATCTGGCTCACCGACATGTCGGCCGCGTTGAGCGCGTTCAGGCTGGTCGTCGACATCGCATTCAGCTGCGCCGCCGTGAAGGAACGCGCCTGCGTGGTCGTCAGATCACCAAGCTGCGTCGTCGAGAAGTTGTCGATAGCCGTGGTGGTCATGCCGCCGAGCTGCTTGGCCGTCAGGGCGACCGCCTGCGTCGTGTCCCAGGCCCGGATCACCGTGGAGGACAACGAGCTCAGCGCCGAAGTCGACAGCGACCCCATCTGGTCAGTCGTCAAGGCATCGGCCTGCGTCGTCGTCAGGTTGCTGGCCGCAGTACCGTTCAGGGCGCCAATCTGCTGCACCGACAGGTCGACGATGTTGAGCGCGTTGAGCTCGGTCGTCGCCAGGCTATTGAGCTGCGACGCCGTCAGTCCCCGCACCTGCGCCGTACCCAGGTCGTTGATCTGTGTGGTGGAGAAGTTCGCCAACGCCGTGGTGGTCATGCCGCCGAGCTGCTTGGCCGTCAGGGCATCGACCTGCGTCGTGTCCCAGCCCCGCATCACGGTCGAGGAGAACGTGCCGAGAGCCGTCGTTGACAGGGCGGCCATCTGCGCCGTGGTGAAGCCGTCCGTCTGCGTCGTCGTCAGGTTGCCGATCGCCGTGCCGTTCAGGCCCGCGACCTGCTGCGTCGACAGCTCGTCGATGTCCAGAGCCTGCAGGTCGGCTGTATCGAGCGCGTTCAACTGCGCCACCGTCAGGCCGCGCACCTGGGCGGAACTCAAGTCTGTCAGCTGCGTCGTCGAGAAGTCGCTCAGACCCGTCGTCGTCATGCCGCCGAGCTGCTTGGCCGTCAGCGCACCGAGCTGTGTCGAATCCCAACCGGCGAGCTCCGTGGAACTCAACGCCTCAAGACCCGCCGTCGACAGGGCCGCAATCGAGGCCGTCGTCAGGTCGCCGACCTGCGTCGTCGACAGGTTCTCGATCGTCGTCGCGGTCATCGACTTGATCTGGCTCACCGACAGGTCAGCCGCATTGAGCGCGTTCAGGCTCGTCGTCGACATCGCATTCAGCTGCGCCGCCGTGAACGACTTCGATTGCGTCGCCGTCAGCTCTCCGAGCTGCGTCGTCGAGAAGTTATCGATCGCCGTGGTGGTCATGCCGGCGAGCTGCTTGGCCGTCAGGGCGGCCGCCTGCGTCGTGTCCCACGCCCGCATCACGGTCGAGGAGAACGAGCTGAGCGCCGTTGTTGACAGGGCCGACATCTGACCCGTCGTGAACGCATCTGCCTGCGTCGTTGTCAGGTTGCCGATCGCCGTCCCATTCAAGCCCGCAACCTGCTGCGTCGACAGGTCGACGATGTTGAGCGCGTTGAGCGATGTCGTGGTGAGATTGTTGAGCTGCGTTGCCGTCACGCCGCGCACCTGCGCCGAGGACAGGTCGCCCAGCTGCGTTGTGGAGAAGTTCCCCACGGCCGTGGTGGTCATGCCGCCGAGCTGCTTGGCCGTCAGGGCATCGACCTGCGTCGTGTCCCAGCCCCGCATCACGGTCGAGGAGAACGAAGTCAGCGCTGTCGTTGACAGGGCTGTCATCTGGGCCGTGGTGAAGCCATCCGACTGCGTGGTCGTCAGGTTGCCGATCGCCGTGCCGTTCAGGCCCGCAATCTGCTGCGTCGACAGCTCGTCGATGTCCAGAGCCTGCAGGTCGCCGGTGTCGAGCGCATTCAGCTGCGCCACCGTCAGACTGCGTGCCTGAGACGAGGTCAAATCCGTAAGTTGTGTCGTGCTGAACTCACCGAGCGCCGTGGTGGTGAGCTTGCCGAGTTGCGCAGCGCTGAGAGCGCCGAGCTGCGTGGAATCCCAAGCCGACACTTCGGTCGCGCTCAGGGCTTCGATGGCCGTAGCCGAGAAGGCGGCGATAGCCGTAGTCGTCAACGACTGCGCCTGCGTCGTCGACAGGTTCTCGGCAGCCGTCGCGTTGAAGCCCTTGATCTGCGCTGCCGACAGGTCCTCGATCTTGAGCGCGTTCAGGCTCGTCGTCGACATATTGTTGAGTTGCCCGACCGTCAGGCCGCGCGCCTGCGTCGTCGACAGATCGTTGAGCTGCGTCGTCGAGAAGCTGTCGAGCGCCGTCGTCGTCATGCCCGCGAGCTGCTTGGCGCTCAGGGAACTCATCTGCGTGGTGTCCCAGCCTCGCAGTTCGGTCGAGCTGAGCGAGTTCAACGCCGCGGTCGTAAGCGCCGAAATCTGTGTCTGGTTCAGCGAGTCGACCTGCGTATCGGTGAGCGTTAGCAGCGTCGCGATCGACAAGCCCTTCACCGCGTTCGCGGTGAAGCCGGTAATTTGCGTGGAGTCCAGATGCTGGAGATCCGTGGTCTCCATCGCATTGATTTGCGAGGCGCTGAGCGCGGCCACCTGAGACGTGCTCAAGGCGGCCACATCGGTGGTCGTCAGCGCTACGATGGAGGTGGTCGAGAGCCCCGAGATCTGCTTGGGCGTAAGGCTGGAGATAATGCTCATGGGGCGGGGCTCCGGATCGGCAGAGGCTGTCTAGGGCGTGCTCCCCCGCGCCAACGGCCTACGCCCGACAAACACCGATCCCGCGGGAAAACTTGAAGAACCGCCCAAGATGACGGAGCCTGACAGCAGGCTCGCGCTCGGGCGCGTGGACTTGTCGCTGCAAATCGGATGATCGAAGCTGGCCATAGCGTCGGCGTCGTCTCGAAATCAGGCAGCGGTTCAGGAACAATTAGGCGTGAACTTCTAAGAAACGCTTAACGCATGCGCCAGCAACTCACGCCCCGTGTTGCGCAAGCCCATCGCACGCGTCGCTGGAGCAGCCGTCGTGCGCCGAGATAGCCGATGTGGCGTTGTAGGGGCCTATCCTTGCGCCGAACTGGTCACCCGGCGACCGGCTATGCGCCGGTCTTGATCCAGTAGCCGCCGAAGTCGTCGATCTGGATGATCGGCTCTTCGATCCCATGCGCTTTGCGGTATTCGTCGATGGCCCTGCGCTGCGCCTCGAACAGAAAATAGTCGTCTGCAATCAACGTCCCGCCCGGCGAAAGCAGGCGGTAGAGATGGACGAGGCCGTCGCGCGTGCTCTCGTACATGTCGCCGTCCAGGCGGAGCACGGCCAGGCGCGTGACCGGCGCTGTCGGCAGGGTATCCTTGAAGAGACCCTTGAGGAAAACAACCTGGTCATCGAGCAGGCCATAACGGGCGAAGTTGGCCTGCACGTCTTCCAGCGACACCGCGAACTCACCGAAGGTGTGCAGGTGGGACGTATCGTCGGCCGCCGCACCCTGCGCCGGCTGCGGAAAGCCGGTGAAGCTGTCTGCGGCAATCACCCGGCGGTCAGTGATCCCGTGCGCCTTGAGCACGGCGCGCATCATCATGCAGGCTCCGCCGCGCCACACTCCGGTTTCCATGAAGTCGCCCGGTACGTCCGCCGCCAGCACGCGTTCGCACTCCGCGCGCACGTTCTCCATGCGCTGCAGGCCGATCATGGAGGGTGCGTTCGCCGGCCAGTCCCAGCCCTTGTCACGCACATTCTCGTAGTAGCGGTCGACCTTGGACGCCGGCAGGGGTGGGTCCTGGTTCAGCCGCCCGATCAGGCTGTCGCGCATCAGGTCCAGATAGGCCGCTCCCACCGCCGCCAGACGCTCACCCTGCGACGCCATCCGGTCCGTCCTTTACCGGTGCATACCGCTAGAACCCGGTCCAAAGCGCATATTGGCCAATGGCAGCATGCCCATTGAGCGCGAACGCACGGCACGGCGCAAACTCCGACAGCTGCGCCTGCAAAATGCGCACGCCGTATCCGTTCAGTGCCGTCCCCAGGCGCTCGGTCAGCTGCTCATTGAACCCGATGCGATCCGACTGGATGCTGGCGAGGGTGTTCTCGCTGACCGCTGCAAGGATCGCACCCTGGGAGCGTTCCATCACATCCGACGGCAGGTCGGCGATCTTGGCTACCGCCGACACGACGTCATCGACGTAGTACGTAACGAGCGCCCCCACGGTCACCGTCTTCAAATCCTTGGTCATGACGACCTTCGACTGGATGCGCTGGGTCTGGCGCACGATCGTAATCAGCCGATAGGTGGTGACGAGCGGCCAATACCAGTGCAATCCGGGCTGCCATTCCTTGACGCGGTGTCCGCGCACGAATGCAACGCCCGCGTGCGTCGCCGGGACGATCACCAGCCAGGGAAAGAACTTCAGGAGAGTTTGAAAAATCTCTCCGATCCAGCCAAATGCCCTGTCCACGCGTCACTCCAGTTAGGTGTGCCTAGGCTCTCTGCACGGAAAAACGACGACCTGGCCCCGTACGCAGCCCGCGCCTGGCGCTAGTCGATCTCCGGCTCGATCACCGCGTTCGATACGACGGCAACGCCATAGCCGTCCAGGCGTATGGTGCCGGAAAATGGCTCTTTAACCACCTTGTTGCCCGTGCCGGTGTCCACCTTGTAGAGATCGCGGCAGGCTGCAAGGCCGCCGTCCCAATCGGCCGCTCGCAATGTGAACGGCTCGCGTCCGGTGTTGACGAACACACCCGTAAGCTGGCCGTCGTCGCCCGACGCCACCAGCGCATCCAGGTTCGGATGGTCCGCATGGTAGGCCGGAAACCGGACCCGATCCCCAAAACGCACGAGCTGCGCGAACAGCTGCTTTGCGAGCCCCGCCGGCGAGGGCTCACCCTTCATGCTGATGAGGCCGTAGGCGTCATCGTTGTCGGTCGCGACCCATCGCATCTCGACATCGGCACCGCCGCGGATGAGGTGAATGAGCGCAGAGATAAAGTACGCCGCCCCGAACGCGTTCTGGTTGAGGCCACCCACGTAGTAGTGGTCGTGATGGACCACCGTGTTCAGCTCGCCGCAGATATTGAGAATGTCGCGCCCGTCCAGTACCCGCGCAACGGCCCTGGCTCGCGCCTCGTACTCGGGCGTCTGCGACATCAGCAAGGCTTCATACGGCGCACCTATCGGCGCATCCGGCGACCCGTTGAGATCCACCTCGATGCTTGCGCTGGGCACCACCGGGCGCCAGTCGCCGTACATGTGCCAGGAGACGAACCCGACCAGCTTCTCGTCCACCTCGTTGACCAGCCCCGAAATCCAGTCCAGCCAGTAGGGCTGGAACCCATCGACCGCCGGTCCGCCGATGCGCGCCTTACGGCCCGCGAGATGCGGCGCCAGCAGATCGTAGATGGCCCCTGCGGTCTCCTCGTAAATGCTCTTGTAGAGCGGATAGGTCAGCCCGCCACCGACCGGGATGTTGTTGGGCTCGTTCCAGATGCACCAATACCAGTCGCGGACCCTCTCACCGCCCCACTGCTCTATGCACCCCCAGACGATGTCCTTGCTGCGGGCGACATAAGCACGCCGGCTGCGCGCATCCGTGTGCGGCGGATGATACTTGGCAAATGTGATCATCGGCTTGGCACCGACGTCGAGAACCGCCTGCACGTAGCCTGCAAACAAGCGCCATTCGAAGATCGGATCGGGGACAGGCTTGTCGAACACGAAAATGCGCACCACCTGCGTGCCCATCAGGCGCAGGCGCCGTTGGATGCCGTCGCGATACTCGCCCTGCGAGACGTGCCACCAACCGTCGATCTCGTTGAACCCGTATCGAAGCCTCATGCGGCGCAAGTCGGCGGGTCCGCTCTGCGCGCCCTGCCGACGGTCAGGTCCTGTCGACGATTTGAGCATCGCAGCGAGCTCAGCTTTCAATGATGCCGATGAGGTCTCGCAGGCGCGCCTGCGGCGAATGACGTACCGCGAAATCCGCGCGGATCTCTCTCACGACCTCCGCATAGCGGTCCGGCTGGGCAAACACGTCGGCGATCTTCTCGCTGCCGCCGCCTGCGCTCAACAGCAACTGCTCGGCGCCCGCTCCAAACACCTCCTTCACATACCGCTCGTTGAGCAGGAACAGAGGCACGGTGCCGGCGGCAGGCGTCTCGAACGTGCGGCAGGTCACCATGTCCAGGTGCTCGAACAACGGCCGATAGACGACTGGGTTGAACGTGCCACGGCTCATCGTGTCGATCACGCGTCCGAACGGGATCGGATCCATCGGCTCGACACGCAGCTTATCCATGAAGCCGGCGTCTATCCGATAAATTTCCTCCATTCCCATCTCCGCCGCCCAGGCCGGCTGACTCGACCAGCCGTGACCGAACAACGCGATGCGCCCGACGCGGTCGCGAACGGGCTCGATCGCCCTGAGAACCTGGCTCATGCCATGCCAGCGGAACTTCGAATGGCCGACGTAGACCATGCCGAATTCGCGATTTCTGAGATCGAGCGGCCGCTCCCAGGTCGGATCGTAGATGTGAAAAAGGAACGGACGCACATTGGGCCGCAACGGACGCGGGGTCGGCTGGCAGATCTTGTCTGAAACCTCGTCGCAAAAGTCGATCCACGCGCGGCTTGAGGCTTCGGTGCGGTGATTGAAGTCGCCGTCGATGTTGATCAGATCATTGTACTGTCCATCACAGTCGATGACCACTCGGCGGTTACGGGGCACCGCAGACAGCAGGCGCAGCCAGGTCAACCGGTCACCATGCTGCAGGCTGGTGGTCCACTCAAAGACGAACACGACCGCATCGGCGCCGCCGAGGTCTTCCGAGTAGTCGAGCGGGATCTTTGCGCTGGGAGGACCGTAGACGGTGACCTCATGGCCCATCTCCCGGGCCGCCCTGGCATACCCTTGCAGGTCCAGCTGGCTACCCTGGTTCTCGTAGGCGTAATAAACGAAGACCAGTTTCATTTAGGGCCCTTGACGCGCTCGGCTCAGTCTTCGAGCGCTGCGACCAGCTCTTCGACACGGTGGCGGTAGAGGTGGTGCTTCGTCAGATGGCGCCGGACGTCCTCGACAACTTGGCGATAGTAGTCGGGCCGCTGAAGCGCATCGACAAGTTTCTCAGCGACGCGGCCGGGGAGTGTCAGCTCGCGTGCGGCTGGCCCGTAAACCGCCACGGCCAGGTCGGTGTCGAGCATGAGCAGCGGAATGGTGTCGGCACAGAACTCCTCGAAGTACCGCCCCGTGAGATGCTGCAGGTGCGCCAGCACCGGCCGTTGCGTGAAGATGTTCACCTTGCCCGTGCTCATGGCCCGGATGACGCCCTGATAGGGAACCGCGTCTTCGGTTCTGATCCGCAGCCGCTTGAACGCCTCGCTGTCCACACGCAACGCCTCGCCCAGACCTTCGTCGTCGGCCCAGTCCGGCATCTTGTCCCACCAGAGCCCCAAGAACCCGATCTCGCCGACCTGGTCCCGAATCTTCTCGATGGCGGGCAGGATTTCCCCTGAGACTTCCTTCCATCGCCACCAGTTGTGACCGACATGCAGAATGTCATAGGCCTTCGGCGGCGACGCTTCCGGACTGATGACCAGGTCCGGCTTGAAGCCGAAGAAGGGGAGGCTTTTCACACGCGGATCGTCGGACGGCAAGAGCGTGGGCTTGATGATCTGATCGGCAAGCGCGCTGTAGAATTCCGTCCACTCCGCGCGCTCCTCCTCGTCGAGGAAGTTTCGATCGTAGTTGTCCACCACCACAATAGGGTTGTGCCGTGCATCGGCATCCAGGATGTATCTCCTGTGACGCGGGTTCGCAGCCAGTAGGCCAACCTCCTGCAAACGCTTTACCCGATAGATCTTGGACTCGAACAGGTAGATGACCCGGTCGAACGCCCGGGCATCGGTCGAGAAGTTGACGCCCGGCATGTCCGGTTGCGGCGGGCCGAAGAAGGCGATGTGGTGCCCCAGCTCGCGCCCGACTGCCATATAGTTCGCGATGGCATGCGTATTCCCCGCATTATTGCGGTGCTCCATCACGAAAAGTATGTTCATCGCGCGCTCCCGGACCCAGCCGGCTTCCGTGCTAGAATCGCTTCAAGCTCAACAATCCGTCGCTCGAAGCTATGGTTCCGCGCGAGATGTGTGCGTGTCTGCAACACTGCATCCCAATAAGACTCGGGATCGCTAAAGGCCTTCCGCATATGTTCAGCAACGCTTCCGCTTGGCACCAGCGCCAGCGCTGCGTCGCCGTATATGGCGGACACGAGCTCCTTCGGCAACATCAGGACCGGCAACGTGTCGGCACAGAACGTCTCGAAGGACCGATTGGTCAACAAGTTCAAATGCCTGAACAATGGCCTATGGAACACGGGGGCAAACCGCGCCTTGCTTAGCTCAGCGACCACCTCGTCAAACTTCAGCCCGTCGCGAACTTCGACGCCCTGCTGCCAGAGGTAGTCGGGGTCAGTGTCGACCCCGGCAATGCCAGCCTCGATGGCCCAGTTTGGACGTTTCGCCCAGTCCCAGCCGACCAGCGCGAACTTGCCCACCGTGTCCCGGACTTGCCCATACTCATCCAGAAAGGTGCGAATCTGATGCCACCGGTGCCAGTTGTTGCCGATGTACATGGCCCCGTATGCTTTGCCCGAGCGCCACGACGCCGCGGCTTCCTTCGCGCTGGCATACGGTTTGGCGACCATCTCGGGATCGAAGCCATGAAAGAGGAATGACTTCACCGTCGGCCTGACGGGCGACAAGGTCGGCTGGAAAATGCGATCGGAGACGGACTCCATCGCCTCCGTCCACTCCCACGCCGGGTGCCCGTCGATCTTCTCCAAGTGGTTGAAATCGTGCTCGAAGCGAATGGTCTCGTTATAGCGGCCCCAAAGATCGAGCACGATCCGCCGGCCGCGCGGAATGCCATCCAGCACGCGCGCCAGATACGGCATATCCGGAAAATCGGTGGGCACCTGCACCACAAATACCGCGAGGTCGACGTCGCTTATGTCCGTCGAGAACGGCAAGCGCGGCATGTCGGCCTGCCCTTCTCCGTACACGACGACCTCATGCCCGAGGCGCCGCCCCGCTGCGACGTACCCGTGCAGCGTGGAAATGCTGCGCACCCACGGGTTCACTTCGGTAATGAGCAAGACCTTCATCAGGCACCCGCTGCCAGAACCGGCGTACGCATCGACGCCGCGAATTCCGACTTGGCCCAACGTGCCGTTTCAGCAAGGCCTTTCTCAAACGCAGTCTGCGGCTCCCAACGCAGCGCCTTGCGCGCAAGCGATATGTCGGCCTGAACACTGCGCTGCTCGCCGGGGCGGGTTGCCGCGCGATGGATCGGATAGCTTCCGGGCGCATGACCGAGGGCCGCGATTGCGCGCGCCGCAAGCTCGTTGATGGACAGCGACCGTCCGCTTCCCAGGTTGAACACGCCGCCGGCCGAAGCTGCTGGATTGTCCAAAGCCTTTATCCAGCCGTCGATGATGTCACCGACGAACACAAAATCGCGCGTCTGCTCACCGTCGCCGAAGATCGTGATGGGCTCGCCTCTCATCACGTTGCCGAGGAAGATGCCAAGCACACCTTGATACGGATTGTCGAACGACTGCCCGGGGCCATAGACGCTGAACATGCGCAGCGACGTAACCTTCAGGTCAAACCCGAGGTCCGGCCTTTCGGCGGTGCCGTGCACATAGCGCTCTGCCGCGTATTTAGTGATGCCGTAATAGGAATCCGGATTGGCACGTTCGCTCTCGGGCGTCGGCACTATGCCTCCATTGCCGTAGATCGTCATGGAGCTTGCGTAGATCAGCCGGGGAACCTGGTACTTCACGCACATCTGCAGGACGTTGACGGTGCCCTCGGTGTTCGTGCGCAGGTCCGCGACAGGGTCCATAAAAGAGCGGCCGATCGAAACCTGCCCGGCGATATGGCAGACCGCGTCCACGCCTTGAGCAAAGACCGGTTCGATCTCCGCAGGACGCGCCACGTCGCCAAGCACGAAGCCAGCTTGCGACGGTACGTTCTCGCGCGTGCCATTGGATTCGTTGTCGACGACAACAACCTTGTGCCCCTCTTTCAGCAGTCGCCGGCAGAGATGCGTGCCGATGAAACCGGCGCCCCCCGTCACAAGTATTCGCATCAACGATGGCTCCTTCACGCGCCAGAATCCTCTGGCACCTCACTGCCATGAGATGCCACGCGCGTCTATGCGATGCTGCGCTTGAGCCCTCGATTCGATGCCCGATCATGTGGCAGCATCGCTACGAATGGGCTGAGAATGAACAGGCGTTCAGCCTGGTGCCTCGACCCTAGCGACGCGCGCGCACATTGGCACGCGGGTTGAAGTTCTATACACGAGCCAAAATGCTTAACCCGGCCGCTGCACTCTGCGCTCGTTCGACGAGGCGACCTTTCAGTCGACATCGAAACGCTTTGCGGTACGTGCGCGTTATCCCGCGCGGGTCCTCGCCATCTTGCCTGGGTTGCACGCACGGACGCTAACATCGGAGCCATCATGGCCACCAAGCGAATGCTGATCACCGGCGGCGCCGGGTTCGTGGGCTGCAACGCTGCGCGCTATTTCGGTGGGCGCAACTGGAACGTGACCGTCCTCGACAACCTTTCGCGCGCCGGCACGGACAAGAACCTCGAATGGCTGAACGAGGGCACAACCTTCGATTTTGTGCATCTCGACGTGCGCGACCGCGCAGGCATTGATCGCACCCTCAAAGAAGGCCGCTTCGACGCGGTCTTGCACCTCGCGGCTCAGGTCGCCGTCACCACCTCCGTCACGGATCCAAGCGCAGACTTTGCCATCAACGCGCTCGGCACGTTCAACATGCTGGATTCGGTCCGGCTAAACTGCCCGGAGGCCGTCTTCATCTTTGCCTCGACCAACAAGGTGTACGGGAAAATTGCCGGCGCGGCGACCGAGCTGAGCGGCACGCGCTACCGCTACGCGGACCGCCCGCACGGGATCAGCGAAACGGAGCCGCTCGATTTCCTCTCTCCCTACGGATGCTCCAAAGGAGCGGCGGATCAGTACACGCTCGACTTCGCCAGAATCTACAATATTCCGGCCACATCGTTTCGTCAGTCGTGCATCTACGGCACGCGGCAGTTCGGCGTCGAGGATCAGGGCTGGGTGGCTTGGTTTGCGATCGCGGCATTGCTGCGCAAAGACATCACCATTTACGGTGACGGCAAACAGGTCCGCGACGTGCTGCACGTCAACGATCTCGTGCGCGCCTATGAAGCCGCCATCCGCTCTCCCGAGAAGGCAGCCCAGCAAGCCTTCAACGTCGGCGGCGGGCCTCAACACACATTGTCACTGCTCGAGCTCATCGACATTCTCGAGAAGCGGCTTGATCGCAAGATCCCACTCCGCTTCGACGCGTGGCGTCCCGGCGACCAGCAGGTCTATGTAAGCGACATCCGCAAGCTCGATACCCTACTCGGCTGGAAGCCCGAGATCCCCGTGACCGAAGGCGTGTCGCAGCTGTGCGCATGGGTGAGCCAGAACAAAGCACTGTTCTAGGAAAGCGCGCGGCGCCCGGTGCCCTCGACGCGATCGGCATGATCGCAACGTAGGCGCGCCGACGCGTGGATCCAGAACAGGAGCAATGGTGAGCCCGGTTGGGATCGAACCAACGACCACCTGATTAAAAGTCAGATGCTCTACCGCTGAGCTACGGGCCCGCTGCACCCACTGGCCGGCGCGGCTTTTAGCACGCAACCCCCTTCGAAGAAAGCCGAAGGTGCCCCTCTTCACCTCACTCCCTCCAGTCCTCGCGGCCCCGTGCCCGGAGGGATGGCTGCCGTGCAACGCAGCCCGCCACAAATCTCATCCCGCCCTCATAAGTCGTTGACTTGCCGAGCATTGTCGGAGTGGATGGACTAGATCAGTTTCGTCGCGTGCTCGGCCCATGTCCTTCCGAACCTCGACGCTCAAAGCACTCGCTGCCAAGGACCCCAGGGTCCTGGTGGCAGTCACGGTTGCGGGAGCCATCGCAATCGCAGCATTGGGGCCGTTCGTTGCTGCCCCGGGCGGGATCGATATTGCCTGGGGGCCTTTCGGGGCCGTTGTGCTCGTCACCCTGCTTGCAGCCGGTGGCGTGTATGTCGTCGCAAGGTCGCTTCAGACGGATTCCGGCCAAAACGTCCCCACCCCCGTGCCTGCACTGCTCGCCGAGAACGATGCGCTTCGGCGGCAAGTGGATTCATTGTTCGTGCGCACAGCCGAGACCCACGAGGCCTTTCTGCGCCGGGTCGGCTCGGAGCTGCACGACGGCCCCGCACAGCTCATCGCATTCGCATTGCTGCGGCTGGACTCGCTGCATCCGGAGAACAGCCGGGAACCCACCTTGAACGATTTCGAGCGCATTCGCACGGCGCTGACCGACTCGCTGTCGGAGATCCGCGGGATATCCGCCGGCTTGATCCTGCCTGAGCTGGAGCAGGTTTCCCCCGCGGACGTCCTGCGCCTTGCTGCCCACAACCACGAGCGGCGCACGGCGACCTCAGTCCGCTGCGAAATCGAGAACCTGCCGCTCAAGCTCTCCCCGACGCTGAAGTCGTGCCTGTACAGGTTCACCCAAGGCGCCCTCAACAATGCCTATCAGCACGCGGGCGGCGTCGGCCAAACGGTGCGCGGCATCCACCGCGACAGTGTGGTTGAGATCACCATTTCGGACGACGGCGCTGGATTTGACCCGCGCAACAGGTCCTCAAAGGAGACGCGATTGGGGCTCATCGGCATGCGCGACCGGGTCACCTCGCTGGGCGGAACCTTCGATCTGTCTTCTCAACCCGGTGCCGGAACACGGGTCACGGCACGCTTCGAGATCACTGAAAGCCTGGAATCGTAAGGAACCATGGTCACATCGATCCGCGTTGCCGTCGTCGACGATCACCCGCTCTTCAGGGAGGGTGTTGCCCACACGCTCGAGCGCTCCAACACCGTACGCATCGTGGGTCAGGGCGAGACGGCCGACGACGCCATCCGGATCGCTCAGACCGAGAACCCCGACATCATGCTGCTCGACGTCAGCATGCCGGGCAGCGGCTTGAAGGCGGCCGACACAATCGCGCGGGCCTGCCCCAACATCAAGATAGTGATGCTGACGGTGTCGGAGAGCGAGGACCACGTGCACCAGGCGCTGGCGTCCGGTGCGCGCGGATACATTCTCAAGGGCACAAGCGGCAACGAGCTCGTCAGCACGCTGCGCTTGATTGCACGCGGCGAGCACTACGTGACACCGACGCTGGCCGCGCGCGTTCTGGTGACCGCGCAGCGTTCGCCCAGGACGGCCGCGCCCGATGAACCGTTTCCGGAACTAACCCGCCGCGAGGAGCAGATACTCGATCGCGTCGCGAGCGGCCTGACCAATCGCGAAATTGCAAAGTCACTGCAGATCGGCGAGAAGACGGTCAAGCATTACATGACCAGCATCATGCAAAAGCTGCGCGTACGGAACCGCGTCGAAGCGGCCTTGGCGTTCCGCAAGCGCGGCTAGGCGCTGGCTGGCTCCCCGAGGCGCGCCTTAGTCTCCTTGGCCCAAGTTGCAAACCGGCCTTCCGCGATCGCGGCACGCATCGCTTGCATCAACTGCTGATAGAACGCCACGTTCGCCCACGACAGAAGCATGGCGCCGAGATACTCCTCGGACTTGACGAGGTGATGCAGATAGGCGCGCGAATAGTCACGCGCTGCAGGGCAACTGCTGGCCGCATCGAGCGGAGCGGGATCCTCCGCATATTTGGCGTTGCGCAGATTCATCCGGCCGCTCCACGTGAACGCCTGCCCGTGCCTGCCGGATCGCGTCGGCATCACGCAGTCGAACATGTCGATCCCGCGCGAGACCGCCTCGATCAGGTCAAGCGGAGTCCCAACACCCATCAGGTAGCGGGGTTTGTCAGCAGGTAACCGGGGAACCGTAGTGTCGAGCGTTGCCAGCATCACCTCGTGCGGCTCGCCGACCGCGAGGCCGCCGACGGCATAGCCGGGGAATTCCAACGCGACGAGCGCCTCGGCAGATATCCGGCGCAGCTCGGGATTGGTGCCGCCCTGCACGATCGCAAACAGCGCCTGGCCGGCCGTCGCCTGCCCGCGGCTCCGCAGCTCCGCGAAGGCTGTCTGAGCGCGCGCCGCCCAGGCGACAGACCGCTCGACAGCGGTTTGCAGATCGCGATCGGAAGCAGGCAGAGCCAGACACTCGTCGAGTTGCATCTGGATGTCGGAACCGAGCAGGCACTGGACCTCGACCGCGCGCTCCGGCGAAAGCCGATGCTCGGAGCCGTCGATATGCGAGCGGAAGACGACCCCGGCGTCGGTGACTTTGCGCAGCTTGGCGAGGCTCATCACCTGGTAGCCGCCGCTGTCGGTCAGAATGGGCCGGTTCCAGCCCATGAACTTGTGCAAGCCGCCGAGCCGCGCGATGCGCTCCGCCCCCGGCCGGAGCATCAGGTGATAGGTGTTGCCCAGGATGACATCGGCGCCGGCCGCCTCGAGCTGCTCCACGTAGACGGCCTTCACCGTCGCTGCCGTGCCGACGGGCATGAAAGCCGGCGTTCTGATCCTACCGTGCGCGGTGACGATCTCGCCGAGGCGCGCTGCGCCGTCGTTCCCGCTGACGCTGAAGGAAAACGGCTCGGTCATTGCTTGGCAGGATGCAGCAGGCAGGCGTCGCCGTAGGAGTAGAAGCGATATCCTGACCGCAGCGCGTGCGCATAAGCCCGCTGCATAGTCTCCAGTCCGCTGAACGCGGCGACGAGCATGAACAAGGTCGAACGCGGTGTATGGAAGTTCGTCATCAGCAGGTCCACCGCCCTGAAGCGGTAGCCTGGCGTTATGAAGATAGAGGTCTCTCCTGTAAACGGCCGAAATTCCCCAGCGTCAGTCACACTGGACTCCAGCAGCCGCAGCGATGTGGTGCCAACCGCAACGATACGGCCTCCGGCAGACCGGGCAGCGGCGAGGGCGGATGCGGTTGCAGCCGACACCTCACCCCACTCGGGATGCATGCGATGCTGTTCCGTGTCCTCGGCCTTGACGGGGAGGAAAGTCCCGGCGCCCACGTGCAGGGTGACAAACTGCCGTGAGACCCCGCGGGCCTCCAGCATCGCAAACAAGTCGTCAGTGAAGTGCAGGCCCGCCGTGGGCGCCGCCACCGATCCATGGCGGCGGGCGTAGACGGTCTGGTATCGCTCCGCATCCTCGGCGCTGACGCCCCGCTTGCTGGCGATGTAGGGCGGCAGCGGCGGGTCTCCCAACGCCTCGATCGCCTCATCAAGGTAGGCGCTATGCATGCTGAACGACAGTTCGACCTCGCCGCCCCCCCCGATGGACGAAACCGTCGCATCGAGCGTGCCGAGAAAACAGACGCGCCCGTCATGCCCGAACCGGATGCGATCGCCGACCGCCAGCCGCTTGGCCGGTTGCGCGAACGCCATCCAGCGGCTCTCGTCGACGCGCTTGTGCAGGTTGAAGGAGACGCGTGCGCGATTGTCCCCACGCAGGCGCTCGCCTATGAGCGCGCTGCGGATCACGCGCGTATCGTTGAGAACAAGCACATCGCCGGGACGAAGCAGATCCGGCAGATCGCGCACATGGCGATCATCGAGGTCGTCGCCCGGACCGACGGCGAGCAGGCGCGCCTCGTCACGGGACGTCACCGGCTCCAGCGCGATGGCGGAAGCCGGCAGATCGAAGTCGAAGAGATCGGTGCGCACCGGGCAACTATAGCGTCAATCAGCCTACGCTGCGCACCTGCCAGAGAAGGTCAGCCGCGCACGCTGCGCTTGCCTCCGAGCACGTACCAGAGTGCCGGCATCAGGGCGGCACCCAGCGCCATCTTGAGGCCGGACGAGGCCAGGAACGGGACCAGCCCGACCTCTACGGCCCGCTGCAACCCGGCAGACGCGATCAGCGGCGCCAGGCCGAAAATGAAGATAGTGACCGTACCCACCAGCATGGCAGCTGCCGAAAGCAGCACGGACCTGTCCCATCCCCGCTCCGCCAGGACGCCCGTTACCCAGGCCGCAGCCAGGAAGCCCATGAGGAACCCACCCGTCGGCCCCATCATGTAGGCGAGGCCGACCCCGCGCTGCGGCGTACCGGCAAATACCGGAAAGCCCGCCGCGCCAACAGCCAGGTAGGCCAGCACGGTCGCTGCACCAAGCCAGCGGCCATAGGCCATGCCGAGCATCAGAACGACCAGCGTCTGCATGGTCATTGGCACCGGCCAGAACGGCACCTGCACCTTGGCCGACAAGGTCAGCAGGCAGACACCAAAAATGACGGCGGCTGCGACGTACAGCGCACGCGTCATGCCCTCATCGCGGAGTGCGGCATCCAATAAGGTGTGGCGGCGGTCCGCGTTCATGTGTCTGCTCATGATTTTCTTGATGCGCCAGGGTCTACGCGGCGTCCGCGGCGACCTTCAGCGATTTGATCTTGTCGGGGTTCTGCACGGGCTCGCCCCGCTTGATCTTATCAACGTTCTCCATGCCTTCAATCACCTTGCCCCACACCGTGTAGTTGCGGTCGAGGAAAGAGGCATCGTCGAAGCAGATGAAGAACTGGCTGTTGGCACTGTTGGGGCTCTGCGCACGCGCCATCGAGCACACGCCGCGCACGTGCGGCTCGGCGTTGAACTCGGCCGGCAGGTTTGGATACTTGGAGCCGCCCGTACCGGTGCCGTGCGGACAGCCGGTCTGGGCCATGAAGCCGTCGATCACGCGGTGAAAGGCGATGCCGTCATAAAACCCCTCGCGCGCGAGCTGCTTGATGCGCTCGACGTGCTTGGGCGCCAGGTCCGGCCGCAGGGCGATGACGACCTTGCCCTTGGTGGTGTCCATGATCAGCGTATTCTCGGGATCTTTGATATCGGCCATTTGCATCTCCTGATCGACACGGCGTGCATCGGCACGCCGCCGCTTATTTCTTGGCGTCGGCGAGCAGATACACCTTCAGCATGACGTCGGGCGTCCGTGGCGGCTCGCCGCGTGTGATCTTGTCGACGTGCTCCATGCCCTCGATGACCTCGCCCCACAGCGTGTACTGGCCCGTCAGCGGACGGCAGCCATCATAGCAGATGAAGAACTGGCTGTTGGCGGTGTTGGGGGCCTGCGTGCGGGCGGCGCCAACGCTGCCGCGCTTGTAGGGCTCGCGCGTGAACTCGGCCGGAAGGTCGGGCAGGCTCGAGCCGCCCATGCCGGTGCCCTGCGGATCGCCGGTCTGCGCCATGAAGCCGTCGATCACGCGATGGAACTTGAGGCCGTTGTAGAAGCCCTGCTTGGCGAGCACCTTCGCGCGCTCGACATGCTTGGGCGCGAGATCAGGACGCAGCTTGATCAGCACCTTGCCGGTCTTGAGCTCGATGACGAGCGTGTTCTGCGGATCGGGCGCCTGGGCGTGGCCGAGCGCAACAAAACCGAACAAGGCAACTGCCGCCGTCAGCACGTATCGGATCACGCGATCGACTCCAAATGAATGGGGACATCTCAAGGGCATCCGCCCAAGCAAGCCTTTCCGGAAAGCGTATGGCCTTTCTGCGGCACAGGTGCAATGCGCCCCTCAGGACCTTCTCTTCGCCGCCTTGGCTTTCAAGCGCTTGGCGACGGCCGAGGTCACGAAATGGCTCACGTCGCCGCCCATCTGCGCAATCTGCCGCACCAGGGTGCCTGTGATGTGGCGCACGTCCGGGCTCGCCGGCAGAAACACCG
>CADEEC010000052.1 GCA_902826255.1 uncultured Hyphomicrobiales bacterium | reverse complement strand
GAGCACCATATGGACCTGGTGGTGAGCGTCTCCGACCGGATCACCGTGCTTGATCAGGGCGTCGTAATCGCCGACGGCACTCCATCGGAGATCCAGCAGGACGAGCGCGTGATCGCCGCATATCTGGGGCCATCCCATGTCGTTGCTTGAGATTGTAGATCTAAGAGTCGCCTATGGGTCTCTCGGTGTCCTCAAGGGTGTCGGTCTGGAAGTCGGTGAAAAAGAGATCGTCACTATCCTCGGCAGCAACGGAGCAGGAAAGAGCACGACGCTGCGCACGGTTGCAGGCCTTATTGCGCCCCAAGCCGGACAGATAAGGTTTGCCGGGGCCGACATCGCCGGGCTACCCGCCCATGCGATATCCGCTCGCGGCCTTGCCCTGGTTCCGGAGGGTCGCCAACTTTTCCCGGAGCACACGGTTCTGGAGAATCTGGAACTCGGCGCCTTTCGCCGTCTCCGCTCCGGTTGCAAGAACGAGTTCAGGCAGGATCTCGAATGGGTGTTCGATCTGTTTCCGCGCGTCCGTGAGCGTTTGCAGCAGCGAGCAGGCCTGCTCAGTGGCGGCGAACAGCAAATGGTAGCGATCGGCCGCGCCTTGTTGAGTCGACCCCGGCTGTTGCTTCTTGACGAGCCGTCGCTTGGTCTTGCCCCAATCCTCGTGCAATCTATCTTTGACGCGTTCTTGAAGCTGCGGGACAGCGGCATCACGGTTCTTTTGGTCGAGCAGATGGCGACGCTAGGTCTCAAGATTTGCGATCGCGCCTATGTGCTGGAGTCCGGTGCGATCTCCGTATCGGGTGCGCGCGACGAGGTGGCGGCCGATTCCCGTGTGCTTGAGGCATACCTCGGCCGCGCCGTGAACACCTCTACATCAGTTTGATCAGCCTTTGTCGGTAGCGAGGCGGCAACTGGGTGGCTGCGAGTTCCCGCGATCACCGTTTCTCATTCTGTATCAATAAATCAAGATCGCGCGTCCAGAATTCTTACCGAATAAGAGCTGTAGTTCGGGTCTGGCATGCTGAAGCGCACGATCGGCTCGGCGAGAATCGACAAGCTCGCTCCCGTGTAGAGCACCATCAATACAGTCATCGGATACAGGCTGCGGACTGCTGACTGTCGCGTCGGCGAAACGCGCAAGGCGACGATATGCGCGAGATAGACCGCAATGATGTGACCTGTCACGATCGCGCCGACCGCCACATACCAGATCGTGCGCGCATCAACCACGGTGAGATCGGGTTGCCATCCTGCCGTGCCAAGCAGGTTCCAACCGAAGCCGAAAGGATCCGACAGAAGGGCCAGGAACGCCTGCCCCTGGATCAGTAGGTAGGAATAATTGTGTGCGATGTTGTAGCCGACAGCGATGGGGACCAGCGTGAGAACGTAGAGGCGCGCCACGAGAGCGGCCGAAATGCCCGGATCGAGAAACCATCTCATGGCCGCGCAAGTGATAAGGTAGGCACCGAGGAAGAACCCCCATGTCGCAATGAGGCCAATGGTGCTTGCGATCAGCCCATCGGCTTGCTGCGGCAGCCACGGCTCGATGCTACGCCACAAGGCTGTGCCTAGGAGTCCATCGAAGAGTACGGATGACAGGAGAAGCAGGACGAGAGCAACCAGGGCCATCGAGGGTGGCTCGCCCTCGTGACGCAGTGGCGCTGACCATCCGCGCAAGACCAGTCCGGGGCGTGTACCTTTGCCGCCGCTTTCATTCGTAGCGGCGATCGGCGCAAATGTGCCGAGCGTGCGGAACACGAGGGTGAAGACTTCGCCCCGTTCGAGCCAAGTCTCACGGCCGAAAATCCACATCCCTGTAAATGTCAGAGCCGAATAGGCGAGCGCCAAGACGGCCATGATGTATGGCGAGGAGCCGTATGCCGAAACGAGCTCGATCCATACGAAAACCAGCAGCATGCCGACGGCAGGCCATTCTGCCCACCGCTGTGGATAGTCCCGGCCGCGCCTCGGTCCACCGATGGCCTCATAGGCAGCAAACAACGTGCGCCACGGATTCAGCGCTGGCCACGGATTGGCAACGCAGGCAACAAACAGGCTGAAGCCGCACCACCACATGACCCAAAGCAGCGTGGGGCCAAGATTGCGGGCCGGGTGCTGATTGCCGAACAGGCCGGTTGCGATGATGGCAAGGAGCGCGGTCACTCCTACGGCCTGCAGCAAGGCTACTGCAGCCGGATGCGTCAAGATTTGCGAACCCGGCAAGCGCAGGCCGCGGCCGCTACCATGCCCAGCGCCGGGTACGGCATAGACGAACACCGCAGTTATTAGGAAAGTCACGGCCACGACGGTTGTCGCGCCAGCAATGTAGAAGCCTAGCGGTACAGGCAGGTCATAGCGCTCTGCAATTGCATGAGCGAGCGCGGGCGAGGCCGGAATGGCAAGCGCAAGGATAGTCAACGCAGCGATTGCCAGCAGCTGCTTCACGCGCCCATCCGGCCAGGCCCTCATTTCGGCATGACTTCCAAGTAGGCGAGCGGCGGACCATGATGGTGGTGGCTGTCCTTGCCTCCGACCGCGTGCGTCTCTACCGGGAAGCGCCCAGTAGCCTTCGTCGGGAACGTAAGTTTTGCCGGCGCACCCGGAGCGACAGCAAGCTCAAGTTTGAAGGCGTGGATGTGAAGAACGAGCGCCCGATCCGCTGTCACCTCCAAAGTAACCGTGTCACCGCTCCTGACGCGCAGTGTTCTTTTCTCGGGTGGAAGAATGTTGCGTTTGATGTCGAGGGCAAAAGTGCGCTCTTCGGCGCGCGCAGCTGAGATCTGCATCGCTGCCAGCACCCAAGCGGTCACGGTGACTACGCACACGATACGCAATGCACGGCTTGCTATCACGACCACCACCTAATTCTATAAAACTGCATGTGTCCGCGGCGCCGCGAGTGCGCCGCGGACTGACCGATCACCTGATCTCGTAAGCAGACGAGTCCTGGAGAACGGACAAGATGAACTTCTTGGCCGCGCCCATGTCGAAGTTGGCTTCCTGATAGATCTCATAGATCCGGAAGTCCGAGACGCGGCTCAGCACGAACCAGGAGATCTTGTTGGCCTCCAGCGACCCGGCCTTGAAGCCTAGATCGACTGCTACCTGGTCGATGGCATTCAGCGCGGTGTGGCCGGCGATGTAGTGCGAATAAGACCATGCGCCGTCGGTGTAGCTGACGAACCACCACTCGGCCATCTGTTTGCCAGCCTGCACGACGATCGGAGGCATGTTCACGATCTTGGCGGCTTCGGCGAGCGCCGGATTGAGCCCCTCACCTTCCTTGTCGAGGTCCCAGTGCGCATCGAAGTGCGAGGCAGCGGTTGCAACGATGACCTCTGGAGCAACGCCGCGCTTCATCAGCTCGGCGTACACCACTGCGCCGTGCTCACCCATCCACTTCCACTTGGCCTTGCCACGTTCACCGCCCCATGATTGCGGATACCACGAAGGTTTCACCACAAGGCCAGTCTTGCTGTCCCACTCGTACCAGACCTTGGCCCAGTCATGTAGAACAAGCGCTGCGATGACCATGTCGCGATTGATCTTCTGCACGCCGTAGATCTTTTCATAGGCATCGGCCCATGCCATCGCGACGTCGATCCACTCCAGGACGTGCACTGGCAGGCCGCCCGGGTAGTAGTGGTGGCCCTTGCCACCGGCAGCCGGCGAGGCGAGAAAGGACTGCGTCGCCTTGGCGTTGAACACCTTCGACTCGGGTCGCAGCACCATGTCGAGGACGAGTTCGCGCAGCTTTGCGTCCTTCATGCCGTTGATGTGGGCCAGCATGCGATCGTAGGCAGATTTGGTCCACTTGCCGGTCGAGGCCATCTGCTCCGGCGTCATCGCGAAGATCGATTTCAGCCTGGCATCAGGAATAGTCTGCGCATGGCCCGGGGTCGCAAGGACCATCACACACAAGACGCACAGAGCGCCCAACAGTCGTCGCATTGTCATCTCCATTCACTTGAATCCAAGTTCATGCAGTTTAGGTACCTGTTGTCCGTCATGATCGTGTGACACTGGTTCTTGTCTTGCCTCCCCTATTGAGGATTGCTGTCCCCTGAACGGCCTGGATGAAGAGCGCACGCACCGCGGCCTCCTCCAGTGGAACTGGGTTGGTTGACGCGGTCGGATCGACGACCGCCGCACGTGCAATCAGATCGGCTTTGCCCTCTTCCACGCCGAGTTCGGCAAGCGTCTTGGGAATGGCAAGTTCATGGCAAAGTTCGTCGATCCAGCGCGCGATGCCATCGAAGCCGAGTGCCGGCAAGCCGAGTGCTTGCGATAGCAAATCCATTTTTTGCGTGAGGGCCGGGCGATTGAACGCGAGCACGTAGGGCATCAGCACTGCGTTGAGCAGGCCGTGATGGGTGCCGTAGACGGCTCCGATGGGGTGCGAGAGCGAGTGGATGGCGCCGAGGCCCTTCTGGAAGGCCACAGCGCCCATGGTAGCCGCCACCAGCATGCGCGTGCGCGCTTCAATGTCGGTGCCGTCACGATATGCGACAGGCAACCACTGGCGAACAAGCCGCATGCCCTCCACGGCGATGCCGTCGGCCATCGGGTGGAAGCCGGGCGCACAATACGCCTCCAGACAGTGCGCCAGCGCATCCATGCCTGTTGCTGCCGTAAGCGCCGGCGGCACGCCGACGGTCAGCGCCGGATCGGCTATGACGGCCATCGGCATGATGCGCGGATGGAAGATCAGGCGCTTGGTATGGGTGTCCTCGTCTGTAATCACGGAAACCCGTCCCACTTCGGAGCCGGTTCCCGCTGTCGTCGGTACGGCGATTGTGGGTGCAATGCCGTTGGGGTCCGCGCGGGTCCAATTATCGCCGACGTCCTCGAAGTCCCAAATCGGCCGAGTCTGGCCCGATAGGAATGCGATGGCTTTACCGGCATCCAGCGCACTTCCGCCGCCAAAGGCCACCACCCCGTCATGTCCGCCCTTGCGGTACACCGTCACGCCGTCCTCGACGTTCGCCGCCACAGGATTGGGCTTGATGCTGCTGAAGACCTGCGTCCCCAGGCCAGCTTTCGCGAGATGTCCAAGCGCGTCGGCGACAATCGGCATCTTGGCCAAGCCGGCGTCGGTGACAAACAGCGGTCTCGAGATGCCTGATGCCTTGCAGATGGCACCCAGTTCCGCGATGCGTCCAGGGCCGACGCGAATAGCGGTCGGGTAGTTCCAATTGGCTGTTAGTGAGTTCTTGTCGGTCATCGTTCGCTAGGCTGTTGAGGTGCGGAGATGGAAAGACTTCGGTCGCGTCAGGTGCTCGTAGCCGAGCATTGAAAGTGTGACGCCGCGGCCTGAGTTCTTCTTGCCCGTCCAGGCCAGGTCCGGGTCGAGATAGTCGCAGCGGTTCATGAACCACGTGCCCGTGTCCACGCGGTCGCCGATCGAAATCGCGGCTTCGGGATCCGAGGTCCAGATGGCCGCGGTCAGTCCGAATTCGCTGTCGTTCATCAGGGCGATCGCTTCCTCGTCGGACCGCACCTTCATGATGCCGACCACCGGGCCAAAACTTTCCTCAGTCATCACGCGCATTCCGTGATCGACTGAAACGAGGATCTGCGGCGCCAGATAAGGCGTGCCAGCCTCGCTTCTGGCGAACTTGCGCTCGTCGATGAGGGCCCTTGCGCCCTGCTTGACCGCTTCCGCTGTCTGCGTGCGTACGAAATCGGCTGCCGATGCGCGCACGAGCGGGCCGAGCGTGGTGCCTTTTTCAAGCGGAGTGTCGAGCACATACCTCTGAGTGAGATTGGCGGCGCCTTCCACGAAGCGCTCATAGAGTGTCTCGTGAACATAGATGCGTTCGATGCCGCAGCAGGATTGACCCGAATTGAAGAATGCGCCGTCGACCAGGTTCTCGATCGCATGATTGAGGTCGGCGTCGGCGCGCACGTAGGCAGGGTCCTTGCCGCCGAGTTCGAGGCCGACGCCAATGAAGCGTCCGGCCGCCGCGCGCTCCATCGCAGCGCCTGCCGGCACCGAGCCGGTGAAGGCAACATGGCCGATCCCCTCGTGCGCTATGAGACGCGCCGTGGCTTCGTGCGACATGTGCAACGATTGTAGCAGGCCTGGCGGCAGGCCTGCCTTGCGCCACGCGGCTGCAAAGCGCTCCGAACAGAGCGGTGTCTGTTGCGCGTGTTTCAGCAAGACGGCATTGCCAGCCGCAAGCGCGGGGACGACCGCGTTGACGGCCGTCAGATAGGGATAGTTCCAGGGTGCAACAACGAGGACCACCCCGACGGGATCGCGGCGGATGAAGCGGCGGAAGCCATCCTTTGGGCCGACGTCGATTTCGGCAAGCGCCTGTGGCGCCAGCCGGATCATCGTGCGCGCGCGCTCCTCGAAACCGCGCACTTCCCCGGGGGTGTACTGGATGGGGCGGCCCATTTGCCACGTCAACTCAAGGGCGATTTCGCTGCCATCGGCGATGAAGGTGTCGACGAACGTTGTGAGCAGTCGCGCGCGCTCCTCGACCGGGAGGCGTCGCCAGTCCTTCTGTGCTTTTGTGGCCTGTGCGAGAGCCGCTTCGATGTCTCGATCCGACGCCTGATCCCGCTCGACGTAGACCGAGCCGTCGATAGGACTGATAGTTTTGAACCTCGCCATGAGCGTGTCTCAGATGATCTCGAAGTAGCGTGCCAGTTCCCAGTCGGTGATATGTTTGCGGAACTCGCGCTCTTCCCACTCGCGGGTCGCTGCGTAGTGATCTACGAAAGCGTCCCCGAAGATGCTGCGCGCCTCCTTGGAAGCCTTGAGCCGCTGCGCGGCCTCCCAGAGCGTTCCGGGCAATGCAAGCTCTGGCGGTGCGGCCTGCTCGTAGGCATTGCCCTTGACCGGTTCGAGCGGCTCGATTTTGTTCTCGATGCCCCACAGTCCGCTGGCAAGCGCCGCAGATAGCGCGATGTAGGGGTTGGCGTCGGCCGCAGCGATCCTATACTCGACGCGCTGCGATGCCGGGCTGCCGGGGATGGCGCGTAGGGCCGTTGTCCGGTTCTCAATCCCCCAGGTGGCACTCGTGGGGGCCCAGAAGCCCGGCACAAGGCGCGAATAGGAATTGATGGTGGACGACACCATCGCCAGCCACGCCGGCATCAGCCGCTGTTGTCCGCCGATGAAGTGGCGCATGGCTGGGCTCATCGCCTGCGGCATACCCTCCTGGTGGAACACGGACTTGCCGGCGCGATCGCGCAGCGACACGTGGATGTGACCGCTCTGTCCGGGCCAATTGTTGGACCACTTGGCCATAAAGGTGGCCATCAGTCCGCGCCGCTGCGCCAGCACCTTGGTAAAGGTCTTGAAGAGGATCGCCTTGTCGGCCGCGCGCAAGGCGTCGTCGACGGTGATCGCCGCTTCCAATACGCCAGGGCCGGTTTCCGTATGCAGGCCCTCCAACGCCATGTCCATCACGCGGCAGGTGGAGAGCAAGTCCTCGTAGAGTTCCGCATGTACGGAGCTGCGCAGGACGGAGTAGCCGAAGAATCCTGGCGTCAGGGGCTTCAGATCGCGATAGCCCTTGGCGCGCACGCTGTCGGGGGTCTCGTTGAAAACGAAGAACTCGTACTCGAACGCGGCTGACGCTTCGAATCCGAGCCGGTTGGCTCTTTCCAGAACGCGTCTCAGTACGCCGCGCGGGCAGATGTGCTCGGCGGGGCCGCTCAGCTCGCACAAGAAGAAGGGAATGCCGTTCTCGAACGGCAGCAGGCGCCCGGTTTCCGGCAGCACCCGCGCCTGGGCGTCAGGATAACCCGTGTGCCAGCCGGTATAGGTGACGTTGTCATAGAGTTGGTCGTTGGAATCCCAACCCACCACCACATCGCAGAACCCGAAGCCCTTATCCAGCACGCCTAGGAACTTGTCGCGCGAGACATATTTGCCGCGCATGATCCCATCGACGTCCGCAAACCCCAGCTTTACGTGCGGAACGTTGGCCTGCACGACATAGTCGCGGACCTCGGATGCAGTTTTGAAGCGGAGAAGTGGGCCGTCTGGTGCTTGGTCTGCGTGAGCTTGCGGGTTCACCTTTCCCTCTCCCTCATGAGTTGAGGCGATCTAGTATTTCTCGATGCAGTGATGCGGTGCCGGCTGCGATGACGCGCCCGTCGCTCTCGAGCGTGAGACGCTTGCCGGCCCAATCGGTGACGACACCGCCAGCGCCTTCAATGACGGGGACTAGAGCCATATAATCGTAGGGCTTCAGCTGCGCCTCGATAACCGCGTCTACGAAACCGCTGGCCAGTAAGGCATATGCGTAGCAATCGCCGCCGAAACGTCGCAGGCGCGCGGACGAACTCACGCGTTCAAAGGCTACGCGCGCCTGTCCTTCGAAGATATCTGGTGTGGTGGCGTAGAGCACCGCATCTGCAAGCCTCGTGCAGGCGCGCGTACGGCAGGGTTGTCCGTTGTAAAGGCTCGCCGACGATGCCTTGCCGACCCAGCGCTCGCGCAGAACCGGATGATCGATGACGCCAAGCACGGGCGTCTCGCCTTCGAGTAGCGCGATCAGCGTACCAAAGGTTGGCATCCCGGTAATGAAGCTCTTGGTGCCGTCTATCGGGTCGATGACCCATGTCAAGTCGGTCGAACCAGCCTCCCGACCGTGCTCTTCGCCGAGCAGGCCGTGCTCGGGAAAGTGGTCTCGAATGCGTTGCCGGATGAAGGTTTCGATCTCCTGATCGGCCTCCGTCACCGGCGACATGTCCACCTTTGTGGTGATGGTCAGCGGCGTTCGAAAATAGCGAAGGGCGATCGGCGCGGCCGCATCTGCGAGGCTCTCGGCGAAGGCCGCAGCGTCCTGAACCGTTATTATCCTGTCAGTTTTCACGGCGTCCGACGGCTGTCACCAATGTTGACTAATGTGTTTGTAGACAAGATTCCCCAGATTTGCAATTTTGCACAAAATTACACACATGCGACCAAATGGGTGTCAGATGACAATGCGGGCAATGGGAAGGATGTTGTGGGCCTGCCTGCTCACGATGGTGCTGGCCGGCGCGGCTCAAGCAGGAACGATCACTGCCTATACCGCGCTGGAGGAAGATGAGATCGCCGCCTATCTTGCGGCAGCCAAGAAATCGCTGCCCGACGTGAACGTCAAAATCCTGCGCCTTTCGACGGGCGATCTCAGCGCCCGCATCCTCGCCGAGGCTGCCAATCCGCAGCACGACATCATCTGGGGACTGGGCGTCACCAACATACTCGAGCCTCGCATTCAAGCCCTGCTCGAACCCCATAGCCCCAAGGGTAGCGACAAGCTTCCGGCGTTTGCGCGCGGTAGCGACAACAAGTGGTTTGCAACCACGGGCTATATGGCCGCCTTTTGTGTGAACACCGAACGTCTGAAAGCCAAGGGCTTGCCCATGCCCAAGGACTGGGCTGACCTGCTCGATCCGAAACTCAAAGGCGAGGTGGTAATGCCAAACCCGGTATCGTCGGGCACAGGCTATCTCCAAGTCGCCGGTATCCTTCAGCAGAAGGGTGAGGCCGAAGGCTGGAAATTCTTGAAGGCGCTCGATTCCAACATCGCGCAGTACATCAAGTCTGGCTCGCGCCCGTGCAAAGTTGCCCGTACCGGTGAGTTTGCCGTCGGCGTTTCGCTTGCCTTTGCCGCCATCCAGTCCATTGAGGAAGGCTTCCCAGTCGCCATGGTAATCCCCGCCCAGGGCGCGGGGTACGAACTGGAGGCCTCCGCGCTGATGCGTTCCGCCAAGAATGCGGCGGACGCCAAACGCTTCCTCGATTGGACAATGTCGCCTGCGGCTGCGGCTATCTATGGTCATTTCAAGGAAATCGTGACCACGCCGGGCTATAAGCCGTCCGCGTCGTTCATCAAGGCGGGGCTTCCAGAGAATGTTTCATCCGTGCTGGTGCCAATCGATTTCAGCAAGTCCGCGGCAAACCGCACCTCCATCCTGGAGCGTTGGCAAAAGGACATCGGCCGCTGAACTCGGTCCACCGCCCGCCCATGCAGCTTGAGATCAGCAATCTGCGCAAAGCCTATGGCGCAACGGTTGCGCTGGACGGCGTTTCATTCACGGCCACCGCACCCCAGTTCGTGTGCATGCTGGGTCCTTCCGGGTGCGGCAAGACGACGTTGCTGCGGATGATTGCCGGTCTCGTCGCGCCGGACAGCGGCCGGCTGCTGCTGAACTCGGAAGACCTCACGCGCGTGCCGGCCCGCCGCCGCGGGTTCGGCATTGTTTTCCAAAGCTATTCGCTGTTCCCCAACATGACTGTTGCCGAGAACATCGGCTACGGTCTGCGCATTCGCGGCGACGAAGCGCAGCGTGTCCGGATACGCGTACTTGAACTTCTCGACGTTATCCGGTTGTCCGAGCTGGCCGACCGCTATCCCTGGCAGCTGTCGGGGGGCCAGCAGCAGCGTGTGGCGCTCGCGCGCGCCATTGCCGCCGAGCCGCGCCTGTTGCTTCTCGACGAACCGTTGTCCGCGCTCGATGCCAAAGTGCGTACGGACCTACGCACGGAAATTCGCAATCTGCAGCAACAGCTCGGCCTCCTCACTATCATGGTGACACATGATCAGGAGGAGGCTTTGACGCTCGCCGATCGCGTCGTGTGCATGCGGCAGGGCAGCATCGCGCAAGCGGGGAGTCCGGAAGATCTTTATCGCCGGCCGGCGAACCGGTTCGTTGCGGACTTCATGGGCCTCAGCAACATGATCCCGCTTGAGACTGTGCAGAAATTTGCAGCTCAGCTGCTCGAAGGTCATGTGCCCTCTGATGGGGCGACCGCGTGTGTGCGTCCAGAGGACATTGTGCTCGTTTCAGGGGGCGCCGGAGCTACCGTCAAAAGCGTGCAGTTCCTGGGCAACATTTCGCGGGTGCAAGTCGCGTGGCCGGGCGGTGAGCTTGTTGCCGAGCAGCCGGGCATGGCTGCTCTTGCGGCCGGAGCCAACGTGGGGTTGGCCTTCAAGCCCGGCGGCTGCGCATGGGTATCGGCATCGTGACGAGCATTGGCATCCCGCGAGCGCGCGATACCGACCGCTTGTTTCTGATTCTCTGCCTTGTTGTTCCGCTGTCTGCCCTCATCCTGTTCTTCGTCTATCCACTCGCGACGGTCGTCGTTCACAGCGTGACCGAGCCGGATGGCCGCATTGGATTTGGCAACTACGCCACCGTCATCTCGCAACCCAACTTCTGGAGAGCGACGGCGAATAGCATGGTGATGAGCTTGGCGACCACGGCCGTCTCTCTGATCCTCGGATTGATCATTGCTTTTGCAACGCAGCGCTGCCGCATCGCCGGCCGGTCGCTAGTCCTTGCAGCCGTAGCGCTGCCTTTGCTCGCGCCTTCTCTCGTGCAGGGCCTCGGCCTCATCTTCCTTCTCGGCCGCAACGGGCTCGTCACCAAGGCACTGGGCGTGGAGTTCAACATCTATGGTTTCTGGGGCCTGTTGATCGCCAACTCGCTCTATGCCCTGCCGCAGGCGGTGCTCATTATCGCGGCCGCCTTGAGGTCGGCCGATGCACGTGTCTATGAGGCCGCGGAAGTGCTCGGTACCTCGAAGCTCCGGCAGTTCTTTGATATCACCTTGCCCAACATTAAGTTCGGCCTGCTCAGCGCAGGCTTCATAATCTTCACTGTGACCATCACGGATTTCGGCAATGCTGCCACCATTGGCGGCGACTACGCCATCCTGGCGACGGAAATCTATGGCCAGGTGGTAGGGCAGATGAACTTCAACCTTGGAGCAGTGGTCGGCATCATGCTCCTGCTGCCGACTATGCTTGCCTTCTACTTGGAGCGTGTCGCCACCCAGCGCCAGTTCGGCTCGGGTAGCGACTCGGCCGTGCCGCTGGTGCCCGGTTGGAGCCCGGCACGTGACATCCCCATGACCGTGGTGGCCTGGATCATCGCGTTGCTGCCGCTCATCACGATTGGGATCGTCGTCTATGCGAGCTTTGTTTGGTTGTGGCCCTATCGCTTCGATCTCACGGTCCGCCACTACGCGGTGAAGATCGCGGGCGGGTATGAGCCGCTGTGGACGACCGTCCAGATATCGTTGTTGGCGGCCTTTGCGGGCGCCGTCATGTTGTTTGCTCTTGGCTTCGCGCTGCAACGTCTGCCGCGCAGCCTCGTCAAGCCGGTCTATTTCCTGAGCCTGCTTCCAGCCGCCGTTCCAGGTCTTGTGCTGGGACTTGCCTATATTCTCACTTTTAATGCTGCGAGCGGACCATGGCAGTTGCTCTATGGTACGGCCGCGCTGCTCGCCATCTGCAACATGATGCACTATTGGACTCAGGGCTTTCTAACGACCATGACGGGGCTGCGCCAGGTGCCGGCGGCGCTCGAAGAAACGGCAGCCTGTCTCGGAGCCGGTCTGCCGCGGGTGATGCGCGAAGTGACCGGCCCGCTGATGGCACAAACGCTCATTTCAGTGTTCTTCTTTCTGTTCATGAGGTCGATGGTAACCTTGTCGGCGGTGATCTTTCTCGTTACCGCCTCGGTCAGTGTTGCATCTGTATCCATCATGCGTCTTGACGAGGCGGGCTTTACTGCGCAGGCCGCCGCATTTGCGACCTGCACTATGGCCGTCGTTATTGTCGCTGCGGGCGTGATGCAGTTGTCGCTCTATCTCCTCGGTCGCCGGAGGCGATGACATGTGGGTGGGTGAGCGCGAACAGCATATTTTGCGCCTTCTGACGGCTGCGGAAGGCCGCATCGAGACCGATCGGCTGGCTGATATCCTCAAGGTTTCCCGCGAAACCATACGGCGTGATCTGTTGCGTCTGGAATCGGTTGGAAAGGTACGCCGCGTTCACGGCGGCGTTTTTGCCGTAGATATCTCAGCGGAGAAGCCGTTCCTCGCTCGCAGGCGCCTCAACGCTGAAGCAAAGCAGCGCATCGCACAGGTGGCGGCGCGCTTGTTGCAATCAGGCGAAGCCTGCTTCATCGACGCGGGTACCACAACAGCAGCGCTAGCTACCGTGCTCTCCAACTCACCATTGGTGGCTGCAATCACCAACTCGCTGGATGTTGCCTCGACCTTCCGCAACGCCCAGCCCAACGCGGACGTGCTGCTGCTTGGTGGCCAACTAGGCACGGATGTCCCAGGGACCTACGGCGAGTTGACAATCAGCCAGATCCAGCGCTTCCGGCCCGATGTCGCATTCATTTCTACCGTCGGCTTGCATCCCAAGCACGGCGCTACCAACTACCTGCTACCTGAAGCAGAAGTGGCCCGCGCGATGATCGCCAACGCCCGTCGGGTCGTCCTGCTCGCTGATCGCAGCAAGCTTGGTGAGGTGAGTCGCGTGCTTGTTTGCGACTGTTTGAAAATTGACGTGTTGGTGGTCGAGCGCGGCGGTCACCCACTCCTCGCCCAGCTCAAGAAGGCCGGAGTGCACAACATTCTGGAGGCCTGAGGCTGCCCGCAACGCACGTTGCACAAGCGCGACGTGCGACTGTACGCACGCTCGAACGCCTCAACCGTTTGCACCCTCAACAGTTCAAAACGTCCGGGTGGACGCGCCGTCCGATTGGTCCGGGAACGGGCATGCAGCTCAGATAACGTTCTTTGCTTCCAAGCGGGCGATATAGCTAGCGTCGAAGCCAAATTCGGAAAGAACGGATTTCGTATCGTATCCTGCACTTTCACCGGCACGCGATACAGCGCCCGGCGTTCGCGAAAAACGTGGCACCACACCCTGCATCTTAATGCGCCCCAGTTCGCGATCCGGGATTTCAACAATCGCCTCGCGTGCCACAAATTGAGGATCTTCAATCACGGCCTTTGCATCATTGACCGGGGCAAATGCGATCCCGTGAGCATCCAGGCGCTTTTCGAGTTCGGAGAAGCTCAAGCCGCGCAGCGCCGCCGCGACAATCCTGTTGATCTCATGCCGATTGCGCACGCGGTCTGTATTGGCCGCGAAGCGCGGATCAGTTTTCAGTGCGGGTTGACCGATTGCTTCTGTCAGCCTCTCGAAGAGTGATTGCGATGATGCAGGTATCGAAACCCACCTGCCATCGCGCGTCTCGAAAATGCTGCTTGGTGCAGCATATGAGCTGACGTTTCCGGAACGCTTCGGCGACTGGTTCAATTGGTCCTGCTGGACAACCACAAAATCCAGAACGCGAAGCATGGCCTCCGCCATGGAGCAGTCGATCTCCTGACCTTGCTTTTCTTGAGACCGATCCAACTCATAGAGCGCAGCGAGCACGCCCACAGCGGCAAAGAGGCCGCCCACGGCGTCAGAAATGGGGAAGCCCAGATGTAGTGGCGGCCCATCCGCCTCGCCGCAAAGATGTGTGAAGCCGGAGAGGGCTTCGAATGCCCGCGCAAAACCAGGCCTGTCTCTATAGGGGCCGTTTTGGCCGAAGCCTGTAATCCGCATGATCGTTAGCTGGGGATTGAGAGAACGCATCCAATCGCCAGTGAGGCCCCAGCCATCAAGCGTTCCAGGCCGGAAATTCTCGATCACCACATCTCGTTTTGCAATGATGGGACCGAGAACATCCTTGGCCATCGCATGCTTGAGGTCCAGGCTGATGGCGCGCTTGTTGCGGTTGGTGACTTTCGACCAGAGCGAGACGCCGTCCTTGTGTGGTGGAAATGCGCGCAAGGGATCGCCCACGCCCGGCTGCTCCACTTTGATTACGTCTGCTCCGTAGTCCCCCAGCAGCGCGCCGCAGAGTGGACCAGCAAAGATGGTTGAAAGATCCAGGACGCGCAGCGCTGCAAGCGGACCTTGTCTCATGCGACCAACTTCCCTTACCAGGTTACCGCTGCATTCCCCATTTTCGAACTGTGTGCATTTCGATGGTGCGGAAAACAACGCTCTCAACCACCAATCCGATAATGATCACGGCCGTTAGCCCGGCAAACACGTTTGCCGTTTCCAGTTGATTGCGATTTTCAAAGATGAACCAGCCCAGCCCGCCAGAGCGCGACGACACGCCGAATACCAGCTCGGCAGCAATCAAAGTGCGCCAGGCGAACGCCCAGCCGATTTTCAAGCCAGCCAGGATGGAGGGAAATGCAGCGGGGATCAGAATCTTGAGAACGTAGCGCACACCGCGCAATCCGTAGTTCATCCCTGCCATACGCTGAGTTTCGGATACGGCAAGGAAACCAGTGTGTGTGTTGAGTGCTACAGCCCACAGAACGGAGTGGACAATGACAAAGACGAGGCTGGGAATGCCAAGGCCGAACCACAGCAATGCCAATGGTAGCAGCGCGATTGCTGGCAGCGGATTGAACATTGCAGTCAGGGTTGATAGCAGGTCTGTGCCGATACGGGTCGAGACGGCGATGGTCGTAAACACGCCCGCGATGAAGAGGCCCAAGGCATAGCCGGTCAGCAAGACTCTGAGTGACGTGAGGGTGCGCTCCAGAAGCGGCCCATGAACAGTGGCCTCCCACAGCGCCTGCATCGTCTGGACCAGGGTGGGAAACGTAAGCTCGTTGCCTGCATAACGTGCGTACGCCTCCCAAGCCGCACCGAGGACGATGAGAATGACCGCTTTGCGAAGCCAGTCGATGTTACTCAGCCTCTCCCACAACGACAGTGGCCGCTCGACCTCTCCGATCTGGCCCGCTTCGACAGTAATGTGCTCAAACTCGGGGCGAACAAGCGGCGTGGCGGATGACAGATTAGCCATGGGCAGCCCCCGCTTTGCTGAGTGCTTCTTCCTCGATGCGCTCGGCGAACAGCATATTGTGGATGCGTTGCGTCAGTGCTCCGAATTCAGGACGCCCTTGCTCGGCATGGCTGAATTGATGCGCGTTCAGCTCCGCCTTGACGCGACCGGGATGCGGACTGAGAACGAGGATACGTGAACCAACAATGATCGCCTCCTCTATGGAGTGCGTGACGAACAGCATCGTGAAACGCGTATCCTCCCAAAGCTGCAGAAGCTCTTCCTGCATCTTGCGCCGTGTCAGCGCATCAAGCGCGGCAAACGGCTCGTCCATCAGCAGGATGTCGGGCTCCATCGCCATGGCTCGCGCGATCGCGACCCGCTGTTTCATGCCACCTGACAGCATATGCGGATAGGCATCGCGAAACTTGGTCAGGTTGACCTTGTCGATGAATCGCAATGCGCGCTCCCGCGCTTCCTTGCGTTTGCAGCGACCGCTGGTCAGCATCGGGAACATTACGTTCTGCAGCACAGTCTTCCAGGGCAGAAGCTGGTCGAACTCCTGGAAAACCATCATTCTGTCAGGGCTGGGCCGATCGATCGTGCGACCGTTGAGCTTCATGGTGCCTTCGACCGGCGCCATGAAACCCGCCACTCCCTTCAGCAGGCTCGACTTTCCGCAGCCGGACGGGCCCAGCAGCACAAAGCGATCGGCTTGGAAAACATCGAAACTCACGCGATAGGTGGCAGTGACGATATGTTCGCGCGTCTTGTACTGGAGCGTCACGTCCTTCACAGAAAGGAGTGGTGAGTGAGCTACGGCATCCGACTTTGACAAGCCATCCACCGGCTGAATAGCCGTCATCCTGGAAGTGCTCCTTTCAGCAGTAAAGGCATCGGGGTCCATAAGCTGATCAAGCGAGTCGCGCGCCGTCGCGGTTTAGAACTTCACGCAGATCGGCTCCCGAGAGTGTTCTCGCGGCCATCCCATTCCTGACACAAAGGTTGGCAGCGTGGCCGATTGCGTGCCCATAGGAGAAGCACTGTGCCGTCACGCGTGCAGACGCAACCGCCTCATGTTCCGCGGACAGGCACCTGCCAGCAACGAGCAGTCCCTCCCCTGTTTCGGGGACAAAGCACCCGTAAGGCACTTCATAAAAGTCGTTGAGCAACCACTCAACTTTGGGCTTGGCACCGGCGTGCAGCTCGATGGGCCAGGGTGACCGCGCAATACCATCCTTGAATTTCGTGCCCTGTGTAACATTGGTGTTCGTCAACATGGCTACGCCCTTGGCCTGGCGCGTTTGCCGAACGCCAACCTGGACGCCCGTGTCGTTGACCACGCTGGTCTCGCAGCCAACGAGGTTGTCGCGGAAGAACCTTGCGTACTCACGCATCTGCTTCCGCCCTTCGATTTCCGCTTCGGTGAAGTCCTTCGCAAAGAGAACATTGAGTTCGCGGCCATCTTTGCCGACGATGCGAGTGCAGTTGCAGAGCAGCTCGTTTGGGCGGGTCGTCGGGAATAGCCAGATCTTAGCGCGCGGAAGCTGATATTCATTGCCGGCGTTCTTTTCTTGGATGAGCTCCGATATCTCGTTCGGCATGATGGTGTCTTTGCCGTAACGCTCGACAAAGCGGTCGACATCAACCCCCATCAGACGAAAGATCATCGTCGGGTTTTGGACCTTGCCGTTCTGCCCAATGAACGACGGGAAACCTGCCATTGCGACGAGGTCGGCATCACCGCTCGCATCCACCGTGAACTTGGCGCGAATTTGCAGGGGGCCTTCCTTGGTGAAAACAACGGCACCATCGATGCGTTCGCCGCCCTCCAACATCACCGAGGTCGCCATGGCATGATACACCACGGTCACGCCGGCATCTTCCAGAAGCGCATCGGCGACTTCTCGCCAAACCAGAGGATCATGTACACGCGTAAACGTCTTCCCGTACCGCACAGGTGGCGCCAGCCCGTCCCTCGCTTCCATCAGCCCGACAAACTCATCGAGAAAACCGTGGACTACCTGTACGGGACGTGCGTCCTCAGAATTCGAGGCCTCATACATCCCGCAAATTGTCCCGGACATGCCGGCGACCGCGCCACCTCCACAGAAGCCGTACTTTTCAACCAGAGTGACTCGGAGCCCCTGACGAGCAGCCGTGACGGCCGCTGCGACGCCTGCTGCACCGCCTCCAACCACCAAGACATCCGTGTCGTGGACAGCCGCCGCACGTTGATCAAAACCAGGCATCTATTCATCAGCTCCTTGGCTAGAGACGCACGGCGCTAGGCAAGCCTCTGCAGCTCTGGATCATCAGGTCTCAAATCGATACCCAAGCCTGCGGCGTCGGGCAGATGCAATCGTCCGTCGGCGATGCGATACCCGGCGGGCCAAAGCCGCTCGAACAGTGTCTGATGAAGAAGATGCATTTCCACGCTCTCGCAGTTCTGAAGTGCCGCCGCGGCGTGCGCATTGGCTGCTAGCGAGATGGCTGAGCCGGAGCAGTGCAACGTCGTGAGGCGATGAAAGGCTTGAGCCAGGCCAGCGATCTTTCGGATTTCCGTTATTCCGCCGCACACACAGGCGTCTGCTTGCATGAAATCTACGGCACGGAGTTCGAGGGCGTTGCGAAAGACATGAAGGCCCGCCTCTAGTTCCGGACCGGCAATTGGGATGCCAACGGCTTTTCTAATTTCAGCCCAGCCGTGCAAATCCGCGCGTGCCGTGGGGGCTTCCAGAAAGTGGAGGTTGAAGTCGCGCAACGCGTGACCGAGCCGGATAGCCTCAGGCACGCTGGGAGAGAACATGGCGTCGACCATCAGGCCCGTTTCCAGCCCGATTGCCTCGCGGACCGCTGATACTCGCGCGATATCCTGGCGCAGCGGTGCGCCTCCAACCTTTATCTTCACGCCACCGAAGCCACGCGCAACGGCATCGGCCATTTCCTTCCCTAGTGCCTCGAGAGCATGTCCGTCGCGATACATGCCGCCGCTGGCATAGAGGGGGACAGAATCCGCGAACCCGCCTAGCAGCTTGTAAAGCGGCATGCCGGCTAGGCGCGCCATTGCATCCCACATGGCAATGTCGATGGCGCTGGCTGCGGCATAGAGAATGCCGCCTTTTGCACTCATGAGGTTCGTGGCAAGGGCGCGGGCATGAAATTGCTCGATGGCCCATACCGGCTGACCGACGACAATGCTCCTCAAATCTTTCGCGATCAGCTCTGCAACAACTTCGGGTGCCCCGCCGTCACACCAGGCTTCGCCTACGCCGATTGCGCCGCCCTGAGTTTCGACAAAAGCTAGAACCGCATGCTTCGCGCTCCAAGCGTGAAGTGTATTGCGCAAGCCAGGGGCATACTTTTTCGTGGCGATGCAGACCGCGACCTCTTTTACGAGGGCTTCGCGGCTTGAGGCAGTGTTTTGGCGAGCCAAGGTCATCTCACGCGGTCCGAAAAAGACGCGTCATCACAAATTCACGATGTCCAAGAGACTCAGCAGCCGTTATCCGGCCGTTGCATGCCCGTATCATCGTTCCAAAGATTGCCTCGCCTGCCTGTTCCAGGGTGATGCGGCGCTCTAAAACCCCTGAGACATCGACATCGATGTGCGAAGGCATTGTCCTGGCAATAACTGGATTGGCTGTGATCTTGATGACTGGAAGGATGGGATTTCCCACCACATTCCCCTGACCGGTTGTGAAGAGGTGAACTGTGGCGCCAGCCGCAGCGCATGCGGTCAACATTTCCGCGCCGGCGCCCGACGAATCCATAAACCAAAGTCCGGTGCCAGACGGCGCTTCGGCCGTATCGAGAACGCCAACGATCTGGGCCTTGCGACCGATCTTTGTGAGTGCACCCATCGCCTTTTCCTCGATGGTGCTTATGCCGCCCTTGATATTTCCCGCTGTGGGGTTGGACTCGGTCAGGTCATTCGACTTGTTGCGAATGATTTCACGATCATATGCCGCATGCGTCTCGAGAAACTGATGGCGTACCTCCGCATTCGCGCACCGCGCGGCAACAATATGCTCGCCGCCAGTTAGTTCTGCGGTCTCCCCAAACAGCAGTGTGGCATTCAGCTCATCCAGCCGATCAAAAACCCAGCCGACAGCAGGGTTGGACGCAAGGCCAGTAGTCGTGTCTGACTCGCCGCATTTGGCCGAGACGACCAACTCAGAGAGCGGGCACTCTGCCCGTACGTTCTCGGAAGCGTCCTGAATGAACTTCTGTGCGCATTTTGATGCGGCTGTGATCACATCGAGGTCGCCGATGCCGGAGATGGAGAAGCCCGCGACGGGCTTCCCGCTTTCTGCGATCCCTTTGACCACCCGATCGGTCCATAGCGGCTCTATACCAATGACGACAACCGCTGCGACGTTTGGATTCCGCCCGGTGCCGATCAAGGTTCTAAACAAAAGCTCCAAATCGGCGCCAAATTGCAGGCGTCCGTACGCATGGGGCAACGCCAGAACCCCTGTCACGTTGGCCGCCACGCCCTCAGCGGCCCTGTTTGAAATATCGTCGACGGGCAGGACGATCACATGGTTGCGCGTTCCTACGCGACCGTCCGGCCGTCGATATCCGCGGAAGGATGACTGTCCCGGCATTGAAGACCGCCCGTGCGTCGTTAAACTATCCAGCGGGCGTTTTTCTCAGCTTCCGGAGAGTGTGTGCGCGTTCGGGAAGAACAGGTCCTTCCATGTCGCTGGCACAACCTTCATGGTTCCAGTTCTGTGCTTGAAATTCACGAATGACATCAAGTTGTGCGGAGTCGTTGTGAATTCGATCTCCGGGTCCTTCAGCATGGCCACGATGTTCTCCACCGGCTCTTTGTCCTTGGACATGCGCAGGTAGAGCTTGGCTGCCTCAGCCTGGTTCTTGTTGATCCAGTTCGTGGCCTCATCAAGCGCCTTGACGCTGGCAGCGTACAGCTTGGGGTTCTCATTTACGAACTTGCTTCCCGTCCACAGGATGGTTGCCGTTTGGGGCCCCCAAACATCGTACGAGTTCAGCACTGTGTGAACGCCAGGCATCCGCAGCTGCTGGTACTGGAATGGTGGCGTCGTAAAGTGGGCGTTGATTTCGCTGGAACCTGTCGACAGCGCCTGCATGGCGTCTGGATGGCCAAGGCTTACCGTCAATGAATCGAACTTGGCGTAGTTGGCGTCCCCAAACATCTTGGCAGCGGCCGCCTGCAACGTAACTGCTTGCGGGGAAATTCTGACCGCGGGAAGGGCAATCCTGTCCTTCTCCGTGAAATCTTTGATCGACTTGACGTTCGGATTCCGGCTGTTCAGATACATCGGCATCTTGACCAACGCTCCGACAGCCTTGACGTCCAATATGCCCTTTGAGCGCGACCACATGGTCACAAATGCGCCTATGCCGCCGCCCACGAAATCAACTGCGCCGGACAACAACGCGTCGTTGACCGCCGCACCTCCCGTGAAGGTGTTCCAGGACACCGCTTTCAGCGGGACCCCCGCAGCTTTCGCGTGCTTCTCGACGAGCTGATGGTCTTCCATCACCATGAGCTGGAGGTAGGCGATGCCATACTGCTTCGCGAACCGAACCTCGCTCGCCTCTGCCCGCGCCTCTCCCGGGGCTAGCGCCACGCCTAAAGCGAATGCAACACCGAGCAATGGGATTGAGTTTCTCATTCTAGCGCCTCCCTGGCTTTGTTTGATCCCCCGCCGCACGGCCGAGGACTTAGCTTTGTTGAACATGTTGTCGGGTGTGGCGGCCGTCTGCTAGATGCAATGCATGGAATCAGAATTGCGATTTCGTGACACCTAGTTGGATGCTGGATCTCAAGCAACTCTCAGTGTTCGTGCACGTTGCAGAGAGCGGCAGCCTCACCAAGGCTGCGTTGGTGTTGAACTTGGCGCGTTCCGGCGTCAGTAGGCAGCTTCAAGATATTGAAGCCGATATCGGACACAAACTGTTCCATAGAACCGGGCGCGGTGTGACGCTGAGCGAGGCCGGAAAGAGATTGCTGCCTCGTGCGAAGCGACTCATCTCCGATGCGCAGCAGCTCGAGGATGAAGCCAAAGCGATAGTTGGCACTCCCGCTGGTACCGTCATCATCGGCCTTCCGGCATCGGTTGCGGAGCTTCTGGCCGGCCCGCTTCTGGAGCGCATTAAAAGAAACTACCCAGAAGTTCGAATTCGCCTCGTTGAAGGTTTGAGCGGTCAGATCGAAGAATTGTTGGCCGACGGGCGCGCAGACATAGGTCTGTTCTTCGCCAGGAAGCCGAATGCCAGAAGGGGCGATGTCCCGCTTTGCGCAAACGATCTGTATTTGATCGGACCGCCAGGTGATCGGCTGACATCGCAGAAGAGTGTAAGGCTCTCTGCTATGAAGGGATTGCCGCTCATTCTTCCGGGTCTGCCCCACGCGCTGCGCGCGTTGGTCGACGACGCCTATGGTGGCTACGGCATGAAGCCCGAAGTGCCCTTGGAGGTGGACTCCATGTCGACCATGAAAGCGGTTGCGGCATCGGGCGGCGGCTACACGGTCGCATCGTTTGACATCGTATCCCACGATGTTGCGACAGGCCGTCTGCAGGCTGCGCGAATAGTTTCCCCGTCGCTGGACCGGCTTCTCGTAATGTCTGCAACCTTTCACAAGCCGCTAACGGCCGCCGCCCGGTTGCTCATGACCGAGATAAGGACGCTTGTGACGGAATTGGTCACATCGGCAAGGTGGAAGGCTCGCTTACCTGACTAGCAATCGCACGATTGTGCTGGGCAAGCTCAAGTGGCAAGAGTTTGGGCTGCTCCCGCGCTGTTGGTGCTTGTGCGTCATAAGGCCCAACAAATGACAGTCGCATGACAAGAGCCGGCGTGCGATACCGCCTACAGTAGCAGTGACAGGTGTTTACGCGGCATGCCATTTGAGATCGAACGCAAGTTTCTCGTCCTCGGTTCCGAGTGGCGGGCTTCCAGCTTAAGCAGTGTGCACATTCGCCAAGCGTACCTGGCGGTAGGCGGCAACGCCTCCATTCGCGTGCGCATCAAAGACAATCAGGAAGCGCGTCTAACCATCAAGTCGAAGGGCGCTGGCTTGCGGCGTCTCGAGTTGGAGTATCCGATCCCTGTAATTGAAGCCGAGGCCCTGATAGCGCTCCGCCAGAACAGCGTTATCCAGAAGGTACGGCATATTGTGCCGTGGGCTGGCTGCCAGTGGGAAGTCGATGTTTTTGAAGATGATAATGCCGGCCTCATCATTGCAGAGATCGAGTTGGCCGACGAGCAGCAGGTCATCGAGCTTCCACCC
>CADEEC010000051.1 GCA_902826255.1 uncultured Hyphomicrobiales bacterium | reverse complement strand
GATGCGCTGCAGGTTCTCGGCTTTCAGCAGCACGCGTCCGCCGGCAAGGGCGTTGAGCGCGGGATGCTCGATGAGCGGCGTGCGGCAGGCCAGCGTGCCGAGACGCTGTTTGGCTGCGAGCACGTCGGCGTAGGTGGGCAACGACCGAGCCATAATGGATCCTCTAGCGCACCCGACGATCAGTTGCTGCCAGAAAGGGGAGCTGGCGCCTTGGTGTCAAGGTACGCGCCGAGTTGGTCCACGACGCGGCATGGCCGGGGGCGGAAAGCAAGAAACCGGTCCGATGACCGGACCGGTTTCCTCTGGGGCAGAGACTGGTTTCCCTGGAAAGTCCAGGCTCTGCACGCCCCCCGAAACGGCGCTTGCCGCGAAGCGAGAACTCCCCCGAATTCTCGCAGGGCCTTGCGCCGGCTCCCCGGATCATCTTGTGTCAGGTATACCCGCGCCGGCAACTGGTGTTGCACATTCGCGGCCATCGAGTGGCTTACCCGCCACAGCGCTCTTTGGCGAGCGCCATCGTCACGCGCGTCACCTCGAGGCCCTGGGGCGAGATGTTGATCGACTGCTTGCAGCTCGACAACGTGACGTTCATGGCCGCCGAGAAATTGGCCCCCTGGATGGTGAGGGCGAACGCCTCGCCGCTGTAGCGGCCGGTCACGTCGCCCTTGGCGGCATAGGTTTTCTCCTCCCAGCTGCCGCTGACCTGGCCGCCCTTGATGCGCAGGTCGGCAAGGGAGTTGATGCTGTAGTCGGCGCTGGCACAGCGCATCGTCTGCTTGAGGCTGCCGCCATCGGCTGTCTTGTAGATGACGTTGCACTTCACGCGCTCGGTCTTGCCGTTGGCGAGCACGACGGAGCCGATGCCGGTCCAATAGCCGGCGAGCTCGCCGGCCGGGTCCGCAAGAGCGGCACGCGACAGGCCGAGGATTAGCAGGCCGCCGACCAGCGCCCGTGAGAGATACTTCATAAGCCGCAGCCTTTCGGTTGTTCAGGCCGTCTGGTGGTGCAGATTTTGGACGGCGATGTTGCAGATTATCCGTGTCGCGGCAAAGGAATTTTGCTCCCCCGGCCGGCCGGCCCGTTCGTTGCCTACTTCGTGTGCTGGCGCCGTATCGCGAACAGGTGATCGACGGGCCCGCGCCCGCTGCCAACACCCAGCGTGCGGCCGTGTTCCAGGCCCTGCCACACATAGGCCTTGGCGCGCTCGACGGCTGGCCGCAAAGCCACACCTTGCGCCAGCAGGGCCGCGATGGCGGCCGACAGCGTGCAGCCGGTGCCGTGCGTGTGGCGCGTGTCGAGGCGCGGCTGCGCGAAGCGGTCGATGCCCGATGCGCTCGCCAGAATGTCGACGGCGGTATTGTCGGAGCCGTGGCCGCCCTTCACCAGGACGGCACCGGGGCCTAGGTCCAGCAAGGCTTTCGCTTGCGCGATGACCTCGGTTTCGGTCTTGGCTTGTGCGCTGCCGAGCAGCACCGCGGCCTCCGGGATGTTGGGCGTGATGACCGTGGCGATGGGGAGCAGGCGCCGCCGGACCGCATCGACGGCGTTTGGATCGAGCAGCACGTCGCCGCTGGTCGCGACCATGACGGGATCGACCACCAGCGGACGGCCTGCCGCCTGCGCGAGGCCCGCGACGACCGTTTCGACGATCTCGGCGGTGGCGAGCATGCCGGTCTTGATGGCGCCGACGTCGAGATCGGAGAGCACGGACGTCATTTGCTGCGCGACGAAGTCCGCTGGCACGGGATGCACGCCCTGCACGCCGTGCGTGTTCTGCGCGGTGAGCGCTACGATCACCGAGGCGCCGTAGACGCCGAAGGCGGAGAAGGTTTTCAGGTCGGCCTGGATGCCGGCGCCGCCGGAGCTGTCCGAGCCGGCGATCGTCAGCGCAATCGGAATCTTGCCCGTTGCGCTCATCGTGCTCCTTCCTTGAGAATCTCGGTCTGCAGCGACTTGGGCGTGAACATCTCCTCGATGCGGCCGAGCACGGGCACGTTCTCGATCATCCAGGTGCCGAACCAGTTGAGCCCGCCGGTGAGGATGAGAAGGCCCGTCGCGATCAGCAGCAGGCCCATCACCATCTCCACGCGGCCGAGGTGACGGCGGAAGCGCTGCATGAAGCCGAGGAAGGGGCCGATGGCGACGGCGGCCAGCACGAACGGGATGCCGAGCCCGAGCGAATAGACGAACAGCAGGCGCACGCCGGCGCCGAGGCTCGCCTCGTTGGCGGCCACCGCAAGCACGGTCGCCAGCACGGGACCGATGCACGGCGTCCAGCCGAAGGCGAACGCCAACCCCATCACGTAGGCGCCGGCAAAGCTCGCGCCGCGGTTGCCGGTGTGCATGCGCGCCTCGCGATAGAGCAGCGGGATACGCAGGAGGCCGAGGAAGTGCAGGCCGAAGCCGATGATGATGAGGCCGGCGACGATCGACAGCTCGCTCTTGTAGGATTGGATCCACTGACCGAAGGCGGATGCGCCTGCGCCGAAGCCGACGAACACCGTGGTGAAGCCGAGCACGAAGAACACGGAAGCGATGACGACGCGGCGCCAGAGCTGCGGGTCGATCTCCTTCTGGTTGTTGATCTGGTCGAGCGTGGTGCCGCCGAGATAGCTCAGATACGGCGGGACGAGCGGGAGCACGCAGGGCGACAGAAAACTGACCAGGCCGGCGATCGCCACGCCGACGTGGATATAGACTTGGGTCAGCATTGCCGGATCAGATAGGCCAGGGCGGGCTGGGGGGCAAGCCACGCCCCGGTCAAGCTTGCGCGAGCCGCGCGTCAGCGATGCCTCTGGAACGGCCATGAGGGGCGCGGCGCGAGCTGTCGTCCCGGAATTGCGCGCAACGCAATATCCGGGACCCAGAGCTTCGGATGGCGCCGCCGGAGTTTTGCAGCCCCTGGGTCCCGGCTCTCGCTCTGCTCGGCCGGGATGACAACTTTTGGAAAGCTCACAGTCCGACCACTGTTGTCATCCCGGAACGCGCAAAGCGCGTATCCGGGACCCAGGGGCTTCAGATGGTTCCGCCGGAGTTTTGCAGCCCCGGGGTCCCGACTCTCGCTTGCGCTCGGCCGGGATGACAAAGGGGAGGCGCCGCGTGCTACTTGCTGTCCTTGCCTTCTTGCTCCTTCGCGACAGGCGTATTGACGGGGCTCTCCGGCGACATGACGTAGGCGACGAGATCGCGGATCTGGCCGATGGTGAGAAAGCCGTTAGTGCCCATGCGGGGCATGTTCGCGCAGGCGGTGAGCGCTTGCGGGTTATAGATGCGCTCGTACACGGTCTTCACCTCTTCGGGTGCGAACTTGCGGCTCTTGCCGTAGTTCAGGAGCGTGGGCCCCAGCGTGCCGAAGCTCAACTCGGTGGGCGCGAGCTGGTGGCAGGCATAGCAGTTGCCGCCGTTCTCCGCGCGCGCGGGGTAGTCGGTGAAGCGGCCGCCGTAGCCCGATTGCGCAAGTGTCTCGCCCCGGCGCCAGTCGCCCATCAGCTTGCCGTCGGCGGGATACCTGATGGTGGCGCGCTCGCGGGCGAGGATGGCGTCAGCGATCTGCTTGGGGGGCTTGTTGCGATAGAGGCTGCACAGCTTCTGCGTTTCATCCTGCACCAGGCGCGCCTGCCATTCCTTCGATGCGGCCGCCCAGCTCTGCTTGATGGCTTGCTCGGCGAGGTCGGACGGCTGAGCATCGGCGCGCGCGGCCGCCACGGCGCCGGCAGCGACAACGAGAAGGATCGTGGCGAGGCGTGGCGGCATGCCTTTCCCTAGCGCTCGATCTGCGGTGCGGTGATCTCGCCGCCCTTGGCCTGGTTGGCGAGATACATGGTGAGCGCGATGGTGGCGTCCGACCCATAGTCGATCTGCGGCAGCCGCATCTGCCAGTAGCAGTCGGTGATGCGGTGCTGCATGGTCATGACCGTGCCCTGCGAGACGCGGTAGGCGGGCCAGCCGCCGATCTCCCGGCGGGCGACCTCGGGTTTCACCAGCACCGGCAATTCTTGAAGACGGATGCGTTTGCCGGGCTCGACGTGGCAGGTCGCGCACGAGAAATCCATCGGCCCCTGGCGGCGGAAGAACAGGGCTTCGCCAATGGCCAGCGCCTCCTTCTCCTTGCGATAGCGCAGGCTCGGCTGGAACTTGAAGCCCTTCGATTGGTGCGCCACGTAGGTGGCGAGCGCCTCCAGGTCGGTGCCCGGCTGGTTGGCTTTCGAGTAGGGCCGCTTGAGGATCTCGGCGCGCGAGAAGCCCTGCAGTTTCTCCATGCACCAGACGAGGCGGGTCTCGACGTCCATCACCCGCTTGGCGTCGCGGAAATAGCGCGGCAGCACGGCAAACGCGCCCTTGACCTTGCCGGGGCCGCGGCCGAGGTCGCAGCGCTCGAGCGAAACGTTCTTGGGGCCGCGCTTCTCCTTCCACAGCGCGGCGCCGCGGTCGACATCGAGCAGGCCCGGATTGGACCAGGGGTCGGCCGTCAGCATCTGCCGGTAGCGTTCCAGCTCGCGCTCGGTATCCTGCGCGGCCGCAAGCAGGGGAAGCGCCGAAACGACGGCGGCAGCGATCAGCGCGCGCTTTCCAAACCACGGCATCGGTAGGCTGGACGAGCCCGGAATAAAGCCAGCCGCATGCGTGCGGCACCAATTAGGATGATGCGCGCGCGAGTCCGCTCCAGCAAGGGAAAGCTTCGGCTAACCGCGCGTGAGTGCGGCGATGCCGGGAAGCGTGCGCCCCTCCAGCCACTCGAGGAAGGCACCGCCCGCGGTCGAAACGTAGCTGAACTGATCGGTGACGCCGGCGGCGTTGAGCGCGGCAACCGTGTCGCCGCCACCGGCGACCGAGACGAGCGTGCCGGCCTTGGTCGCGGCGGCGGCAGCGCGCGCGACCTGGAAGGTGCCTTCACCGAAGGGATCGATCTCGAAGGCGCCGAGCGGCCCGTTCCACAGCAGCGTCTTGCAGCGGCTCAGCACGTCGTTGTAGTGGGCGATGGCCTTGGGGCCGACGTCGAGGATCATCTGGTCGGACGGAACTTCCAGCGCGGGCACGGTTTTGCTCGGCGCGCCGGCCTCGAACTTGGGTGCGACGACCACATCGGCGGGCAGCACGATCTCGCAGGAGCGCGCCTTGGCGGCGTGCATGATCTCGAGCGCGGTCTTGGTGAAGTCCGGCTCGGCCAGCGACTTGCCGATGTTGACGCCCTGCGCGAGGAAGAACGTATTCGCCATGCCGCCGCCGATAATGAGCTTATCGACCTTGGCGGCGAGGTTGGTCAGCACGGGGATCTTGGTGGAGACCTTGGCGCCGCCGATCACGGCCGCCGTCGGGCGCTGCGGCTTGTCGAGCACGCTGCGCAGCGCGGTGATCTCCTCCATCAGCAGCGGGCCGGCGTAGGCCGGCAGCAGGCGCGCCAACGCATCGGTGGAAGCGTGCGCACGGTGCGCAGCGGAGAACGCATCGTTGACAAAGACGTCGCCCAGCGCCGCGAGCTGCTTGGCAAACTCGGCGTCGTTCTTCTCCTCGCCGGCATGGAAGCGCAGGTTTTCCAGCACCGCGATCTGGCCGGGCTTGAGCGCGGCGACGGCGTTCTGCGCAGCCTCGCCGACGCAGTCGCCGGCAAAGGCCGCAGGTTGCGGCAGCAGCTTGCTTAAGGCGTCGGCGACCGGGCGCAGGGTGTACTGCGGGTCGGGGCCGCCCTTCGGCCGGCCGAAGTGGGAGATGACGACCACGCGCGCGCCGCGCTGCATCAGGCCAGCGAGCCCCGGCACCAGGCGTTCGAGCCGCGTTGCGTCGCTGACCTTGCCGTCCTTGACGGGGACGTTGAGGTCGGCGCGCACGATGACGCGCTTGCCTTTGACGTCGAGCGTGTCGGTGGTCTTGAGCTTATCGAGGTCCATGACGCAAAACTGATCTGGCTTACTTCTTCACGAGCGTCCGCGCGGCCTCTGCAACCTTGGCGGCCGTGATGCCGAAGTGCTCGTAGAGCTTGGGCGCGGGCGCGGAGGCGCCGAAGCCGTGCATGCCGACGAAGGCGCCGGTGTCGCCGAGCCAGCGTTCCCAGCCGAACTCGACTGCGGCTTCGACGGCGACGCGCGGGGCGTCGCCCAACACGCTCTTGCGATAGGCAACAGGCTGCGCGGCGAACAGTTCCCAGCACGGGAAGGAGACCACGGCGGCCTTGATGCCGTCGGCGGCGAGCGCGGTGCGGGCTTCGACGGCGAGGCCGACCTCGGAGCCGGTGGCGAGCAGCGTCACGTCGCGCTTGCCGCCCTCGGCTTCCAGCAGCACGTAGGCGCCCTTGGCGGAAAGGTTCTCTTCTGTTGCCTGCGTGCGCAACAAGGGCACCGCCTGGCGGGTGAGCGCCAGCACGGACGGCGTATCGGCGGTTTGCAGCGCCAGCTCCCAGCACTCGGCCGTCTCGACCGGATCGGCGGGGCGGAACACGTTGAGGTTCGGGATTGCGCGCAGGCTGGCCAGATGCTCGACCGGCTGATGGGTGGGGCCGTCCTCGCCGAGGCCGATGGAGTCGTGCGTCATGACGTAGACGACGCGCCGGCCCATCAGCGCGGAGAGGCGGATCGACGGCCGGCAGTAGTCGGTGAAGACGAGGAAGGTGGCGCCGTAGGGCACGAGGCCGCCGTGCAGCGCGATGCCGTTCATGGCCGCGGCCATGCCATGCTCGCGCACGCCGTAGTGGATGTAGGTGTTCTGGAAGGCGCCGGCCGCGACCGGCGTGTGCTGGCTGGTGCGGGTGCCGTTGGAGCCGGTGAGGTCGGCCGAGCCGCCGATCAGGCTCGGCAGCGCGGGCACCAGCTTCTCCAGCACCTTCTGCGAGGCGACGCGCGTGGCGATCTTCGGCGGCGTGGTGGTGAACTCCGCCTTGGCGGCCTTGATGGCGGCGGCGAGTGCCTTCTTGGCATTCGCGTCGATGGGATCGCGCAGGCCGGCGATGCCGCCGGGGATATTGGCGGCGCGCTTCTCCCAGTCCTTGCGCTGTGCAGCCCCGCGCGATCCGGCTGTGCGCCATGCAGTCACGACGGCTTCGGGCACCTCGAACGGCGCGTGCGCCCAGCCGAGCTTCTCGCGCGTGCCCTTGATCTCGTCGGCGCCGAGCGGCTCGCCGTGCGTGGAGGCCTTGCCCTGCTTGGTGGGAGCGCCGTAGCCGATCACGGTCTTGCAGGCGATCAGCGTCGGCTTGTCGGAGCGGCGCGCCCACTCGATGGCGGCGGCGACGGCTTCCGCATCGTGACCGTCGACGGATCGCGTCGCCCAGCCTGAGGCCGCGAAGCGCTGCTGCTGGTCGTCGGACACGGCGAGCGAGGTTGGGCCGTCAATGGAAATGGAGTTGTCGTCGAACAGCACGATCAGCTTGTTGAGCTTCAAATGGCCCGCGAGCGAGATCGCCTCCTGGCTGATGCCCTCCATCAGGCAGCCGTCGCCGGCGATCGCATACGTGTAGTGATCGACGACCTGGTCGCCGAGCCGCGCGTTCAGCAGCCGCTCCGCCAGTGCCATGCCGACGGCGTTGCCGAGGCCCTGGCCGAGCGGGCCGGTGGTGGTCTCGATGCCGGGCGCGTGGCCGAATTCGGGATGGCCAGCCGTCTTGGAGCCGAGCTGACGGAAGTTGGAGAGCTGCTCCATCGTCATGCCGGGCGTGCCGGTCAGATGCAGGAGTGCGTACAGCAGCATCGAGCCGTGGCCGGCCGAGAGCACGAAGCGGTCGCGATCCGGCCAGTCGGGAGCGGCGGCGTCGAACTTCATGAAGCGGGTGAACAGCACGGTCGCCACGTCGGCCATGCCCATCGGCATACCGGGGTGGCCTGACTTGGCCTTCTCGACCGCATCCATGGCGAGCGCGCGGATGGCATTCGCCATGTCCCGGTGCGCGACCGCGTTGTCAGGCTGCTGCTTCACCGCCGGTTTTCCCATTGCCAATGCCCCCGCTGGCGCTGCCCCATGTCCTTGCGCGGGGAGCATTAGCGGGGGGCGGAAGGCGCGTCTACCCGCAAGGGGAGGCCATGCGGTCGCCTATGCACAGAAGTGCCTGCGATTCGCGGGGGTTTTGGAACCCGGCGCCGGGACAAGCCGTTCTGCCTGTGATGAAAGCTTGAGCGAGGCCACCCCGTGACACAGGACAAGGCGAAGACCGACAAGAAAATCGACAAGGCCGGAGACATGACGTTCCCGGCCAGCGACCCGGCTGCGACAGGCAAGGCTACCGGCACCGAGCCGCCCTCCCGCCCCACCGACCGCAAAGCCCCCGTGATCACTCGCGAGCAGGTCGAACGCGCGCAGAAGGGCGAGGGGCATAAGAAGCGGGCTGGGTAGGGATCTGAGCCGTCCCCCCGAACGGAACGTCATCCTCGGGCTTGTCCCGAGGATCCATCCATCGGCAAGCACCCCGGTTGATCGGCCGGTGATCGAGGCCCCTGGGTCCCGGATATTGCGCTGCGCGCAATTCCGGGATGACAAACTTTGCTGATGTTCGAGACCTCGAACCAAGCTTGTCATCCCGGCCGAGCAGAGCGAGAGCCGGGACCCAGGGGCTGCAAAACTCCGACGGAACCATCCGAAGCCCTGGGTCCCGGATATTTGTGCTGCGCGCAATTCCGGGATGACAAGCTTTGCTAATGTTCGAGACCTCGAACCAAGCTTGTCATCCCGGCCGAGCGCAAGCGAGAGCGGGGACCCCGGGCTACGAACTCAACCCGCGATCAGTTCCGGCCATAGGTCACGCCACTGCGGATTGGTGGATTCGATCAGATCCATTTTCCATTTTCGCTGCCAGCGCTTGATGCGTTTCTCGCGCAAGATCGCTTCATTGATGTCGCGATGGAGCTCCCAGTACACAAGCATCTTGATACCGTGCTTGCGTGTGAAGCCTGGAACGAGACCCTCGCGGTGCTCCTGCGCACGCTTGGCGAGATCGCTGGTTACGCCGACATAGAGTGTTCCATTGCGCCCGCTTGCCAGCACGTAGACGAAATAAATGTGATCGCGCATCGAGATATGATGCGACGACGGACAATCGTTGACAATTGCAGCCCTGGGTGCCGGATACCCGCTTTGCGCGTTCCGGGATGACAACAGTGGTTGGACTGCGAGCTTTCCAAAAATTGTCATCCCGGCCGAGCGCAAGCGAGAGCCGGGACCCAGGGGCCCCAAGCTCTACCGGTTCGCCTTGATCGGCTCGTAGCTCGTCCAGTCGAAGGTGCCCTGGTCGCGTTCGTCGACGGCGTGCTTCCAGCCTTTCTCTTCCGCACGGCGCTTGAAGTTGAGGCCTTCGGGTGAGTGGCGGGTGATGCCGTCGAACACGGTGGCGATCATCTGCGTGGTGTGCAGACCCATGTTGCTGAGCGCCTGGTTGACCATCAGCTTCTGCATCATGAGCTGGTTCTGCGGCACGCTCGCCATGCGGCGGGCGAGGCTTTCCACCCCCTCGTCAAGCTCACCGGCAGGCACGGCTTTCAGCACGAGGCCCAGGCGCTCGGCCTCGCGGCCGTCGATCTTGTCGCCGGTGAACAGCATGCGCTTGGCCTTCTCCGCTCCCAGGCGATAGACCCACATGGCGGTGGTGGGGCAGCCCCAGACGCGGGTCGGCATGTAGCCGATGCGCGCATCCTCGGCCATGACGACGATGTCGGAGCAGAGTGCAATGTCGGAGCCACCGGCCACGGCAAAGCCGTGCACCTTGCAGATGACGGGCCGCTTGGAGCGGAACAGGCTCATGAACTGCTCGGTGTTGCGCATCATGAAGGTGTAGTCCTTCATGGGGTCCCACGGCATGCTCTGGGTGATCTCGTTGGTGCCCTTCAGCTGCGCGTAATGCATCAGGTCATAGCCCGCGCAGAAGGCGCGGCCGGCACCAGACAGGATGATGACATGGACGTTCTCGTCGGTATCGGCGCGTTCGACCGCGGCGGCCAGCTCGGGCGGCACGTCGTCGTCGATAGCGTTGAGAACTTCGGGACGATTCAGCGTGATGCGGGCGATGCGTCCATCCCGCTCATACAATACCTTGGCCATGGTCGTGCTCCCTGCGTGGCGCGTGCAAGGAGACTAGGAGACAACGCCTCCGGACGCACGCACTTGCGCGCCCCCGAAGCCGGGGCGCGTCGCAGCGAAACTCGGCACCAAGGCCGGCTAGTTGTGCAGGCGCGACGTCTCGCGCGAAGCTTCTTCCGCACGCGTTTGCATGGCGTGCATGGTTTCGTCGGCGATGGCCTTGCCGATCTTGCTCATCTGCTCGAACTCGGATTGGTAGTCCGAGAGCGCGGTCTGGAAGAAATCGGCATAGACGCCGTACATCTCCTGCACCGTCTTGCAGGAGGCAAGCTGCTGGGGCATGCCGAGATCTTCCTTCAGGCGCCGGTTGAGGAACGAAGCCCAGTTCTTGTTCAGCGTGGCGATGTTCTCGTAAACCTTGCCGTTCATCTGTGCCATGGCCTCGAGCGTGGGACGATGGATGCCCATGAAAGCCTCGAGGCCGAAGGGCACCATCACCGTAGGGAATCCGTGATCGGTGTGCCCATTGCGAATCTCGTCAGCCATTGTGTCGTTCTCCGCTGCTTGCACGCCCCCGCCCGACTCTACGTCGGCGCGCGCGCGTTGCACGAAGTTTCAAGTCACAAGTGGCTGATCTGAATACGGACGGACAGAATTTCTGTGGATAATTTGGATGTGAGCGCCGCGAGCATTACGGCGGTGTGACAGTTCAAGCGCGCGCGCCGGAGAATGCGTCCAGCTCACGGCGCGAAGGAAGCCCCGCGCGCGATCCAAGTCGCGTGCATTTCAGGGCGGCGACCGCGGCCGCCACGCGCGCGCTCTCCGCCGCGCTGCGGCCTTCGGCAAGCATCAACGCAAAGGCGCCGTGGAAGGCGTCACCGGCACCCGTGGTGTCGGTCACTGCAACGGCAAAGGCGGGAATGCGGCCCTCGCCGGCGGGTTCGCGCCAGGCGTAGCCGTCGCCGCCGAGCGTGACGCCGGCATGCTTGGGGCCGAACGAGAGCACGTGGCCGAGGCGTTCGGCGTCGGTTGCGCCCGGTGCGAACTCGCGCAACGCCGGCGCGGAGAAGATGGCGTAGTCCGTGAGCTTGAGCAGGCCGTCGAGCGCCTCGCGCGCGCCGAGATCGGCATCGAGCACGGTGGGAACGCCGGCCTTGCGCGCGGCGGAGAAGACGGCGCGCACGCCTTCCAGCCAGCGCAAATCGCCGAGGACGGCGCTCGCCTCCTTCACGCGCTCGAGCGGCAGCCAGCTCGTGTCCGAGGGCATGCCCGTGTCGCGCAGGCCGACGATGAGGCGCTCGCCCGCGTCATCGACGATGATGGCCGAGGTGGAGGAGCGCGCGCCCTCGAACGCCTGCAGATAGCGGATGTCGACATGCTCCGCCTTGAGCCCGGCGCGGATGCCGGCCCCCGCCGCATCGTCGCCGATGCGGCTCCAAAGCTCAGGCTTGCCGCCGAGCCGCGCGATGGCGACCGATGCGTTGGCCGCCATGCCGCCGCCGGATTCGATGTGCTCGAGCGCGCGCACCTTGGTCGGGGCGGCCGGAAAAGCCTCGATGCGATAGACGCGATCGAGGGCCGCATGCCCCACGCAGATGATGTGCTTGCCCGATGACACTCGGTTTTAAGCCTTTCCAAAGCCCGGCGCCGGCAACGGCGACGCAGCAACGATAGTCTTTGCCCGCGCAGGCGCCTAGCGGCTCTCGCGGCCGCGGCTCACGGATACGTTAACTGTGGCCGTGATCCGACGCTGCGTTCCAGCCGTAGACTTTGCGTCACAACGCGATACTCCGGTATGGTCGGTCTCTTTTTCGCTCCTGGTACGGGTGGGCAGCAGCCCCCCTCGGCATATCGCGGCATCATGGCAGACCTGTTGCGGCGCGTTGCAGATCAAGCCGATCCGGCGGCCTTTCGCGAGCTGTATGAGGCGTTCGGGCCGCGCGTGAAGGCCTACATGATGCGCATGGGGGCCGACCCAGGCACGGCCGAGGACCTGGCGCAGGAGACCCTTCTCGCGGTGTGGAACAAGGCGGCGCTCTACGCGGCGGACAAGGGCAGCATGACGACGTGGGTGTTCACCATCGCCCGCAACCTCAGGATCGACCGGCTGCGGCGCGAGGTGCCGTGGCAGGAGCTGCCCGAGGATCGCCTGGCGGAAGCCTCCGCGGAAGCGCTGCCGGACGAGCAGCTTGCCGAGAAGGAGAGGCAGGAGCGCGTGCGACTGGCGCTTTCCGAGCTTCCGGATGACCAGCGCGAAGTGGTGGTGCTCGCCTACATCGAAGGGCTTTCGCAGAGCGCGATCGCGGCCCGGCTCGGGTTGCCGCTCGGCACGGTCAAGTCGCGCATGCGCATCGCCTACCAGAAGGTGCGCACCGCGCTCGAGGGCATGCAATGACCATTACGCACCATCTGGACGATGCAACCTTGATGAGCTTTGCGGCCGGATCGCTGCCCGGGACGCTGGCGGCGGTTGCTGCGGCGCACGTGTCGATGTGCAGCCGGTGTCGTGCCGAAGTCGCCGTGCACGAGCGCATGGGCGCTGCATTGCTGTCGGAGATTGCTCCGCAGAAACTTGAAGCGCAGCTGCAGCCAAGCGCTCCGTCTGCCGGCAGCGGCGACGTAAGACAGCTGCAGCCGATTGAGCGCATGATCGGAGGTCAGCTCGAAGGCGTGCGCTGGCGGTGGATCGGTCCCGGCCTGTGGCATCGTCCGCTCGCGTGCACCGGCGGCGGTGCTCTGCAACTGATCAAGGCGGCGCCGGGCGCCAGCGTGCCGGATCACACGCACGGCGGCAGCGAGTTGACGCTGGTGTTGAGGGGCGCGCTCGTCGACGAGACCGGCACCTACAAGCCCGGTGATGTTGCGGATCTGGACGAAAGCGTGCAGCACACCCCCGTGGCAGACAGCGGCGTGGGCTGCATCTGCCTGATCGCCAACGAGCAGCCGACTCAGTTCCGCGGGGCTCTCGCCCGCCTGATGCAGCATTGGCACGGGCTGTAAAGCGCGCATCGGGGGTGCTTTGCATCGGCTACAGCGCCCCTCTCGCATCCGGAAAATGCCGTTCGCGCGCGCGTTTTCGCATTGCTGCGCGGACGTCAAGTGTAGAAACCCCCTAAAATCGTACGTATTTCTGCACGGAGGGGCTAGTTTCGCCCATTCTACCTATGCTAGGCGCTGCAAGTTCTGAGATGCAGGACCCAAACGAGGGAGATGCCTAATGGCCGCTGGTTCGACTGCTAAAGTTGAGACGATCACGCTGAAGCACCTTGCAGAAGCCCTGGCAGAATCGAATGAAATGCCCAAGAAGCAGATGGTGGGCATTCTCGAAGAGCTGGTCGGGAACATCACCAAGAACCTGAAGCGCGGCGCGCGAATCCGCATCGGCGGCCTCGGCATCCTCCAGGTTCGCAAGCGCCCGGCGCGCATGGGCCGCAACCCCGCCACCGGCGAGGCCATCAAGATCAAGGCTAGCAAGAAGGTCGCCTTCCGCGCGTCCAAGGAATTGAAAGAATCGATCTGACCGGTTGCCGCCGGGTTGCGGACTGTGAGCCCGCAACCCGCCGCGTGCAATCCTCTGTGCCGCCTACTTGAGCGGCGAGCACGGCGCCGGCAGCATGATCGTAGAGTGCATCTCTTCGACCAGCGGCGCCGATTCCTTCAGGAAGGCCGAGAAATCCGGATCCTGCACGCCGGCGGCGCGCACCTGCGCCCGGTGATTGAGATCCTTGTAGGCCCAGATGTGGCAGGCCTCGTTCACCTCGGGTGACTCGGTAATCCAGAGGCCCACGATCTTGGACAGCTTCTCGCGCGCGGGAAGCACGTTCTTGAGCAATCCCGCCCACTGCACAACAGCACCGGGCTTGGTGCGATAGTTGCGGAACTCGTAAACGTTGGGTGTGCCCTCCGGCGTCTTGGGCGCAACCACGCCGGTGAGCAGGCGCGTCTGCTGGCGCAGGAGAAGCGCGCGCGCGGCCGGCAGATACTCCTTGTTCCAGCGTTCGTTCTTGCCAAGCTCGGCGCGCAGGCGCGTACGCTCGTTGAAATCTGCGAAGCTCCACAGCTGCATGACCTGGTTGAGCGGGCCAATGTCGGTAAACCAGTAGCCCTCGAGCTTGCCGTAGTTGTCGCCGCGCGATTCCCGGAACACGCCGCCCGCGAGCTTCATCATCTCCGGCATGGTGCCCTGCCGCACGGTGTAAGTCCTGAGCTCATAGATCATCGCGGGGTGTTCTCCAGGCCGGCGGCCGATTGTGCATACCTTATGCCCGCCAGTGTAGCCGCGGGCGTCCCGGAGACAACGGCGGCGGCTGCAATTCGCATATGACGGGCGTGCGGGACCGCTCCCACGCCTGGGCTGTCTTGTCCGCCGCCCGGCGCGCTATAAACCTGCAGATGCCTAGCCAACAAAATCGGGGGAGACGATGCTGCACAGCCGGGACCGGATACTGACCACCCATGTCGGCAGCCTGCCGCGCAACGACACGCTGACCGACCTGCTCATTCGGCGGGAGGCGGGAGAGAAGATTCCGGCTGCGACCATGGATGCGGAGATGGACCGCGCGGTCGCCGAGATCGTCGAGAAGCAGCGCGGCGCCGGTGTCGACATCGGCAACGACGGCGAGCAGCAGCGCGTCGGTTTCCAGACCTACATTCCGGCGCGCATGTCGGGCTTCGGCGGCGAATCCAAGCGCAAGGTCGGCAAGGATTTCCAGGAGGTGCCGGAGCTGATCGAGCAGTTCCTGCGCCGCTTCCCCAAGCGCAGCAAGATCTCGAACGCGCCAGAGGCGATCGGCGAGGTGCGCTACCTCGACACCAAGGACATCAAGGACGAGCTGGCGCGCTTCAACAAGCACGCCGGTGGCAACAAGCCCGCGTTTGCCGAGACGTTCGCCACCGCGCCGTCGCCGGGCATCGTCGCCACCACCATGATGAACGCCCACTACGCCAGCCACGAGGACTACCTGATGACGCTGGCGCGGGAGATGCGCCCCGAATACCAGGCCATTCACGATGCCGGGCTGCTACTGCAGATCGACGCGCCGGACCTTGCCATGGAGCGCACGATGACGTTCCAGGACCAGACGGATGCCGAGTTCGTGAAGACGTGCGAGCTGCACATGGCCGCACTCAACAAATCCATCGAGGGCATCCCGCGCGACCGCATCCGCCTGCATTGCTGCTGGGGCAATTGGGAAGGCCCGCACGTGCACGACATCCCGCTGGCGCCGATCCTGTCGGTGCTCTACCAGGCCAACGCGGGTGCGCTGACCATCGAGTTCGCCAATCCGCGCCACCAGCACGAGTACGAAGCTTTGCGCGCCAATCCGCTGCCGAAGGACTGGGTGCTGATCCCGGGCGTGATCGATACGACCACCAACTTCGTCGAGCATCCGCAGCTCGTGGCGCGGCGCATCGAGGAGGCGGTGGCCACTGTGGGTGACCGCGAGCGCGTGATCGCCTCGACGGACTGCGGCTTTGGCACCTTCGCCGGCCGCGAGTGGGTCGCCGCGCCCGTGGTGTGGAAGAAGCTGAAAGCCCTGCGCGAAGGCGCCGACATCGCCAGCGCCAAGCTGTGGGGACGGAGTTAGCCAACGCCGTCATTCCCGCAAGCGCGTCAGCGGGAATCCAGCCCAGACTGAACCCGAGGTGTTTTTGGGTGGATTCCCGCTTTCGCGGGAACGACAAGCGTGCGGGCAGCGTGAAGGACCTGGGATGGCCTTGGCTGCATCTGTCATCCCGGGCCTCGTGCCCGCGATCCATCCGTCAACGCGCACCAACAAGTGCCGGGATGACAGATGCAGCCAAAACCCAAGCAAAAGTTGTCATCCCGGAATTCGCCGCAGGCGAATATCCGGGACCCAGGGGCATCGGGTGAAACGCTGCTGAAACTTGGAGAACCGACGCGTTGCGGTGGCGCTCGGCAAAACAGGCCTCTCCGGGATGCACCCGAAGAGGCCTGTCGTTTTCGTTCGGTGTCCTGGCTACTTCGCCTTGTCGTAGGGGTAGATCATCTTGCCGGTCTCGAACTTCTTCGGGGTCAGGATGGTTTGCACCTTCATGCCCTTGAACTGCTCGAGATCGTTGCCCTTGATGCCGTGATACTGCACGGCGATGAAGCGCGACTCGGTCCACTCGCCGTCGGGGCCGAAGGCCACGTCACCCATGATGGTCTTGAACGTGGTCTTGCGGAAATACTCGGCGAGCTTGGCATCGTCGACGCTCTTGGCGCCTTCGATCGCCAGCCCTACGAGCTGCGCGTAGGCGTAACCCCAGGTGCCGAGGTAGTAGCCCAAAGGATCGACGCCTTCGGCGCCGGCGCGCGCCTGATACTTGGCCAGGAACTCGTTGACGCCGGGATACTCCATGGTCTTGGCCGGCACCCACGTCTCGTAGTTGGAGATGCCATTGAGCATGGGGCCGAGCTGCTGCTTGATGGCGGTGGCCTGAATGCCGACCATGGCGCCGCCGACGACCTTGGCCTTGAAGCCGATCTCGTTGATGGAGCGGATGAGGCCGACCGAGTCGAGCGGATAGGAGCAGAACACCGCGATGTCCGGGTTGGTGGCCTGGATGGCGCGGATGATGGGCGCGAAGTCCGTCGTCGGTGGCGGATAGGTCTTGTCGTAGACGATCTTGAGGCCGGCGGCCTTGGCGTTGTCGCGCGCGCCCTCGCACACGTTGCGGCCGAATTCGGCATCTGCAGCCGCCAGCGAGATGGTCTCGGGTTTGGGAGACTGCGCCATGGCCGCATCGAAGAACGGCTTGGTGAAGGCCGGCTTCGGAGCGGGTCCGGTCGGGATCATCGCGAAGTACTTGTCGTACTTGAACTCGCTGTTGACGCCGGTGCCGAACAGCGCTGGAAACACCTTGTTGCGGCGCATGGCGACCGGCATGGCAGGCGCGATCATGTTGGTGGCGTAGCCGCTGACGATGATATCGACCTTGTCGACGTCGAGCAGCTTGGCGTAGAGCGGCGGCACCTTGGAGGGCGTGCTCTGGTCATCGTAGTAGACGAGCTGCACCTTGCGGCCGATCAGGCCGCCCTTGGCGTTGACGTCGTCCTCCCAGATCTTCATGCCGAGCAGTGCGGACTTGCCGTTGGCGGCGAGCGGCCCCGTCAGCGCCATGCCGAAGCCGATCTTGATCGGCTCCTGCGCACCGGCCGGTGCGCTCGAAGCGGTGATGAGCATGGCCGCGGCTGCGACGCCGCAGGCAAGCCCCCTTAGTGTCGTTCCAAGACGATCGGTCAGTCGCATGCGGCGTCCTCCCAGGCGTGCAGAGTTGTTTTCGCGCGTGCGCGCATCCGGCACTGTAGGCGGCGCTGCGCGGCTCGCCAAGCCGGGTGGCGGCGAGCAATGGGATCATTCCCAAGGTCTGGGATGGCGATGATGCGATGCGAGATGGGACCGGCAGCGCCAGTGCGCCGCCGGTTGCTGCCTTGTCAGAGATTGAACTGGTAGGTCGCAGGCGCCCAGCGATAGCTCGTGCTGGTCTTCTCCACGTGGCCGATCGAGGGGAACGGCATGTGGAAGCCCGCCACCAAGATTTTGTCGGTCGACACCATGTCGAAGATGCGCCTGCGGGTTGCGGCGGCCATTTCCTTGTTGTCGTCAAAGCCGACTTCCCAGTCCGGTTGCTGGATCGCCATCACGTAATGGTTGGCGACATCGGCCCAGATCAGCAGCCGCTGGCCACCGCTTTCGACGTGGTAGGCCAACATGCCGGGTGAGTGTCCGAACGCGTTCACGGCCCGGATGCCGCCCACGACTTCGCCATCGGGCTTGAGGAATGTGGCCTTCTCGGCAAAGGGCACGGCCACCTTGTTGAATTGCTCGAGGTTGGCCTTGCGGGCATCGCGCACGACGCCCTTCTTCCAGAAATCGAACTCCACCTCGCCGAAGACGATGCGCGCGTTCGGATAGGCCGGTTTGCCGTCATGCAGCAGGCCGCCGATGTGGTCGGGGTGGCCGTGGGTAATGACCACGACATCGATCTGCTCGGGCTGATACCCCGCACTGGCGATAAGCTCGCGCTGGTTGCCGGTCGTGGGCTGCCGGCCCTTGCCGTTGCCGGTATCGAACAGCACGAGCTCCTTGCCGGTGTTCACGAGCGTGCTGACGTAGGGGTTCTCGAAGTTCATCGGGATCCCGTTTGCGCGCGCAAGAGCCTGCACGGCCTCTATCGGCTGGTTCGCGCCGTAGGTCGGATGCAGGCTCGGCGGCTGAATGAAGCCGTCGAGGATGTTGGTCACCTCGAAGCTGCCGAGCTTGAAGCGGTAGATGTTGGGTCGCATGACGCCCAGCATAGGGGCGGCGGCCTGCAGGGTGCCAGGAAAAGAACCGGCGACGGAAACGGCCGCAGCTGCTCCGCCCGCGAGTTTCAAGGCGTCCCGGCGCGAAGGCCGGCTTTTGTCGTCCGACATGCAGTGTCCTCCCTTGAGGTATCGACCGTCGATGCAGTGGTTGCGTTGGCAGGCTCGAGTAATGGCTTGCGGAAAATATTCAGCCTGCGTCTCTAGATTACGCCATCTGGCTTCGGCCCGCCAACCACGCTTGCCAACGGTTCAGATGAAGCAGCCGGTGCCGTAGTCGGGCGGGTCGGAACTGGGGCCGTTGTCTCGGTCCGTGCAGTTCGTGCGCCGCCGTTCGACGCAGGAGCGTCCGCGGCCGACCGGGTCCTCGCTCGGACCGCTGTCGTTGTCGGTGCACGAGGCGGGCGTGCGCTGCGGCTCGCGCCCGCGCGGCCCGTCGCGGGGGCCCGTGCGGCAGCTGCGGCCGCCGCCGATCGGGTCTTGCGAGGCGCCGCCATCCATGTCGGAGCACTCCAGTGGCGAAGAGCCGCCGGGAGGGGGTGTACCGCCTCGCCGTGGAGACGACTGGCCGCTGTGCGGCTGCGCACCCGCGTTCGCCACCAGGCCCGCCGCCGCGAGACCGAGCCCGGCACCGAGCCGTCCGAGGAGCGAACGGCGGCTCAGGGCACGCTTGGAGACGATATCGTCATCCGTCAGCGTTACGGAGCCGGCAGGGAGCTTGGCGCGCATGGGCAGGCTCCATAATAACTCGCAGCCGGACTACCATATATCTACGAAGGGCGCGCTGGCCACGGTCCGCCGATTGCCGGCGGCGGACCGTCTCTTATCTAGTTGCCGAAAAGACCCGAGAAGAAGTCATTGCTGCTCGACGGCGCGTAATTCTTCGGGCGCCTGGTCTTGACGCGTTCCGGCTGCGCTTCATCGGAGCCGACTGACGGCGGCTCGAGACCCAGCGGACGCCCGGCGAGTGCCAGCGCCACGCGGCGGTCGTGGCCGTAGATGTCCGCGTGCGAGCGCAGCTGGCCATCGCCCTCCACCACCGTGGTGAAGTAGGTGATGTGGACCGGGATCTCCTTGGCCAGCGTCACGTTCTCGTTGCCGCCGGCGGCCATCATCTTCTGCACGCGCCCGGCGGGCCATCCCCGATCCTCCTCCAGCAGCACCTCTGCCAGCCGGCCCGGGTCCTGCACACGGATGCAACCGTGGCTGAAGGTGCGCACGCTCTTGCCGAACAGCTCACGCTGCGGCGTGTCGTGCATGTAGATGTCGTGCTTGTTGGGGAAGCGGAACTTCACCGCGCCCAGCACGTTGGTCGGCCCGGACGGCTGAATGAACGCGTATTTGCGAATGTCGACCTGGGTCCAGTCGACGCGGCTGGCATCGACCTGCTGCCCGTTGTAGCTGACGCGCAGATTGTGCTTCGCGAGCACGCGGGTATCGGTGGTCGTTCCGCCGCCGAAGCCGAACAGCCCGGGTTCGTAAGAGGGACGCAGATAGGGCAGGATCTCCTTGATTTTGATGGAGTCCGGCACGCCCCACTCAGGTCCGAAGATCACGTAGCGCATGTTGGCCGAGAACAGCGCCGACTGCGTCTGCGGGCGTCCGACGATAATGCGCGACTGATGCACGATCTGGCCGCGCTTCACCACCCGCATCTGGTATTCCGGGATGTTGTCCCACACATGGAACTCGCCCATGTGCTGGGGCATCCAGCGCCAGCGCTCCATGTTGACGATGAGGCGCTGCTCGTCCGAGCCGTAGGCCGGAGCCGGCGTGTCGTCGCCGTTCAGCGCGGCGCGCGTGCCCCTGCCGACGACGCCGTCGGCGGTCTGGCCGCTTTGCTTCTGGAACGCAGCCACCGCGTCCTGCAGCTCGCGGTCGTAGATGGTCTCCGACCCGGAGGCTGCAATTTTCAAACGCTTCCGCAGCAGAGCGACATGCGGATGATCCACGCCCGGCTTGAGCAAGGGGCCGCTGGGAATCTTGACGTCCTCGGCGGGTTCCTTGGCCGCCTGTGCGGTTTGGCCCGCGCCACGCGTCTTCAACAGGGCTTGGCGCAGCAGATGGAACTGCTGGTGCTTGGGATGCAGGTCGCGCAGGTAGTCGCCGGGCGCGTCCGTTGCGGCGAGCGCAGCCATCACATCGTCCGGATCGACCAGCGTCGGCTTCTGATCGAAGTTGCGGCTGACCTTGAGCGGCTCGAGGCGTCCACCACGCGCGAAGCGGGCATACTTGAGGGCCGCGAGGCTCAGCTTGACCTCGGCATCCGCCAGCGCCGCCGGCGACAGGCTGGCCCCGAGCTGCGGAAGCTCGAACGCGCTCGCCTGCAGGCCCCAGTCATCGGCCTTGGAAATCTCTGTCATGGCGTGCCGGGCGCGGGCCGTGAAGCCGTCCTGCGCCACCCACAGCAGCTTGCCGTCCTTGGCGTAATAGTCCCGGACGGCATTGCGGTCCTCGGTTTGGGCGCCACGCGCAGGTGCCTTCGCCGCAAGTTGGCGCACCTCTTCGCGCAAGGGGTCTACGGTCGGCGCAGGCGCTGCCGTAACCGGTGCCGGCGGCTGGCTTTCTGCCGGTGCCGGCGCTGGTGGCTGGCTTTCCGCCGGCGCGGGCTGTGCGGATGCGGGCGGTTGCCACTCGGTCGGTTGAGTCTGGGACGACGCCTCGCGTGCCGGCTCGCCGCTTGTCTGGGCGCTGGCAGGAAGGGTCGCGATGAGTGACAGGGCCGCTACCATGCCGGCGCAAGCAGCGAGCGAAGTCATTCTTTGCATGGGGAAAATCTCTCCGAAGGGCGCGTCAACCTAACGGCGGGCAGGGCCTCTGACCAGCGTTCGCCAGACCCATGATTCGCGAAGGTAGCTGTATTTGGCAATCGAGCAACAGTGGTCCCTATACGCCCCACGCCATATCGCACGGTTATTGTGGCGGCTTTGGCGCGGAAGCCCCCGCAAGAATTACGGAGAAAGGGGTTGCGACCACCTCACGACAGGGCGTGCAGAGTTGCCGGAGGGCGGGTTCTCAGTAGGATTACCGCATGGCATGGTGCCGCTGCCCGCTGGTCAGCGGCACCGCAACAGGAAGATTGAGAATCATGGCGTCGAACGGCTCCGACAACAAATGGATCGGCAAAAGCACCATCCGTCCCGACGGTATGGAGAAGGTGACCGGCAAGGCCGCCTACGGCGCCGACTTCACGCTGCCGGGGATGCTGTGGGGCAAGGTGCTGCGCAGCCCGCACCCGCACGCGCGCATCCGGTCGATCAATGTCGACAAAGCGTTGGCGCTGCCGGGCGTCAAGGCTGTGATGACCGGCACGGACCTGGTGGAGTTCCCCTGGGACAAGCCTGTGATCCTCGGCATCCAGGATCTGCGTTTCATCAGCCGCAATATCATGGCGCGCGACCGCGCCTTCTACGCCGGCCACCCCGTGGCGGCGGTTGCAGCGACGACGGCCAAGATCGCGGCCGCCGCCTGCAAGCTGATCGAGGTCGACTACGAGGTGCTGCCCTGGGTGATCGACGTCGATGAGGCCGTGGCCGATGGCGCTCCCGTGCTGCATGAGGACATGGCCAAGGCGATCGGCAAGGCCGGCACGGCAACCGACTCCAACATCGCCGGCAAGCTGGAGCACGTGCTGGGCGACGTCGAGGCCGGCTTCAAGGAAGCCGAGGTGATCGTCGAGCACAGCTTCAAGACGGCGCCCGTGCACCAGGGCTACATCGAGCCGCACGCGTGCCTCGTCGACGTCACCAACGACGGCAAAGCCACCATCTGGAGCAGCAGCCAGGGCCACTTCATGGTGCGCGACATGACGGGCCAGGTCGCGGGCACCAAGCTCAGCGACATCCGCGCCATCCCCGCCGAGATCGGCGGCGGCTTCGGCGGCAAGACCATCGTCTACCTGGAGCCGCTGGCGCTGGTGCTGGCGCGCAAGTCGGGCCGGCCGGTGAAGATGGTGATGACGCGCGAGGAGGTCTTCCGCGCCACCGGTCCGACGTCGGGCTCGTCCAGCTCGGTCAAGATCGGCGCCAAGAAAGACGGCCGCATCACCGCTGTAAAGGCAACCTATCGCCTGCAGGCCGGTGCCTTCCCGGGTTCGCCGATCCGCGGCGCGGTCGGTTGCGCGCTGACGCCCTACGATTTGAAGAACGTGCAGATCACCGGCTTCGACGTTGTGAGCAACCGTCCCAAGGTCGCTGCCTATCGCGCGCCGGGCTCGCCCATCGGCGCCTTCTCCATCGAAAGCGCGCTCGACGAGCTGGCCGCGAAGCTCAAAATGGACCCGCTTGAGTTGCGCCTCAAGAACGCTGCGAAGGAAGGCACCAAGACCGCCTATGGCCCGACGCTGCGCAAGATCGGCTACGAGGAGACGCTGCGCGCCGCGCTCGAGCATCCGCACTATAAGACACCGCTCAAGCCCAACCAGGGCCGCGGCGTGGCGAGCGGCTACTGGTTCAACGCCGGCGGTGAATCGAGCGCGCAGGTCAACGTCAACGAGGACGGCACGGTCGTTGTCGTCACGGGCCATCCCGACATCGGCGGCTCGCGCGCCTCGATGGTCAACATCACCGCCGACATGCTTGGCATCGACTACCGCCAGGTGCAGGCGCTGATCGGCGAC
>CADEEC010000050.1:5638-23035 GCA_902826255.1 uncultured Hyphomicrobiales bacterium | reverse complement strand
GTGGCGAGCGTGATGCCAAAGTTGGTGGGACCGCCGGGGTCGTAGGGGTCATCGGCCCACCCGCCTTCCATTTGCAGGATGTGCGTCAGCGCGTGCTCGAAGGTGGCATCTGCGGCCCCTGGGTCCCGGATAGGCGCTGGCGCGCCTTCCGGGATGACAGTCAGGGGCCAGCGCAATGCAAGCAGGCGGGCGCGGGGGAAGACGTCGACAGTGACGGCATCGCTCTGGTTGCCACCGAGCAGGATCAGGTCCGTGGGCGTGCTGCCGACAACGAAGGCGACGTGACCGAGCGCCGGATCGCTTCCGCGCGAGAGAACGGCAATGGTGCCGGGTAAAGCGGCGGCGGCCGGCTCACCCCACTCCAGATACGACCGCGCAAGGAGCGAGCGCGTGGAGGGAACGCCTGCGCGCTCCAGGCACGAGCCGAGGAAGGCGGCACACCAGGCGGTCTCGTCATCGGTGACCTGCGAGTGGCCGACGTCGGCATAGTAACGCACGACGCGATCTGTGTGATGCGGGCCCGGAGTTTCGGCAATGCCGAGATCCTCCCAGGCCAGCGCAAGCCAGCGAAATTGGGGCATGGCGGTTTAGCGTGTTGAGGTTGGGTTTGATGAAGAGATGCACGCCGAACACGGGCTCATTCCCTCTCCCCATTCTTCATGGGGAGAGGGAGAAGGTTGGCGTGCGATCAGGGGCTACAGCACCGCTGCGCGTGGCGTGCCGCGGCCGCGGGTCGTGCTGAGCTGGTAGAGCCGGAGGGAGATGGAGGACTGGGGTGCGCCGAAGTCAGTGGTCTGGTCCGCGGCAGTGTAGGTGGCGGAGGGCGCGGTGGCAGTGATGGTACGGACGATATCGGCGCCATCGAGAATGTCGATCTCATAGCGTTCCTCGTCCTCGCCGAGAGGAACCTCGATGGCATCCCAGCTGTCGCCACCGACGCGGGTGCGGCGAATCCAGGTGATCGCAAGATCGCCGCTGATGCGGGAGCCGCAGACATGGACCGGGCTCAGCGGCTTCAGACCTTCGCCGGTGAAGGCGTGGTTGACGTCCAGATAGTGCGGCGACCCGAGATCGCGGCTGGCGGGACCGCATTTCCAGGCGTAGGCGAGGCCGACCTCGTCCTCGGTGATGTCGACCTGCGCGACCGCGGTGTCGAGCAGGACGAAGCGGGCGCCGGCGGCCAGCGGCGACCGCATGGCGTGCTCGCTGCCGGACTGGCCGCGCAGAAAACCGGACAGCGTGTAGGTAGCTGGTGCAGTGAGTACGGCAGACTTAAACTGCAGAATCTCCCAGGCGCCGTCGTCATTCTGGATCGCGGCAACGTTGGCGCCGCCGAAAAGGGCGAGCTCAGTGACCGACGCCAGGAGGCCCTGGTCGAGCTTCACGCGCAAGCTGGTGGCGCGATCGACGCGCGAAGTGGCGCCGGCGGGAAGCGGGTCGACCGTGAGCCCGGTGATGGCAGGGCCGAGCACCATCGCCTTGAGCTGGAAGCCGGAGGTTTCGGGCGAGCGGTAGACAGCGATGGGGCCGGGCCACGGGTTCTGTGCAACAGCCACATAGCCAGCGGCCGGTTGCTCGTCTCCACGCAGCAACGGCAGATCGAGAAAGACGACGAGAGGCTTGCCGGCGATGACGCCGACAGCGCCGCCACTCGTGCGGGCAGTGACCGGCGCGTTGGCGTAGACATCCGGGTCGAGGCCACGGGCCTCGATGTCGCGGCTGCCGTGCTCGCCGATCTCGGTGATACGGAGCAAGTGGGTGCGGTCGTGCGCGGTGAGAGCGACGACGTCGCCCGGCTCCAGCGCAAGACGGCTGGGCGGCAAGGCGAACTGCGCGCGCTCGCGCGCCGCCCAGGCCTCGAACAGCCAAACCTCGGTGATCTCGGCAGCCTGCTCGGCATCGAGCGCGAGCGGGAGATCGGCGAGCGCGACGCGCCCGCTCTGACCGGCAAGGCGACGCGCCTCCTCGACGGCGGAGGGATAGTCGCCGCCGGCGGCGATGTAGATGATTTTAGCAGACGCGGGAAGATCGGTTTCCTGTGCTCGCGTGAGCGTGGAGAGTGCGTCGCCGGGGCGGGACTCGACGAGGTCGTCGGGCGTGAGATCGGCAAGCGTGCCAGCCGCGCCGCGATGGGCGAAGACAATGCGGCCGTCGCTCTCCCGCGTGTCGAAGAAGAAGGCGAGTTCCAAAGGCTGCAAGCAATCGCGTGCCGACATGACACGATCGATTAGCAGGCCGCCGAGCAGGCCGTGCAAGGTGCTCGCATCGTGCGCGGCAAAACCGTGATCGGCGAGGATGGCGCGCACGGTGGCGGCGAGCGGTGCGCTTGCCATGCGGCCCGTGAGCCAGTGGCCGAGGCGCCAGTTGGCGGCATCTCCCCAGGCGTCGGCATCGGCGGGGAAGGCCGGGTAGGGCCGTGCATCCCAGGCATAGACGTGCATGCGGCCGAGGTCGATCATGCGGTCGCCGTAGACAGAGGAGACCGGGTTGGCGCCGGCGGTGTAGTTCTCGTGCGCTGGATCGAAGCCTTCGTGGAACGCCTGCAGGTAGCGGCGCTGTATAACGTCGTCGCGCTTGCCGCTCGAGAAATACGGCAGGTGTGATTCCGAGCTTTTTGGATCGACGAACACGTTGGGCTGGTTGGCGCCCTTGTCGACGGCGGGGCAGCCGAGCTCCATGAACCAGATCGGCTTGGACTGCGGCACCCAGGCGGTGGGGGTTGCGGACTCGACGCCGCCTGGGCGGTCATGGTGCTGGTTCTGCCACCAGGATTTCAAGTCCTTGAAGCGGAAGACCCAGGGCTTGCCGTGTGCGCCGTCGGTGATGGGTGTGCGGACCTGATCTTCCCGGTCGGTGTTGCTGGCGTAGTACCAGTCATAGCCCTCGCCGCCGGTGAGATTGCCGGTGAGGTAGGCCAGATCATAGACGGAGGCGGTGCCGGCGAGGCGGTCGAGATGATCGGGCCCATCGCGCCAGTCGGCGAGCGGCCAATAGACGTCGATGCCGACGGCGTCGATGTCGCCGGAGGACCAGAGCGGATCGAGATGGAAGTGTACGTCGCCCGAGCCGTCGGCAGGTTGGTGGCCGAAGTATTCCGACCAGTCGGCGGCGTAAGTGACCTTCGTACCGGGTCCAAGAACAGCTTTTACGTCTGCCGCGAGATCGGACAGCGCTGCCACAAAAGGATAGGTGGACGTGCCGCTGCGCACGGTGGTGAGGCCACGCATCTCGCTGCGGATGACGAAGGTGTCGATGCCGCCGGCGGCAGCCGCGAGGTGCGCGTAGTGCAGAATGAAGCGGCGGTAGGACCACTCGCTCGCGCCAGAGTAGGCAACCGTCTCGCCATCGATGTCGAAATCGGAAACATCCGCGATGCCGATGAATGCGGCGACCTGCAGGGCGGCATCGCCGGTCTGATCGGGCGAGCCGGGTTCGCCGGGCGCGGGATCGACGGTGATGCGGCCGCGCCAGGGATAGGCTGGCTGGACGATTTCGCCGGTGTAGGGATCGGGCAGTGTGTTGCCGGCCGGCACGTCCATGAACAGGAAGGGCGTGAGCGTGACGGCGAGGCCGCGGTCCGTCAGGTCCTGGATGGCGGCGATCACTGTTTCGTCGGACGGTGTACCACCATAGGCCGCGCGGTCCTCAATGGTGCTGATGAGATGGGCATCGTCGCGATCGAGGCCGGCCGCGGCCCACGTGAGCGGCTCGGTGATCTTGTCTGCGCTGTCGACGCCGGGGCGTATCTCGCAGTGCGACGCGCGCAGGTCGCTGCCGAACCAGCCGGCGATGAGATTGACGCTTTCCACGCCGGGTAGCGTCGCCTGCATCTGGTCGAGCGAGACGGTCCAGTCGGTGCCGCCCTGGCGCGTGTGCACATTCTCCGAAAGGGAGGTGGCAGGGCCGAGCTTGCGCACGACGGGATCGGACGCATAGACGAACTCGCCGGCACCGGGGATCAGCGTGACGGCGCGCACGGCCGCGTCGAACGGATCAACGGAGCGGTGCACCTCGAAGGAAAGCTGCGGGATGCGGTTGCCGAAGTCGGCGAGCGCCAGGCGCTCGAACACGATGTAGGCGAGGCCGCGATAGGCCGGTGCATTGCCGGCGCCTTCCTTCGCTTCGATCAGGCTGTCGGGAAGCTGGGTCTCGCTGCCGGTGTGAAGACGGTAGGTGACGGTGGAGAGATCCAGCTCCTTGCCGTCAGCCCAGACGCGGCCGATGCTTGCGATCTCGCCTTCGGCGAGCGCGACGGCAAAGCTCGCATAGTAGCGGTACTGGATGGCGGTGGATTTGGGGGCGCCGCCTAGGCTGCCCTTGCCGCCGGTTGACGACGTAGTGGTCTCTTCCTCGAAGTCGGTGGCCCAGATGACCTGACCGCCGATGCGCGCACGCCCATAGAGACGCGGGATAGGCGCGCCCTCGCTGGAACCGGTGACGCGCAGCTCCGAGAGGCGCGGGCCGTGCACGGGCCGCGACTGGCCGGAAGCGGCGAACAATGCGCGATCGACGAACGAGCCGGCGAAGGCGCCGATCTGCGAGCCGATGGCGGCGCCGGTGAGCGTGGCACCGAACAGGGAGATGCCGGCCGGCAGCGCGGCAGCGCCGGCAGCTGCGCCGGCGATGGCAAGAGCGAGTGTGGCCATGGCACTTTCATATTGAGAAATTTGCGTGCAACTGCCGGTTCAATCGTGTGTGCACGGAGTGTGATAACGGCCGCTAACCAACCCGGCGCAGTGTTGTGCCGGCGGCATTTCAGCTTTGCCCAACACAGTCACTGAATATTAGGCGCATGTCCCATGCCGCGTTTTCGTCGCCATTCTGGCAACTGAGGGTAGACCGCGAGCCTCACCGCAACCATCGACCAGGACTTGTGCCTAGGGTTTACGCAAACTTTAGCGACAGGTCCTTATAAGCGGCCAGACTTCCACGAACCCCAGCACCACGCCTGAAGTTCTCCGAGGCACATCATGCGCGTCATTTCATGTCTGTTCACGGAGCACAACCTGTGGCTCGTGGCGCTTGCCGCCGTGGTCTGTGTTTCGGGATGCGCGATAACCTTCAGCCTCTTCCACCGTGCGCGGAAGCGCACTGGACTACAGAAGCACGGCTGGTCCTTCCTGACGGCGGTGGCAGCCGGGTCGTCGATCTGGTGCACCCATTTCATCGCGATGCTCGCGTATGAGATCACGGCGCCAGTCACGTTCGATCCCGTGCTGACCATGTTGTCGCTGCTGGTGGCGATTGGAGGATGCGCGCTGGGCTTCGGTCTCTGTGCCATCAACGATAAGCGCTGCCCGCCTGAATTGTGCGGCGCCCTTGTCGGCATTGCGATCGCGTCCATGCACTACACCGGCATGGCTGCCTATCACGTCTATGGTTTGGTCGAATGGAGCGCTGCCTACGTGGCAGCTTCGGTGGCAATCGCGGCAGTTGTTTCCGCACTCGCGGTCCGCGAAAGCGTCAGGCGACCGCGCCGGCATTCGCACTGGGTTGCTGTCGGCTTGTTCGTGGTAGCAATCGTCGGCCTGCACTTCACGGGAATGGCAGCCGTTCATGTCATACCCATGGGCCTTGAAGGTGCCAGCAACAAGCAAGCATTTGCGAGCATCGCGGTTGCTGTCGCCGGCGTGGGCCTGATGGTGATTGGGACCGGCGTGGCCGCTTATATGATCGATACGCATGTTTCGGCCGATACGTTCGCGCGGCTTCAGCACATGGCGCTCAATGATGCACTGACCGGATTGCCCAACCGCGCCCACTTCAGCGAGTACCTCGAACTCAAGCTGGGACGTGCGCGAACCAACGAGTGGACCGTGGCGGTGATCGGAATCGACCTCGACCGCTTCAAGGAGATCAACGATCTTTACGGCCACGAGGCCGGCGACAAGGCGCTGAAGATCATCGCCGGGCGGCTCGCAGGATTGCTCGAGCCTGGCGAGTTCGTGGCGCGCGTGGGTGGCGACGAATTCGCCGCCGTCAAGCGCTACACACAGATGGAAGACCTGCACAACTTTACTGCGCGTCTCGAGAAGGCTGTGCACGAGATGGTCAGCTTCGATGCATTCAAGGGTAGCACGGGCGGCTCGATCGGCGTTGCGCTGTTTCCGCAGGATGGCTCGGATGCCGCAACCCTGGTCTCCAACGCCGACCTCGCCATGTACCGCGCCAAGGTCGACAAGGATCGCGCTGTCTGCTTCTACGAAAAGCAGATGGACGACGCGGCCCGGGCACGCAAATCACTGACCGCCGAGCTGCGGCACGCCGCCGAGAACGGCGAGTTCGAGCTGCACTACCAGGTGCAGAACACCGTGAGCACGGGTGCGATCAGCGGCTTCGAGGTGCTGCTACGCTGGCGGCATCCGCAGCGCGGCATGGTATCGCCCGCTGAGTTCATCCCGATCGCGGAAGAGTGCGGCGCGATCGTCGAGATCGGTGAATGGGTGCTGCGGACGGCGTGCCTTGAAGCCCTCGCCTGGGTGGCGCCGCACAGAATTGCGGTCAACGTCTCGGCCGTGCAGCTCACGCAAGGCGACTTTGCCCATACGGTGCATGAGGTACTGGTGGAAACAGGCTTTCCGCCGAGCCGGCTGGAAATCGAGATCACCGAGTCGGCTATCATTTCCGACAAGGCGCGTGCGTTGCATGCCCTGCGGCGCATCCGGGCGCTGGGCGTTACGATTGCCATCGATGATTTCGGCGCGGGTTACTCGTCGCTGGAGACCCTGCGGACCTTCCCGTTCGACAAGATCAAGCTCGACCGTTCCTTCGCGCACGGACTGGAGCGGGACGTACAGGCAAAAGCAATCGTGCGCGCGGTGCTCGCGCTGGGCAAGAGCTTGGAGATTCCGGTACTCGCGGAAGGTGTGGAAACGCACGAGCAACTCTCCATCCTGCGGACGGAGGGGTGCAGCGAAGCACAGGGCTACCTGCTCGGCCGGCCAGGTCGCATTCCGGCGCAGGCCCTGCCCGAGCTGGCGAAGGCGAGTTGACCCTAATCTGCTCACGGTCCCTCACTTCTGAGGGGTTGCGATCTCGGATGCCTGGCACAGAGTGTCGCGAGGCCGGACCGAGGTGATCCGGCACACGATTGCTCGGAGGCCGGCATGTGGAAGCTTGCTATCGCAGCCCTGGCTGTCGCCGTTGGCGTGGCGCTGCTCGGTGTGGCCGGATCGCCACCGGCGATCGCCAATACGCCGAAGTGCAAGGATAAGAGCAATCGCTATGTAGCCTGCACCGACAGGCGCAAGGCCGGCACTCCAGCGAGGAAAAAGAAGAAAGACGGCTGGATCGAGATCGACTCCATCACGCAGCCGACCACCAGGTAAGCCACCCTCACGTTCGCAGCAGGAACTGGACCGGCCGAAACCGATCCGTTATCTCGCGGGCATGAAAGCGACACACCGAGCCTGGTTGGTGCTCTTGCTCGCGGCTGTGGCCCTGCCCGGTCCGGCACGGGCTCAGGATCGCGCGGCCTTGCAGGCGGCGTGTTGGCCGGCCTCGGCGCTGGCAGCTGTGCCGGGCGAAAATTCTCCGGTTCGCTCGAACAAGCGTGTGCGCGTTCCCAGCATCGACGGCATGGGCGGCGCCGGCGCGTCCAAGGTTCCGGCCGGCGTCGTGCGCCGGGTTGCGCTTCCGCCGGGCAAGAAGCTGATCGCGCTGACCTTCGACCTTTGCGAAACGCCGGGCGAGGTTGCCGGCTACGAAGGCGGCATCGTCGACTACCTGCGGGCGCAGAAAGTGAAGGCGACATTCTTTGCCGGCGGGCATTGGATGGCGTCGCACGGTGCGCGCACGCAGCAACTCATCAGCGACCCGCTGTTCGAGATCGGGACGCACGGCTGGGCGCATCGCAACACACGCCGGCTGCGCGGCACCGAGCTCAGACAAGAGATCCTTGCCCCTTCCGTTGCCTATGCGACGGCACGCGCGGAGCTGAGCCAGGCGCAATGCGCAACGCCATGGCGCGCGGCGCTCTCGTCGATCCCGCAGAAGCCGAGCCTGATCCGCTTTCCGTTCGGGTCGTGCAATGCCGAGGGGCTGCAGGCCGTGGCGGACGCGGGGATGATCGCCATCCAGTGGGACTTCGCGAGCGGTGACCCGGCGCCCGGACAATCGGCGGGCGCCATCGCCAACGTGATGCTGCGCCACGCGCGGCCCGGGTCGATCATCGTGGCGCACGCCAACGGGCGCGGCTATCACACCGCCGAGGCGCTGCCGATCGCCATACCGGCGCTGAGGGCAAAGGGCTTCGAATTCGTCACCGTGTCGGAGCTTCTGGCAGCCGGGACGCCGGTGATGGCGGAGACCTGCTACGATGCCCGCCCCGGCGACACCGACGGATACGACCTGCTCACGGGCCGCGCGCCACCGGCGATCGATGTTTGGAAGGCCAAAACCCATGTCCGATCCGGACCGACCGTTCCGCCCTAGGCGATTCCAGCTTCAACCCGCGCAGGATGGACGCCCGCTGACGCTTGCGCCGTTCACACCGGAGGCAGCCGACCACCTGGGACCCGCCGTAGCTGCTGTCGGACCGTGGGCGCACTATCGGTTTGAGGGTCAGAAAATTGCTACTGCCTTCAAATCGTTCGGTGATGGCACGGCACGCTATCAGCTCACATGCGGTGGGGAACTCGCCGGCGCGGTGGTGATCGTCTGTCCCTGGCTCGCCGGACCTTACCTGCAGATGCTGGCGGTGCTTCCGCCGTTTCAGAACCTTGGTATCGGCGCTGCGATACTCGCCTGGTACGAGGCGGAGGCGCGCGGGCACTTCCGGAACCTGTGGCTGTGCGTCAGCGGGTTCAATGTCAACGCCCAGCGCTTCTACCTGGCGCACGGATACGAGCGCGCGGCGACAATTCCCGAGCTCATGCAGGCTGGCGACGACGAGCTGTTGATGCGCAAGCGTCTCGCAAATCGTTATCTGTGATCGAACGAGCGGTGGAAATCGCGCCAGAAGTCGTCCCACTTCTTTTTCTGACGGTCGCGTTCTTCCTTCTCCTTGCGCGCCTCCTCGGCCTGGGCGGCACGCTCCAGGCGGCGTTCTTCCTGGACCTCGGTTTCCCATACGCCGAGAGCGTTCGACGCGACTGCCAGAAAGACGGCAAGGGCAATGCCAAGCTTGATCGCATCCCACAACGACGCAAGCAGCTCGGCATTACCGTAACGGATCGGCTCGGCGAGAGCGGTTGTGGATGTGCTGCGTCTCGGCGCGCTGTCCGTGGCATCCCGTTCGGCGCGTGAGGCGGGATGCGAGCGGCCGCGGAAGGCGCGCCAGCGCGCTTCCACAGGCGCACGCACCTGTTGCGCAGTGACTGAAAACTGCTCGTGATGCACGGCGATGCGCATGGAATCGCCGTCTGCATGGAAGATACCCTGCCAGCCCGGCCCCTGCATGAAGACGGAGGGCACGTGAATGGACTCCTCGTAGAACGGGCGCGAGACCTTCACCATCGTACAGTCCTTGAAGGTGATGAAAGGGAAGATGAGCGCGCCGCGGCCCCAGTTGCGCACCTTGAGGTCGGTGGTGTCGATGCTCTGGATCTCGCGCCAGGGAATTAGGACATGGCGACGGCCCACGTACAGCCCGAGCCCCGCGGGTGAAAGGGTGAGCCGGGACGGACCCGGGCTGAAGAGCCGGTAGATGAAAAAGAGACAGAAGGCGCCGCCGATCAGCAAGACCACCCAGCCGCCGAAGCGATGCCGGCCGGTCTCGAAGACGATCATGAAGAGGCCGAGCGCGGCGACGAGGAGCGTGTAGGGCAGCCAGCCGACCAGCCAGCGATCGGCGCGGTATTCGATCGTGCGGTTGATGTCGGTGGTGGCGGCGTCCGTCATGCGACTCTCCACATCGGCGCTGCAGCCTCTCCGGGCGGCGGCACGAGATCAAGAGTTCACGAAGACTATCGGGGCCGAAATCTAGAGCGCCGACGATTTGCAGTTACGCCTTCACCTTGAGGTCAACGTCGAAGCGGCGCTTGAAGGCGTCCTGCAAGCGGTCGAAGACGACACCGACGCGCAGCACCGAGAAGTCGGCGAAGTCTACGATGGTGCTCGAGCGGCCTTCGGTGTTGTGGTACTTCGAGAGGCCGTAGTCGAAGGCGACGTCAGCGGCGTCGAGCACGGCGGGCTCGACGTCCTGGAGGCGATACTTACTGCCCATCAGCGAGGTGTTGGCAGACGAGCCGAACACCGGCGTGCCGGCCTCCCAGGACTGGCGCGCGATCTCGTTGTGGAAGGTGCCGGCGTTGAGCAGCATGTCGATGGTGCCGGCCTTGGTGGAGTTCTGCAGTACGAACGGGTCGACGGACTTGAAGAATTTGTGGTCGCGTCTGAAGGGCGCGACGACGGAGAAGGGCAGCGCCTCCTTCTCGATGATCTCGCGGATCATGGCGCGCTTGGCATCGGGCAGGATGTGGATCTCTTCGCTGATGGCGGCGCTGGAGAACATGCCGCTCGGCTTCTCGTAGCTGCGGTTCTTGGCGGCGAACAGCTTGCGGATCGCGGCCTCCTTGCAGCCAACGATGCCATAGGCGACATCGAGCGGGATGACGGCGAGGCCGCCGGCGTGGAGTGCGTCGAGCATGCGGCTGACGTCGCGCGCGATCTGGTCGGGCAGTATGGGGTCGCCGGTGCCGGTGATCGGAGATTCGGATTTTATGATTTCGGTCATGCGTAAGTCCCCTCGCTCGGCTTGCCGATTTTGCGGTTCATCTGAAGCCGCCCCTCACCCCGTCCGTCTCCCCGTAAGGACGGGGAGAGGGAGACAAGTCACGCAGCCAGGACGACCGGTTTGAAGGCGAGCGCCTGCTCGGCGCGGCGCGCGAAGCCCAACAGCTCGGCGTCGCCATGCGGACGGCCGATGAGCTGGAGGCCGACGGGCAGGCCATCCTTGGTCACGCCGCACGGGATCGAGATGGCCGGGCAGCCTGTGAGGGTGATGACGAAGGTCAGGTACATCCAGTCGATGTAGCTCTCGAGCTTCTCGCCGGCGATCTCGGTCGGGAAGCGCTGCTCGACGCGGAACGGCGGGACGGCAACCGTGGGGCAGACGATGAGGTCGAAGTCGTCGAAGAAGCGGGCGACGCGGTGGAACAGCGCGTTGCGCGCACCGCAGGCAGTGATGATCTCCTTGCCGGTGAGATTCAAGCCCTTCTCGATGTTCCAGACGATATCCGGGTTGATGCGCGCGCGATGCTGCGGCAGCAGGCCGCCGCGCACTTCGGCAAACATGGCCGCGCGCAGGACCTGGAAGCTGTCGATGGAGCCGGAGAAATCCGGTGTCGCGGCTTCGACAGCGCTGTCCATAGCTTTCAGATTCTGGGCCGCACTCTCGCAAATGCGGGCGACTTCCGGATCGACGCTGCGCAGCCCGAGATTGGGCGTGAAGCCGATGCGCTTGGGCGCGCCGCCGCGCTGCATGGCAGCCTGGTAGCCGCCGGCCGGCATCGGGCGCGAGAGTGGATCATGCGGGGTTTGCGCGACCATGGCGTCGAGCATAAGCGCCACATCGGACACCGTGCGCGCCATGGGACCATCAACCCACAGGCTGTCGAAGGCGGGCAGGCCGTCGCCGCGCGGCACGACGCCGGCGCTCGGGCGCAGGCCGACGACGCCACAGAAGCTCGCCGGGATGCGCAGCGAGCCGCCGAGGCAGGACCCGTTGGCGAGCCAGACCTCGTGCGCGGCGAGCGACGCCGCGGCGCCGCCCGATGAGCCACCGACCGTGTAGCCGAGGTTCCAGGGATTGCGCGAGACACCCCACACGGGATTGAAGGTGTGGCTGCCGGCGAATTCCGGCACGTTCGACTTGGCGAGCGGAATGGCGCCGCGGGCACGCAGGGTGGCGACGGTTCTGTCATCGTTTGCGGGGCGGTTGTCGGCGAACACCGGCGCGCCGTAGGTGGTGAGCTGGCCGCCGACGTCGTTGTAGTCCTTGACCGCGATGGGCAGGCCGGCAAGCCAGCCGGGATGATCGCTCGCGTCGCGGCGGAAGGCCTTGGCCTGCGCGCGGGCTTCGTCGATGAAGCGGATCGGGAGCGCATTGACCTTGGGCTCGACGGCGGCGATGCGTTGGGCGGCGGCGTCCACCATCTCGAGCGGGGAGACATCACCCTTGCGCAGGCGCGATACGGCTTCTGTTGCCGTCAGCTGCCACAGCTCGGCCATCGGTGCGTTCCTCCAATTGTGCTTGTTGAGGCGAGCCTAGACGCGATGGGAAGGGCGCGCCACCCGCGGTGACGAAACGCAGCATCGCGTGGGCTGCATCGCGGAAGCGCATCGCCGAGCAATTTTCGCCGCGTGCGTGCGGCCGCCCCTCACCCCGGCCCTCTCCCCGTAAGAACGGGGAGAGGGAGACGCTCTGGAAAAGCGAAGGCGGCGGCTAGGTGGCGGCGCCACCAGGGGGTGAAGGCAACTTCGCTGACGGGCGCACCCTCGAGCGCGTGGATCATGGCGGTGGGCACGGTGAGGATGGCGCAGTGCTTCGCCAGCGTGTGGCGGCGCCAGCGGAAGACGAGGACGTCGCCGGGTTGCATGTCCGATGGTGCGACCTCGATCAGATGGCGGTGGGCGGCTTCGATCAAGGTTTCACGGCCGCTGCCTTCGGCCCAGTCGCGCGTGTAGGCAGGCGGGGTTTCGGCGTCCGTGCCATTGAGCTCGCGCCAGATGCCGCGGACGAGGCCGACGCAATCCGTGCCGACGCCGCGCAGGCTGGCTTGGTGGTGATAGGGCGTGCCGAGCCAGCCTCGGGCGAGGGCGACGATATGGGGGCGGGTATCCATGATTTCCTATCAGTTGTCATCCCGGCCGAGCGCAGCGAGAGCCGGGACCCAGGGCGATGTGCGCCGACCTCACCTTTGGAGCCCCTGGGTCCCGGATATTGCGCTTCGCGCAATTCCGGGATGACAATTTCGGCCACGTCGCGCGCGTAGCTGTCCCTCACCCTAGCCCTCTCCCCGTGAAAAACGGGGAGAGGGTACCGCGTCGGCGCAACGGGAGGAGGAACACGCGCGTCAGCCGCGACCGGCGGTGGTGACGGGGTCGCCGGGCTTGGCAACGGCGAGGATGTAGTCGGGGCCGGGCATGTGCGGGAAGCCGCGGAAATTGATGGCGTTGGCGAACTTCGCGCCGCAAGTGGAGAAGCGCTTGTCGCAGCCGGCGGTGATGATGAAGGTGTCGGGGGGCGCGATGTCGAGGGCCATGGGCTGCCAGAGCTCTATGGTTGCGGTGGTGCCGTTTAGCGCGTGGCGTTTCACTTCCTGCGCGCGGTTGGCATTGGCGCCGCTGGTGAAGGTGACGAGGCCGCGCGTGAACCAGCCCGCCTCGAAGGCGTCGAGCCCAGAGGCGGTGAACTGGCGGCGGCTGGTAGCGGCGCTGACGGTGGCGGTGCCGCGGAAGTCCGGATCGTCGAGATCGACGCCGCAGCGGGTATCGCCGAGGTCGGCATCGCAGCCGGATTGAAACAGGCGGCCCTTGGGCTGCTGGAGGTAGTGGGCAAGGCCGCGCACCTCGGCCGTGAAGGCCGAGCCGGAGCGGCGCACCTCGCCCAGTGAGCCGGAGCGCATGAGGACGCGCTGGTCGGTGTCGGCCCAGTTGACGCGCCAGATCTCGATGGGGGCATCGTCGTAGAGGCCGGCGGCAAGATCGTCCTCATTGAGGCGGTCGGATTTGAGCGCGGAGGAAACTTCCAGGTTGTCGACGGAGAGGCCGAGCGCGTCCTTGATCTCGCTCGCGGTGAAGCCGGTGGCCGCCTCGAAGGTGGTGCCGTCGAAGGCGAGGTCGCGATCATGGTCGGTGAAGCCGAAAGCGGTGCCGTCGTGGCGCGTGACACGCCAGCACCAGGCGAGCGTGGTGGTGCCGGTGTCGAGGTGGGCTTGCAGGGATGGGGGGAGAGATTTCATGGCTGTGCCCTGACCAGCGATCTCTACGTCATCCCGGCACGTGTTGCCGGGATCCAGCTTTCGACAAGCGCCGGGACAAGCTGATGAATGGACACGGGAACAAGCCCCGGATACCCGTTGAGCTTGTGGCCGCCCCTCACCCCGTGAAGAACGGGGAGAGGGAGAGCCCGCAATCACCAACCGATGCCTGAATATCTGCACCGTCGGACGCTAGACATGCGATCAATCAGATGCCCCGAACGGAGGCGCCAATGATCGAAGGCTCGTGTCATTGCGGGGCGGTGCGCTGGACGTTCAAGGGCGTGCCGGATGAGGCGACGGCCTGCAGCTGTACGGTGTGCCGGCGGTACGGGACGCTATGGGCCTATGACTTCGAGGGCGAGCGCATCGAAGTTGCAGGGCCGACGCAGGCCTACATCCCGGTGAAGGATCTCGGGTTTCATTTCTGCCTGCGCTGCGGCGGCTTGGCGTACTGGCGTGCGGTGAGGCTGAGGGATACGGGCCAGCGGCGCATCGCCGTCAACTTGCGGCTGGCGGACGACCCGCAGGCGGTGGGCGGCATTCCGGTCGAGCATCTGGATGGGTTGGGGGAGTGGAAGGAGGTGCGCGACGGGCGGTGCGTGAGGGATATGTGGTTCTAGGGGCGGACCGAAGACAGCGTTATTCGTCTCATTTCAAGTACGCTGCCAAACGCCGAGATACTTTGAACTTGGAGCCCTGCCAGTCCAACTCCACCTCGTTCTCGGCCTCTGCAGCCAGCACCTCAAATTGTAAACCTTCGATCGCGAGCATCAAGGAGTGCAGTGAATCTGCTCCGTAGACCGTGCGTCTCACGGTTCTCTCAGGAAGCGCTATTCGATAGCCACAACTCCATCTGCCTTGGCCATCTTCCACTGGAGCAAAAACGCGAACCGATACCCGATCTCTTCCACCTTTAGCGGAGGGTATCCGTCGTTCGGCGATCGACGATTTCATGGCCGGTTCCTCGCAAACATGTCAATATGAATGTAAGCTTCAGTCTCGATTGAAGTCTTCGCTACGCGAGCGCATGGACGGGCTCGACGCGGATGACGTGGAGCTCGCTTTCAGTGAGGCCGTGCTTCTCCAGCAGGCGGTCGGGCCGCTTGGGAAATTCGATCGAGAACAGGCGTCCGCGGTGGACGAACACTTTGACGCCGAAGGTGTGGTCGGGGCGCGCGTCGACGGACGCGCCTAGGATGACCTTTGCGACGACCTGATCCGGTGCCGTGTTCGCGAACAGCGTATCGGGCTTGCCGGATGGATAGCGGAAGATGGCCTTTGCGCCGCCGGCTTGCCGCTCGATGTAAGCGGCCTGCTCGAGCTGCCCTTCGAGGATTGCGCGGGTATCCTCCGGCAGCGTTTGCCGCCATGCGGTGAAGCACAGCTCTTCCAGCGGAAGCAGTCGCGTGCTGCCGAACAGCAGGCGCGGCCAGCGCGTCAGGGCATCGAACAGGAGTTGCATGGGCCGCAGGATACGCGGAGTGCGTTACAGGATCGTCTATGGACGCATATCAACGCAGAGCATGCCGCTGCTCAGAAGCCGTCCATCATAACGGAGAGGGCAAAGGCGATCACGGACAGCACGAAAACCACCGGCTGCAGGCTGACGAGCAGGGCGGCGCGGCGCAGGTCGCGGCCCTTGATGGCGAGCCAGGCGCCCCAGGCGGCGAGGATGGGGAAGACCACCAGCACGGCGAGGAGCATCAGAGCGGGATAGCCGCTGGTGGGGATTGCTGACAGCGGCTGCAGGAAGAGCGCGGGGAGATAGAAGAGCCACTGCACCAGCTCCAGGATCGCGACGCCGAGGATGACGATGCGCGATATGGACCATCGGCTGGATGCTGCTTCGGCCACGAGCGTTCCCTCACTCTCCTGACGAGACATTAGCGGTTCGGGCGTAGGTGGGTTAGCGCGGCAATGCGTGACCCACTATTTATTTCGCGTCGCATAGTGCCGGGTGCAGCCTAACCCACCTACGGGCGATAGAAAGCTACGGTCATCCCGGGGCTTGTCCCCGGGATCCATCCATCGGCTTGCTCCGGCGCTTGTTGAGAGCTGGATCCCGGCAACAAGTGCCGGGATGACGAAGGTTGTTTGGTTGTGCTCTGGGCCCTGGGTCCCCGATATCCGCCTGCGGCGAATTCCGGGATGACAGTTAGGGGCGTATCTCTACGATCGGGATGCTGGGGATGGCGCCGTAGCGGAAGCCTTGCAGGTTGATCTCGAGCTTGTCGGTGTCGAAGCGGACGGGGACGTCGAACTCGAAGCCGGCGGTGATGGCGGCAGCGGCGGCGGGGACGTGGCCGGGCTGGAAGGCAATGAGGCCGGTGGCGGTGTCGACGGTGAAGGCGGTGGTGGGAGTTTGCGTCACGCCGGCGACGGCGATGAGGACGGTGCCGGCGACGGGCTTGGTGATGTCGCGCGTCCAGGGATTGAAGGCGGAGCCGTAGGTCTTCACGAGCTGGAAGGCGGCGGTGGTGCCGTCGCCGGTGCCGATGGGCTGATCGAGCGCTGAAGGCGTGCCTTCGGGCGCGCAGGATTTCCAGTCTGTCGGATCACGCCAGCGGAAGCCGTGCAGGCGGCCGCGGCGCTCCTCGAAGAAGGCGATGACGGCGTAGAGATCGTCGAGCGATTTCACGCCGTAGCCGGCGTTGTAGCTGCGGCGCGAGTCCGCCCAGCGCGCGTTGCGCTCCTCGGCGCCCGAGCCCAGCACGATGACGTCCGTGCGGCGCTCCGGCCCGCCGTGGGCGGCGCGCGAGATGGCGGTGGGGAAGCGGGTCTCGTGGAACATGGGAGATCGTGAGTGGTGAGTGGTCAGTCGTGGCGCGCGGTAGGTGGCAGTGGTCCGTCTTCAACATCGATGATTTAAGGGCGCTCGTTCGACCCACCACTGACCACTCACGACTGACCACTGACCAATTCAAAGATTGCGCTGGCCTTGCGCGACGGCGCGGGCGAGGAGGGCGGCGAGTTGGGTTTCGGAGCGGCGGAAGCTGTCGGCGTCGGGCGTGGTGACGTTGAAGGTGATGTTGAGCCCGCCGCCGCCGGCGCGCACGCCGAGGCGGCCGTCGGGGCCGCGTGCCAGCGGCATGATCGCCTCGGGGCCGCGCTCGCCGGCGATGCCGAAGCGGTTACCCGCGAGCGGGAAAGTGATGGGGCTGGCGATGATGCCGCCCTCGGCGAACGGCACCGGCATGCCGCGGCTGATGACGCCACCCCTGGCGAAGGCGAGGCCGGTGACGGCGCCGGCCAGCGCACCGCCGATGGCGTCGGTGAGCGGCTTGAAGGCGGCTTTCAGCGCGAGGTCGGAGAGGCGCAGCGCGAGATTGCGCAGCACGTCGCCGAAGCTTTTGCCGCGGATCAGGAGGTCGCTGAACGCGCTGCCGAGCGTATTGCCGAAGCGCGTGCCGAGGCGGGCGCAATCGGCGAGCTGGGCTTCGAACCGCGACGTGTCGGCGTCGATGGTGACGGT
>CADEEC010000050.1:0-5538 GCA_902826255.1 uncultured Hyphomicrobiales bacterium | reverse complement strand
CGCGGGGTCATGGACCAGAAATCTGCCGGGCGCAGGCGGAGCAGGCCGAGGCCGGCGGCCATTACGTCGGGCCAGGGAAAGGGAAGGGGGACGAGGCATCCTCCTTGCGTGCGTCATCCCGCGTGCCCTCGGCCCTTGGCCTCGGCCTGCGGGATGACGGATCGGAGGGCGCGGCGTTTGCAGCGGTTTCGGTGAGGCCGGAGATGATTTCGCCGGCAACAGCGGCGGCGACGGGTGCAGCGGGGCCGCCGAAGGTGGCGGAGAGCAGGCGGGCGACGATGTCGACGAAGCCGGCGGCGCCGCCTTCCGCCTGCATGCGGCCGACGGCCTCGTCGAGGATCTCATGACCGGCACCGCGCAGGCCGGCGCCGATGATGCGTTGCGCGTCGAGGGCAGAGAGGCGGCCCTTCTGGAAGCGCTCGGCCAGCGCCAGCATGTCGTCGCTGCCGAAAGTGTGCTCGAGCTCGGCAAGCGAGCGCAGCGTGAGGCACAGGCGATAGGAGGTGCCATCGAGGCACGCCTCGATCTCGCCGCGATGGGGATTGGGCATTTGGCGGGCCGTGAGTGGTGAGTGGTCAGTCGTGAGTGGCGGAAGCGTGAGGCGAATGGCGAGGTGTTCCCCTATCCCCATCCTTCATGGGGAGAGGGTTAGGGTGCGGGGCGGCGCAGAACGCCGATGTGAACCTCGTGGCTGCCCCTCACCTCCCGGCCCTTTCCCAGGCAGACCGGGGAGAAACGCTTGCCTCGGTTCCGGTGAGGAGAATGGCCGTCCTTACACTCGGAACCCTGTGAAGGAGCCCGAGGGGAGACCAGTCCGGCCGGATAACCTGCGCGTCGGGAACTAAGCGTGCGATCGCTCGCTAGGGGTTCGCATAAGCCGGAATGGCTGCCTGGCGCTTGGCGGTCTTGGCCGCGGCGTCGGCCGTCTGCTGACGAAACTGCAGCCCGCAACCCTTTTCGGCCGCTACCTTCTCAAGCGCTTCAAACTCGCCTTTGAGGCGGCCAAGCTCGGCGGCAGTTGGGCCGTCGCCCTTCACGAAGAAAGCGGCCGGCCAGAAAATGACGAGGGCGACTCCCGTTGCCACGGCATCTGACGTCGCCTTCTCGTCCTGCACCCCGGAAACCTCGGCCACGCGCCGCGAGACGCGCTGCGCCTCGGCGCTGACCTGCTGGCATGAGAGATGCTGATACTGCAGATGCGATACATACTGCGGCTGAACATCATTGGATGATGATGCGCATCCCGCGCACACGACAGCGGCAAGCAATAGCGTTACGCGATACACAACGATCCCCACACCAATACTCAGCTCCCGTCGTTACTGTAGCGGATGGCAGGCATCGGAAGTGGTGCGCCGGCGCACCACTGGCTCGCGAAATGGCCAGGCCGGCGTTCGACGCACCCCAAGCCTCGGCATCGCCAGCGGCCGAGCTGCGTCCCCGCCCGCCGGCGGCAGATCGCGTCAAACAGGGGCTACCCACCCAGGTTCCCGCCTTCCGCATCGCGCCGCGACTTGATCCCGCGTGGCGCTCAAAAAGAGGATCACCCGATAGTGCACGCACCTAGTTGGCACCCTTCTTCTTGTCCGGGATCGATGCCGTGGTTTCGGGTCTGCGGAACTGGAAATTGCAATTCTTCTCCAGGGAGACCCGTTCTATGGCCTCGAACTCCCCTTTCAACCTCGCGAGCTCCGCCGCTGTCGCACCGTCACCTTTTATCAAGAAGGCCGCGGGCCAGAAGACGACGATGGCGCCGGCGGTGACCCACGCATCGGTTGTGCGGTTCTGATCCTGCACACCGGAGACCTCGGCAACGCGCCGCGAGAGGCGCTCGGCTTCGCCTGCGAGCTGCGGACAGTTGAGGCTTTGATACTGCAGCGGCGAGACGTAGGCCGGCCGTATCTCGGACGCCGCCGAGGCGCAGCCACAAAGGGCAAGACACGCCACCAACCAGGCTCCGGATTTTGTCCGCATGCTGCCGCTCCGCCGTCGTCCCGACGCATTTGGTAGTTGATTCGTCAGTCGGCTGATCGGGGGCAAGTTGTCTATCCACGGGTTTGCACCCGGTCTCTATTTCAGCCCTGTCGCGCGCTCAGCTTTCGTGCGTCCATGGGAGAACAGAATGGCCACGCTGCATTTCATTTGCGGGAAGGCGGGCGCGGGCAAGACGACGCTGGCGCTGGAGCTGGGGCGGACGCTGCCGGCGGTGGTGTTCGTCGAGGACGCGTGGATCGATACGCTCGGGTTCGAGATCACGTCGCTGCAGGATTTCTCGGTGGCGGCGGGCAAGGTGCGCAAGCTCATTGGGCCGCTGGCGGGCGACTTGTTGCGGCTCGGCGTCAACGTGGTGTTCGACTTTGCCGGCAACACGCGCAAGGGCCGGCGGTGGGTGCGCGATATCTTCGAGCCGGCTGGCGCGGATCATGTGCTGCATGTCATCGAGGCGACCGACGCGCAGTGCCTGGCCAACATCCACCGGCGCAATGAGGAGAAGCCGCCGGGGATTTATGCGGGGTACGTCTCGGATGAGACGTTCCATGCGGTGACGGCGCACTTCCTGCCGCCGCAGGAGGATGAGGGGTTTCGGGTGCGGGTGTATGGGCGGGAGTGAGACCGACCGCGCGCGCTTAGCCTTTCGATCTCGCTCGTGGTGCCGGTGCAAGATTGGCAAATGTTCGTCCGCGAGGCCCCCAATTTTTGCCAAACTTGTTGCACAGCAATACAACGGTGAAGAATGCCAGGAACTGCCGTTCGGTAGCAGTTGATGCCAGCAAGAGAATGGGCAACTCTTTCGCGGTGTTATGTCTGGCTATAGCTCTGTTGCGCCGACTTCGGCCTATAGGGCGACAAGGCTCCGCCCTGCCGCGCCAAGAGAGAGAGGTCGCGCATGCGAACACAGGTGCTTGCACTGGTCGCAGCGCTCGCGATCAATACGCTTCAAGCTCGTTCTCAGCAGACTGCTTGTGGCGTGCCCGCGAAGTTGGATGACGGTTGGACCGTCGCAAAGCCGGAAGACACGGGTCTCGATGGCACTCGGCTGTGCGCGATCGCCGAACGGCTGAAGGTCACCGATGCCAATGTTCATGGCGTCGTAATCGTACGACGCGGCAAGCTCGTGTTCGAGCAATACTTTGCAGGCTACGACGAGCCTTGGGGTGGCTCCTCAGGACGCTATGAGTTCGACGCCAAGACATTGCACGATTTGCGCTCGGTGACGAAGGGCATCATCTCCCTACTGCTTGGTATAGCCCTGGATCGCAACTTGATCTCGAGCCTCGACGAGCCAGTCACGAAATTCTTCCCCGAGTACGCCAAAGTGAAGTCACCCGGTTGGGACAAAATCACGTTGCGACATCTTTTGAAAATGGCATCCGGGCTGCAATGGGACGAGAATCTTCCTTGGAATGACAAGAACGATGAATGGCATCTGGTGAACGATGCCGACCCTTTGCGCTACGTGTTTCAAAAGTCGTTTGCTTTCGCGCCGGACACGTTCTTCACCTACAATGGCGGCGGAACCGATCTGCTAGGCAAGGTCATCGAGAAAGCAGCGGGAGTACGGATCGACACCTTTGCGAACGCGGTCCTGTTCCAGCCGCTCGGTATTACCGATTGGCAGTGGAAGGAATATCGCAACGGCAAACACGCGACGGCAGCTGGACTGCGTCTGCGCCCGCGTGATGTCGCAAAAATTGGACAACTCTTGCTCAACAAGGGCGCGTGGGACGGCCGCCAGATTGTATCCCCCGGGTGGATTGCTGAATCAATCAAGCCGCGCTTTCAGGCGACCAATATGTTCGGCGGCCTGTTCTACTACGGCTATCAGTGGTGGATCGGCCGCACGCTTGTCGATGACAGAGAGTTTAATTGGGTCGCCGGTCAGGGTTTAGGCGGGCAGCGATTGATTGTCGTTCCCGAGCGTGAGCTCGTGGTGAGGGTCACCCAGGGCCTTTATCCAAGCGGACGGCAGGGTCACGCTACGCTCGATTTGTTGGCCCACGTTGTCCTACCGAGCGTCAAAGACGCACGCTGAGTTTTGGGATCAGGCGGCGACGAACGTCAGCTCACCCGCCGAATCCAGCGAGAGCTCGAATACAACTTCCGCATCGTGGCGGCCGGTGAGTTCGAGGCTGGTGATCTGGAAGGGACCTTCGACGGTGCCGAAGTCGGGGATGACGATCTGCCAGTCGCGGATGGTGCCGTTGAAGACGTAGTCGCGGATGAGGGCGTCGGAAGCGGCATCCTTGAAGATGCCGGCGCCAGTGACGCGCGCGTGCTTGGCGCCGGCGCCCGACAGCAGCTCGCGCCAGCGGCCCGCGGATTCGGCGTGCGTGATGTCGACGGTCTCGGTGTTGAAGGCGAGGCTGCGCGAACGCAGGCCGGCGACCGTGGTGAACGTGCCGGCGCCGTCGCTGTCGACCTTGAGCAGGAGGTCTTTGCCTTTCTGGGCGGACATGTGCTGGTCCTTTGTGACTGGATCCCCGATAGCCTCGCCACGGCTCGGCTTCGGGGATGACGCGGTGGACGGACGACGGGCTCACGTGCCGTCATGGCCAAGGCGCTGCGGTGGACGGAAGCTGCGCCGAGGGGCGTGTTGGGTTTCGTGAGTGGTGAGTGGTCAGTGGTGAAGATCGCTTATGCCTCCACGCCGAACAGGCTGGCGTAACCGGAGAAGGTACCGTCGGGCTCGACGCGCTTGAGGTCGAGAGCGGTGAATTTGAGCTCGGGTGGGGGCATGTGTGTAGTGCTTTCGCGCGATGTGTCTGTCATCCCGGCACTTGTTGCCGGGATCCAGCTCTCAACGAGCGCCAGAGCAACCGGACAGTTGGATCCCGGGGACAAGCCCCGGGATGACAACGAATGCGCGGCATCCGACTCCGATTGAGTTGATCGCCGTCCGAGAGGGGCCGTAGCCGGCGGCGGCGCGTTTTGCGTTGGAGTGAGGAAGGTGGCTTTCTCCAGGCAGGCCCACTGGGCCTCGCGCTCGGGCGAGAGCGCTTCGATGGATTCGAGGTCGGGGCGGAGTTCGAGCTTAGGCTACCAGCCTGTCCCGCACGGTCTTCAAGAATTCGCTCAACTCCTTGTCATCGTCGATTCTGATATCCGTTTGAAGGGGCGACCAGATTTCTCTGACCTTCCGCAGATCAACTGGCTCCACGAGAAGCTCGGTCAGAAACGCTTTGGTCTCCACCATTTCCTCAGACGAGAGATTGTGAACGGCGAAATCCAGAACGTCCGCGTAGCTGTCATGCACGACGAAGATGTCCTGATGCATGTTGTATGCAATCTTTCGCAGACCGGTGGGCGCTTGCATCTTCGTTAGTCCCTACGAAACGGATAGGCCGTAATGACCCGATAGCCTCGGGGCAATGTGCGATCGTGTCGTATTACCACGCGCACCGAATAAGCATCACGCAGGATCGCCTGAGCACGATTATTTCTTCTGTAGGCCTCATTTCCGGTTGGAGAGGCGAAATCACGCTCCACGACTGCGCGCGACACTCTCCCAGAAGCAACGGACTCCACATCGGGAAGGTT
>CADEEC010000049.1:17755-23095 GCA_902826255.1 uncultured Hyphomicrobiales bacterium | reverse complement strand
GCTCGAAGCGCTCCGCAACGTGCGGGTTACCCGGCTTGGCGCGCGCGAGTGCAGCGAGGTGCGCGGGGTATTCGGTGAGCAGTGTCGCCCGGCCGTTGCCGATGACGGGTTCGATCTTGGCGACCAGGATGCGGCTGAAGATATCGGCCCAGGTGTCGTCGTTCGCCGTCCTGATGCCGGCCTGCCCGGCGGCGCGTGCGAGCGCATTCCGATCGGGTGTCGCGCCAGTGAGAGTGGCGAGTACGTTGATGCCGGCGTGGCGCGTGAACGCATCGGCGACGGTCAGCCTTTCGGGCGGAATGAAGGGATCGACATCCCTGCGGCCATGCGCGAGCCGAGCAGTTCCCGCCGCCTTGCTGGCGACTGTCAGTAAGGCCGCACAGTCCTCCATCAAGACGTCATAGGGTTCGTTGGCGCGATACCATTCCAGCATCGTGAATTCGGGATGGTGCAAGGCTCCGCGCTCGCGATTTCGGAACGAAGGTGCGAACGTGAAGATGCGCTCCTCACCGGCGGCGAGCAGTTTCTTGCAGGCGAACTCGGGCGACGTGTTGAGATAAAGCGGGCGCGACGCGCCGTCAGGCCCGACCAAGTCGGTCCGGAACGCGTGCAGATGCGTTTCGTTTCCCGGCGATACCTGCAACAGGGTAGTATCCACCTCCACGAAGCTCCGTTCGAGGAACCACGCCCGCAGGGCGGCCTTGATGCGATTGCGGGCTATGAGAAACCCGCGCCGGTCGGCATGGCGGCCCCGGTCCCACCACGGGCTTTTGGGCGGTTCTGACACCACGCGTGCGTTGCCCTTGGCGATGGGTGGAAACGCCTGTAGAAAGCGCCCACTTCTGAGTTGGCAGCTGAGGCGCCGCCCCCGTTCGGTTGCGGGCGAGCCCGGCGTCTCGATGCGGAGAAATTCGACTGTGGTGAAGGTTATTGCAAGCTCTGTACGCAAGGGCAACGTGCTGGAGGTCGGCGGCAAGCTGTGCGTCGTCATGAAGGCCGAGAATATTCACCCAGGCAAGGGCACGCCGGTGACGCATCTCGATATGCGGCGTATCGCCGACGGCGTGAAGATCACGGAGCGCTATCGCACCACCGACCAGGTCGAGCGCGCCTACCTCGAGGACAAGACCTACAACTACCTCTACGAGGACGACATGGGCTACCACTTCATGGAGCCCGAGACTTACGACCAGATCCAGGTGCCGAAGGATATCGTCGGCGACCAGGCCGTCTACCTGCAGGAGAACATGGCGGTCAACCTCAGCTTGCACGAAGGCGTGCCGATCGCCATCGAGCTGCCGCAGCGCGTGACATTCGAGATCGTGGAAGCCGATCCGGTAGTGAAGGGGCAGACCGCGTCGTCGTCCTACAAGCCTGCGAAGCTGTCGAATGGTCAGCGCGTGATGGTGCCGCCGCACATCGGTGCGGGCACCCGCGTGGTCATCATGACCGAGGACGGCTCCTACGTGGAGCGCGCGAAGGACTAGCCGATCAGGCCGCGTCCGCTTTGAGGTCGTGCGTCGGGACGCGCCTGCCGGACATGGCGGGTGTGCTGCGCTGCTCGACGCGCACCGACGCGAGCTTCCAGCCTAGCACGATGAACCCCAGCGAGCCGATTGCGACGAGAACCGTGAAGCCGAGCACGATCGCTTCCCACGGTGTGCCCGGCGTCAAGGTCGCCTCGAGCATGTAGCGGCTCGCCACGACGGCGATGGCGCTGAGCAGGAACATGAAACCGAAGCCCAGCACCAGCCGGCCGTGATCACGGGCTTTGCCGATTGCCTCCAATGATGCCGGTTGATGGATCATGCCGTTGGCGTGCTCGCCACGTCGCACAGCTGGGCGTGATGCACCGTGCGGGGGGCGGAACGGCACGACTGCCGTCTGCTGTGGCGCATCGGGCTCCGTGAACATGGCAACCTGGGTGCCGAGCGCGGCGGGCCCCCAGTCGGAGATGTCTTCCGCTGTTTCCTTTTCTTCCACGGGCAGCAGTTTGCCGACATAGGCATCGGAACCAAGCGACTGCCCGGTGCCGTGCGGCTGCGGCGCCGCTGCGCCTTGCGAGAAGATGCGCTTGGCCGATGCGAGGTTGCTCTTGCGATGGTCGAGCCCGTTGGTCCCGCCGTTGATCCGTTTCGTGATGCCCTCGAGGTCGTTGCGGTCGGCGAGCTTGTTGAGGTCGCGATTGTCCCAGAACGCGGCCGCCGTCATCAGGGCGTAGAGCGGCTCGGCCGCAAGATCGGGGTTCTCCTCCAGGTTCACGCCGATCTTGATGCCCATCTCGCGGTAGTTGGCGCGTCCGGTGAGCTGCATGAAGCCGCGGCCGCGATAACGGTAGCCGTCGCCGGGCTGCGTGTTGCCGAGCCGGCGCGCCATCGAGGGATTGCCGAGACCGTAGATGCGCTCGGCAAACGCCTGCTTGTTGCCGGCAAGTGTGCGCGCCTCGGCTTCCATGATGCGCGCCGAATGCCGGCCGGGCCCGAACACCTGCACCATGCGGGTTGCCGAGTAGTTCAGATTCTCTTCAAGCACGGTGAAACCTGCGCACTCATGTGAGACCTGCGCGAGGAAGTGGCAGAGGCGGTTGGCGTTCGTGTTGATGCCGAAGCGCGCCAGGACCTCATTGCCCTTTTCGGCGATGATTGCAATGAGGTCCGGCTTGGCGCGTGGCGCGAACTGTCTGAAGGTCTGTGCCGTGAGGAGAACGCCCGGGCGCGGAATGGGGGGCGGTTGCATGGCGCCCTCCGGCCGCGCCACGGGTTGCGGCGCGCCCTCCGATGTTGTTGCAGGCGACGTGTTGCCGAAAGCGTTGCCGGCGAGCGCCGGTGCGCTTGCGCCGTCGGCGCGTTGATCCATAGGCATGGATGGGCCCTCCGTCCCGCTCGACGCTCGAACGAATCACCGCCACCGCACTGACACCGTCCTTCCACGCCGTGTGCAGGAACTTAAGAGGTTGCCCGCAGTCACGCGTACGCGCCTGTGGGCAAACAGGCGGGCGCTACAACTCTATGCTCAGCTGAAGGTCACCGGCGGCATGGGCTCGCGCTTTACGTCGAGCCGGAAAATGTCGGGGCGTGCATAGTGCCCGGTGACATCGAGCGAGCGGCGCGCACGCGCGGCCCGCGCAGGGTCGATCTCTCCGTAAAGAATGCCTTTCTCGCGGTGCAGCGGCCCTGCCTGGATCTTTCCGGACGGCTCCACGATCACCGCGTCGCCGTCACACAGCCAATCCTCGGGCTTGAACAGCGTATCCCGGCTCGGGAAATCGGCCGGCACGTCGCTGCCCTGAAGGGCGGTAGCGAGCCCGATCACCCAGCAGCCGCCTTCGCGCGCGATGTGGCGCATGGTGGCGAGCCAGGCCTCGCCGCAATCCCAGGTCGGCGCAACGTAGATCTCGATGTTCTGGGCGTAGAGGGCATAGCGGGCGAGCGGCATGTAGCTCTCCCAGCAGATGAGGGCACCGACGCGCCCCGCCGGCGTGTCGACCACCCTGAGACCGGCGGCGTCGCCGGGACCCCACACCATGCGCTCCGGGTTGGTCGGCATCAACTTGCGGTGGCGATTAAGGATCGCTCCGTCCGGACCAATAGTGACGACGCTGTTGTAGAGCGTGGTGCCGCTGTAGCGGCCGTCGACCTCGCTCATGCCGCACACCACCGTGACGGCATGTTTGCGCGCCGCTTCGCACAACGGCGCTAGATCACCCCTGTCGATGTCGACGGCATTCTTGTGCAGTCGTGCGTGAACCTCACCGGAGAGCGCCATGTCGCCGCCCGGCCGCAACCGCCAGATCCAAGTCGGGTAGCCCGGAAGGTACGCCTCGGGGAAAACGACCAGCTTTGCACCCGCAGTGGCCGCCTCTTGCAGGCTCGAGACGGCGCGGGCCATGGTGGCCTCGCGATCGAGGAGTACGGGCGGTTTCTGTACGACAGCGGCTTTGACACTCATCGATTGAACTCCCGTAACGGCTCAGAGAACGAGGAGACTCGCTTATCTTTGTTCCGGGTCGCCACGGAATGTCGGTTGGCGTGGATGGATCGCGTCGGCGAACTGGGGAAAGTTCTTCCAGGCAGGCTCGACGGGATCGCTGCCAGGTTGCGGCGTGTAGACGGAGGGCTCCACCAGCTCCAGCGAAGGGATGTAGCGTGGACAGTTGGGATAGATCGCGCGCGCCGTCACCCGCACCACGAGTTGTGCACCGACCGTATGCGCGAGCAACGGGTCATCGCGCGAAACCGTCGCCGTGCCCTCGATGCGCAGGCGCTGCGGACGCCCGTGCATGGCGATGAACAGTAGCCCGACGTTGGGGTTGACCGTGACGTTGCCGAGGCTCTTGAACATGCCGTTGCCGTCGTAGTCGGGAAAGGCGAGCTCGCTCGGTCCCGTGATGCGCACGAAGCCGGGCGGTCCCCCCTTGAAGGAACAGGTCGGCCGTCCCTCCGCGTCGGCGGTGGCGATGAAGAAGTAGATGGCGGACTCGATGTAGATCTTGTCCGCTTCGGTGAAAGCCGCCCGCGTGAGCTGCGTGAGGCGGTCGGAGATGCGGCGGCTGTCGAAGGCGTCCTGAAGGCGGCGGTTGCCGTCGTGATAAATCGTATCGGGGTCCATGGCGGGCCTCGCAATTTGCCCAACCGCTCCACTATGAGCGTGACCGCGAGACTATGCCAGATCGCGGACGTTGTGACGTGGGCCTCTTTTCCGCCCGCATATTTTAATGTTGCTCCGCCCGAGCCTTGCGATTTGGCGACGGTGTCTTAAGCTGGTATACCAGTTGGCATCAGCTCCGGGTGCACAACACAAAAACAGCCCGGGTGCAGCGTAGGGAGGACTGCGGGTGAGTAACGAGGTCGCAACGACCCTCGGTGATAGAGCCATTGCTGAACCGGCTCCGAGCGCCAGAAGCGGACAGGCGCGGCAGCCCCTGCTCGAAATCAAGGACTTGAGCGTCCAGTTCAATACCGGCCACGGCACGGTGCGTGCGGTCGAAGGGCTGTCCTATGCCGTGCACCCCGGTGAGATGGTGGCGATCGTCGGTGAATCGGGGTCCGGCAAGTCGGTGTCGGCGCTGGCGATCATGCGGCTGCTGGCCGGCACCGCGCGCATTCCCTCAGGCTCCATAACCTTCGATGGGAAGGATCTGCTGTCGCTCTCCGAGGAGGAGATGCGTCAAATCCGCGGGCGGGAGATCGCTATGATCTTCCAGGAGCCGATGACTTCGCTCAACCCGGTGCTTAAGATCGGCCTGCAGATCACCGAGCCGTTGACGATCCACCTCGGCATGGACGACAAGGCGGCCCGTGCCCGTGCTGTGGAGCTGCTGACCCTGGTCGGCATTACCGA
>CADEEC010000049.1:5943-17655 GCA_902826255.1 uncultured Hyphomicrobiales bacterium | reverse complement strand
GAAAGCGGCACCGCAGAACGCGTCTTCAGCCGCCCGTTGCATCCCTATGCGCGCGGGTTGCTCTCAGCCGTGCCGCGTCTAGATCGCGGCCGCAGCGCAAAGCTTGCCACCATCGAGGGCGCACCGCCGAACCTGCTGGCGCCGCCGACCGGCTGCCGCTTCCGCCCGCGTTGCCGGTTCGCCATCGACAAGTGCGAGCAGGTGCCGCCGCTGGAGGCTGCCGAGCCGGGCCACCTGGTGGCGTGCCATCGCGTGTCGGAGATCGAGGCACTCGACCCGTTGACCGAGCGTGCTGGCGCGATGAAGGCCTCCCTGAACGGCAGCGCCGAAACCATCCTCGACATCAAGGGCGCGACCAAGTTCTTCCCGATCAAGGCAGGCCTGTTCGGCCGTACGCGTGAGATCAAGGCGGTCAACGACGTCAGCCTGCAGGCCAAGCGCGGCGAGACGCTCGGCCTCGTCGGCGAGTCCGGGTGCGGCAAGTCAACCCTCGGCCGGCTGCTGCTGCGCCTCGACGATCCCACCGGCGGCGAGATCAAGTTCGAGGGCATCGATCTGGCCAACCTCGACCGCGGTGCCATGATGGCGGTGCGCAAGCGCCTGCAGGTGATCTTCCAGGACCCCTATTCGTCACTCAATCCGCGCATGACCTGCGGCCAGATCATCGCCGAGCCGATGCGCGTGCACGACATCCTGCCGAGAGAGCAGGTTGCCGATCGCGTCAGCGAACTGCTGCAGCTCGTGGGCCTCTTCCCCTACATGGCGGACCGCTATCCGCATGAACTCTCGGGCGGCCAGCGCCAGCGCGTCGGCATTGCCCGCGCGCTGTCCGTCAATCCCGAGGTGATCGTGTGCGACGAGGCGGTGTCGGCGCTCGACGTGTCGATCCAGGGCCAGGTCATCAACCTGTTGGAGGACCTGCAGCAGAAGTTGAAGCTCACGTTCCTGTTCATCGCGCACGATCTCGCCGTGGTGCGCCATATCTCGAGCAAGGTGGCGGTGATGTACCTTGGCCGCATCGTGGAGTATGCGCCGGCGGACGACTTGTTCGCCAATCCCAAGCATCCCTACACCCAGGCGTTGCTGGCGGCTGCGCCGATCCCCGATCCGGTGATCGAGAGGACGCGCCCGCGCCGCATCATTACCGGCGAGCTACCGAGCCCCCTCAATCCGCCGGTCGGTTGCGTTTTCCACCCGCGCTGCCCGCTCATGACGGAGGAGTGCAAGAAGGCCGTGCCGCCCGCACGCGAGCTGGGGCCGAGCCATACGGTGGCGTGCATTCACGCGACGTAGGACCACAGTCCGCCCAGCGCCCCCACAGTTGTCATCCCGGCCGAAGCGTAGCGGAGAGCCGGGGCCCAGGGGCTGCGAGGTGCCGTCGTGATTTGTGGCCCCTGGGTCCCGGATACGCGCTTTGCACGTTCCGGGGCGAGAAAATGAGTTATGGAGCTAAACCTCCAACGCCTTGCGCACCTCGTAGACTTCCATGATGCGCTTGCCACGGTGCGGCCAGTCGCAAACGAACTGCCAGGTGCCGTCCGAGTAGGTGTCGCACACCTTCACCCCCTTCACGACCACCCAGTGCCCCTCCTTGCCGACATGCAGGGCGATCACGTAGTGGATCCAGGGGCTGCGCGGCTTTTGCATCCAGCCGCCCATCAACGACGGGCGCTCCTTGCGCGGCCGGTTCATGTAGCTGTCTTTGAGCTGCATGGCGTAACCGTAGTGGGCGAGTGCGGCGGCCACATCCTCGGTGTAGGTGCCTTTGACGATGGGTTTGGCTTCCCGATTGATGTTGCGGAAGGCGCGGATTTCGTCCTCGACCTTGCTGACCGAATAACCAGTGATGGCCGACACCACGATCGGGCCGCAGAACGCGGTGCGGCCGGTGTCGTTGTTGGCCTCGTGCAGGGACGAGGACAGGCGCGTAGGCGCTTCTTGGAGCGCTGGGGGCATCGCATACGATCCGTGAGTGTGCTCAGATGGTTAAGCGAATCTTTCCATGCGTTGCTTAATGAAAGGTTTCCGCCTGAATCTTTCATGCGTTTGAGAATGGCGGCGCCTGCCCCCACGTACAGGTTTCCCGGAGATCGGAGGGCTTGCCGAAGATGACCGATGACCATTCCCATGCCGGGCATGCCCATGCGCATGGGAACGGCCACAGCCACGCTCACGCTGGATCGGCGAACCAGACGCGCGTGGGTTGGGCCGCGGTGCTCACCGGCGGCTTCATGGTGGTGGAGGCGATCGGCGGTCTGTTTTCGGGGTCGCTGGCGCTGTTGGCCGATGCCGGGCACATGCTCACGGATAGCGCGGCGCTCGTGCTGGCGTGGCTTGCCTTCCGCATTGCGCGGCGACAGTCGGACTGGAAGCGCACGTACGGTTTTCACCGCTTCCAGGTGCTGGCGGCCTACAGCAACGGCCTCACCTTGTTTTTCATCGCGGTGGCGATCACGTGGGAGGCCGTTCGCCGGCTGTGGGAGCCGGGCGAGGTGCTGGCCGGTCCGATGCTCGTGATTGCGGTCGTGGGTCTGGGCGTGAACATTGCGGCTTACCTGATCCTGCACGGTGCAGACCGCGAGAGCCTCAACGTGCGTGGCGCCATTCTCCATGTCGTTGGCGATCTGCTGGGTTCTGCCGCCGCCATCGCCGCGGCACTTGTGATCCTGTTGACCGGATGGACGCCGATCGATCCGCTGCTGTCTGTCCTGGTCGCGATCCTGATCTTGCGCAGCGCGTGGTTTCTCATTGCAGAATCTGGCCACATCCTACTGGAGGCCGCCCCGCGCGGCCTCGACGTGCGCGAACTGGAGGCCGATCTCAAAGCCAACGTGCCCGGCGTCGACGGCGTGCATCATATCCACGCCTGGTCCCTGAGCGAGGACAAGCGCATGGCGACGCTGCACGTGAGGGTCGCCAATCTCGGCGATGCCACCCGCATATCCGTTGCCGTCAAGGATCGCCTGCACGACCGGTTCCGGATCGCGCATGCAACGGTAGAGGTGGAAGACGGCGGATGCTCTGACCGCCGCGATGAGGAGGCCTAAAGACGCAAACTTCGACACGGCGAAAACTCTTCGCGCGACGCCGAGGTTGGCGGTGCGTGGGAGGTGACACTTGCAACGGCGCCCGTGCTAAACCTGTCTTACTCCACCTCGTGAGGCGATATGAGCAAGACGGACGACGGCAAGGGCGAGCGCGGGTTTCTGCGCGGGCTGCAGAACTACGGCGACCGCGATTTCTCGATCTACATGCGGCGCGCGTTCGCCAGGTCCATGGGCTACTCGAGCGACGAGCTGAAGCGGCCCGTGGTCGGGATCGCCTTCAATCACTCCAAGTTCAACCCGTGTCATCGTCACTTCCCAGAACTGCTCGAGGCCGTGAAACGCGGGGTGGCTGCGGCCGGCGGCCTGGCGCTCGAATTCCCCACCATCTCGCTGCACGAATCTACGCTGGCGCCCAACTCCATGAAGTTCCGCAACCTGATGGCGATGGACACCGAGGAGATGATCCGCGCGCAGCCGATGGACGCCGTCGTGCTGATGGGCGGCTGCGACAAGACCGTGCCGGCGCAGCTGATGGGCGCGGTGAGTGCGGGCAAGCCCGCCATCCAGCTCATCGGCGGGCCGCAGATGACGTCGCGCTACAAGGACGACCGCGTCGGCGCCTGCACGGACTGCCGCAAGTTCTGGATGCAGTATCGCGCCGGCAAGCTCGACAAGGCAGACATCGACGCGGTGGAGGGCCGGCTTGTCACCACGGCGGGAACGTGCGCGGTGATGGGCACAGCCTCGACCATGGCGGCGATTGCCGAGGCGCTCGGCATGATCCTGCCGGGCACAGCGGCTATTCCTGCGGTTCACGCGGACCGGTTGCGGGCGGCGGAGGCGACCGGCGTACGTGCCGTGCAGTTGGCGGGCTCCGACCTGACGCCGGACAAGATCATCACGCAGGCCTCCGTGGAGAACGCCGTGCGGGTTCTGTTGGCGCTGGGCGGCTCTACCAACGGGGTCATCCATCTCGCCGCCATCGCCGGACGCGCCGGTGTGAAGCTCGACCTCAAGCAGCTGAACGCGCTGTCGGACACGACACCGGTACTCGCGGCTGTGAAACCGGTCGGCAACGAGTTCTACATGGAGGATTTTTTCGCCGCCGGCGGTATCGGCGCGGTGATGCGCGAATTGAAGCCTCTGCTGAACCTCGATTGCATGACGGTGACGGGCGAGACGTTGCGCGAGCGCTTGGCGCACGAGGAAGGCGATTACGTCGACCGTCGGGTCATCCGCTCCGCCGCCGATCCGTTCGAGCCGCACGGCGGACTGGTCGCGCTGTTCGGCTCGCTGGCGCCGGACGGGGCGATCATCAAGCGCTCGGCCGCCACGCCATCCCTGTTCGAGAAAACCGGGCGCGCGGTGGTGTTCTCCTCGCTCGATGATCTCAGCGCCCGCATCGACGACCCCAAGCTCGACGTCACCGCCGATGACTTCCTGATCCTGCAGAACGCGGGGCCGCGCAGCCCGGCCGCCATGCCGGAGGCGGGCTTCCTGCCGATCCCCAAGAAGCTGCTGGAAGCAGGCGTGAAGGACATGGTGCGCATGTCGGACGCGCGCATGTCGGGCACCGCCTACGGCACCATCATCCTGCACATCGCGCCCGAGGCCGCCGTCGGCGGGCCACTGGGGCTGGTGCGCACCGGCGACAAGATCAAGCTGTCGGTGAAGGACCGCACGCTCGACCTGCTGGTGGACGAGGCCGAGCTGGCGAAGCGCCGCGCGTCTGTGAAGCCGCCGGCGTCGGATGCCGTGCGCGGCTACGACAAACTGTTTCGCGAGACCGTCATGCAGGCACCTGATGGCTGCGACTTCGAGTTCCTGACGCGGTGAACGGGACTTCTTCCTTCCCCGTTTGCGGGGAAGTGGCCCGGGTGAGTGACAGGTTCGCGTTGGCATTGTCAGCCACCCCTCACCCTGACCCTCTCCCCATGAAGTATGGGGAGAGGGAATAGCGTACGCCCGGGTCTGCCCGAGGAGACTTCAGCTTGAGTGCTATCCTCAGACTTCTATCCACACTTGCGGTTCAGGGCGTGCTGCCGGACGTAGTGGCCCGTTATCAGGCAACATCCGGCAACATGGTAGAGACGCACCTTGCACCGACAAACGCCTTGCTGGAGCGGATCGCAGCGGGTGACACGGCGGATGTTGCGATTGTCACGCGGGCGGCGTTAGACGATCTTGCGGCCAAGGGTGTGGTGCGCGCCGAAAGTCTCGCCGACATAGCGATCTCGCATGTCGGCATCGCGGTGAAGGCCGGTGCGGCGAGGCCGGATATCTCCTCGGTCGACGCGCTGAAGGCGACATTGCTTGCTGCCAAGTCCATCGCCTATTCGCGGATCGGCGCCAGCGGTGTGTTCTTCGCCGGGTTGATCGGGCGCCTCGGTGTTTCCGATGCGGTGAATGCCAAGGCGATCATCACGCCAGGCGGTTTCACGGGCGAGGCGGTTGCGCACGGCGAGGCGGAACTCGCCGTGCAGCAGATCAGCGAGCTGATGCAGGTGCCGGGGCTTGACATCGTAGGTCCGCTGCCGCCGGGCGCGGAGAGTGCCACTGTCTTCTCCGCCGGTGTGTTCAGCGCGTCGAGACAGGCGAATGCAGCGCGCGATCTGGTCGCCGCGCTGCGTTCGCCGGATGCCATCAAGGCGCTGGAAGCGGCGGGCCTGCAGCGGCCCGCCTGATCAAGCTAGCGCTCCGATGTCGACATCAGCTTGGTGATGTTGACGACAGTCACGCGCCGGTTCAGCCGCTCGGGCCCCTGTGTGTCCACCTTGAGATACTGCTCGCCGTAGCCTTGCGTAACGAGGTTCTCAGGCGGCACCTCGACGGTGTCAGTGAGGATGCTCGCAACGGACGATGCGCGGCGGTCCGACAGGCTGAGGTTATCGTCGTTGGAGCCGACCGCATCCGTATGCCCTTCGATCAGGAACACCGAGTCGGGATTGCGGTCGATCACGCGCAGCATGGCACGTGCGACCCGCTCCAGGCGGCGATACTGGTCCGGCGGCACCTCCCAAGCGCCGAACTCGAACGTGATGGTGTCGAGGTCGACACGCGGCATGTAGGAGCGCAGCTCGTGGCTGTAGCGGATTTCATCGAGCGCATAAGTACGGTCGAGACGATCCACTGGTGGCGCGATCAGCGCGTCATAGATGTCGTCGTCGGAGGCGCGGTCGTACTCGACGATGTAGCGATCACGGGGAATGCTGACGCGCGGCATGCCGAGGCTGAGCGCGATGATGCCCCCGACCCCCACGCCGATTGCAAGATTGCGATAGAAGCGGCGGTTGTCGATCAGGTTGTGCTCGCGGCCGTCGCGGTCGCGGCGATAGCGGCGCAGCAGGCGGCCATTGTCATCGACGATGGTGAACACCCGCGAGCCGTCCCGGCGCTCGTAGTAGGTCTCGTTGGTGCCGTCCGGGCGCCGGCTCGTTCGAGCATCCGGCCGGCGACGGAAGCGCTCCGACTCGTCATGCCGGATGATGGCGCGGTTGCCTTCCTTGACGATCAGCCGGTTGCCGGGCTCCTGGATGATCTTGCGGCGGCCGCCGTCCTCGACGCGTTCGCGCCGATTCTTCTGGATGTCGTCGAAGCGCTTGGGCTCGGGTCCGGCGCGCAGGCCGGGCGGTGCGCTCTCCGGTGATGGGCCTCGCGCCGCGGGCGGACGGCGAAGGTCGTCCTTGTCGCGTTGCATCGGTGCCGATTCAGACTTCTTCGGCTCCCTGCCGTCGCGCGGCGGCGGCATTTCGCTCGGGCGCACACGCGGCGTGCGGTCGTCCGAGGGAGGCCCATCCTGCTTGAAGCCGGTTCCCCGGTTGTCGGACGGAGGTCCCTTCGGTCCATCTCGTTGCGCGTCGTCGCGCTTGAAGCGCGGATCGGTCTCGCGTGGCGGACGCTGCACGTCGCGAGGCGGCGGCGGGCCTTCCTGGCGAAAGCGCGGCTTCTGGTCCTGCGGCGGCGAGGTGCGCTCCATCTTCGGCGGGTCCGACTTTCTCTCCGGCGGGCGGCCTTCGGGCGGGCGCTCACGGCCCCTGTCGCGGCCGCGATCCTTGTCCCCGCCGCGGCCATCGTCCTTGCGGCCCTTCTTCTCCTCGTCGGCCTGGGCGACGGCTGGATTGATGAAGGTGATGCGTTCAGCCGCGAGGCCAAGTGCGGCCGCGCCAACGGTGACGAGCAGGGCGGTGTGCAGCCGGCTATACCGGATATGCGTCATGGGCGTCGTAAGTCCCTGTGGTTGAGCTCGCGCTTTCGCGACTCTTGTTCATTTGAGGTTGCCTCAGTTTGAGGCAGTAACGAGGCCGAAAATGCGCTATTCATTCATCTCCAACCGTCACCTGAGCTGACGAGCAGGAAAGGAACGTGCCGGCCGATGAAAACCGTCGAGATCGTCGAAGTGGCCCCGCGCGATGGCTTCCAGTCGGTGAAGCCGTTCATCGCGACCGAAACCAAGATCGCCCTGATCGAGGAACTCACCGCCTGCGGCTTTTCGCGCATCGAGATCGGCTCGTTCATCAGCCCCAAAGCCATTCCGCAAATGTCTGATACGCCGGATATCCTGCAGCGCGTGAAATTGCCGAAGGGCTTGCGGGTGATGGCGCTGGTTCCCAACGCCAAGGGGCTACAGCTCGCGCGCAACGCCGGAGTAAAGGAGGTGGCGTGGGTGGTGTCCGTCACGGAGAGCCACAACCGCGCCAACGTCAACCGCAGCACGGAAGAGAGCTTTACCAACTTCAAGGCAGCGTGGACCGAACTCGGGCCTGAGAAGCCCAGGCTGCGCTTCGGCCTGTCCACGTGTTTCGACTGTCCGTGGGAAGGGCGCGTGCCGGAGGACAAGGTGATCCGCGCGGTCGAGCGCGTGATCGACATGGCGCCGGATGTCGAGATCGGCATCTGCGATACGACGGGACGGGCGGCCCCGGATCATGTCGCCGACCTGTTCGGCCGCATCCTGCCGCGCTACGCGAGCGACCGCATCACCTTCGCTTACCATGGACATGATACCTATGGGCTCGGGGTCGCCAACGCGATCGAGGCCTACCGCCAAGGCGTGCGCGTGTTCGATGGCGCGGCCGGCGGTCTGGGCGGGTGTCCGTTTGCGCCCGGTGCGGCGGGCAACACCGCAAGCGAAGACCTTGCGTTTGCCTTCGAGCATATGGGCGTGAAGACGGGTATCGACTTCGGCAGGCTGCTGGCGGCCGCCGATCACGTTGCCGCCGTGGAGCCGTGCCAGGCGGGCGGCAAACTCAGGAGTGTGCCGCGCAAGCGCGCACTCTCGGGCTTCGGCCATGCCTCGCACGGCCTGAGTGCCTAAGGAGCGGTTGTGTTGGGGCTATTCGCCCGGCCGCGGCTTGCGGCGCAGGGTCGGCGTTTGAGCGGGCGCGACAGCGGTGATCGACTGCGTGCGCTTCGGGGCCACGGTGCGCGGTGCGCCGACGAACCTCACGCCGATGTCTGCTTCGCGACGCCAGACCACCTCGCAGTTGGCCTCGAGGCCATCGAGCGCGATCAGCAACTCGAACGTATCCGGCGCGGTGACTGACCCCTCGACGCGCAGGCGCGCGCCGGTGGCGGACATGTCGCGCACAATGCAGCCAATCGTGACATGGCGATCGCTATAGGCAATCTTGCCGGACTTGAGCATGCGCCGGCGCGGCGCGATGCGGGCATCGTCCGTCTGGGGCGCAAGCGCGGTGTTCCCTACGGCGTGCAGGTGAACGACGCTGCCAGTTGTTTGAGCCGCTGCGGGCACGACCGGTCTCCTCAAGTGACCGCAATTGTGCGCGCGGAAAGGTAAACGCATGCCCAAACCCCGCGCTTTCCAGCAGACACTTGTGCGTGTGGTTAAACTTGTGCGCGTTTTGCTGGCGGCGTTAACCGCCGCTTAGCCATCCGTCCGCAGCACGTCCAGGCGATGGATGATGCCCGTTGCCGCCGCGTTGAGTGCAGGATAGCGGGCGAATACCAACGGATCGTGGCCCGGCACCACGCGCCGCGGCGATGTTGCGAGCGTCACCAGCCGGCGATAGCCGTCGAGAACGTCGGCAATGTCGACGGTGATCGGGAAGACCTTGCCCTGCTCGAAGTTCTCGTAGAAGTGCGAGGCGTCGGAGGCGAGCACGACGGGACCCGTTGCGGTGGCAACCCGTACGCACTGCAGGCCGCGGCTGTGGCCGCCGAGCTTGTGCACCGTCACACCGGGCGCCACCTCCCCGTCGCCCTCATGGAAGACGACGCGGCCTGCATAGACGTTGCGCACCATTTCGCACACGTGGTCCACGGTGAAGGTATGGCGGATGTGGGGGTGGCACATGCAAGGTCCGGTCGCGAAGGCCATTTCCGCTGCCTGCAGGTGGAAGCGGGCCTTGGGAAACGCGGCGAGCGTGCCGGCATGGTCATAGTGCAGGTGCGTGATAATCACATCCTCCACCTCGGATGCGGCTATGCCCATGTGTTCGAGAGCCGCAGCCGGTGTGCGCGTGATCTTGCGCCCGCGCCGGGCGCCCTCGGCGGCATCGAACCCGGTATCGACCACGATGGTGCGCCGCCCATTGCGGATGACCCAGACGTAGTAGGCGATCGGGCCGGGCGCGTCGTGGTCGTCGGCGGCGATGAAATTCTCGCGTCGCGTGCGCTCATTGAGCTCGCCGTACTTGAGCGCGAGGACCTCATACACATCGCTGCTCATTCGGGTGCTCCTGCAACTGAAAGGGCGCTACAATGGTCGGGAAACGAAAGTGTGTCACGCTATGCACCTTGAACAGTCGCGGCCCGGTGTTTGCATGTCAACGGCGGAGGGTTTGACCCATCCACCGGCGGCGGCGCCGTCGGGGATGTCGTCGCCGCATCACAATGATGCGGGAACTAGGAGGGGACGCGTCGCGTATCCATCTAACCCATGGTCGGTCTATCCCTGATGCCCAGCCGCATGAACGTCTCGTTCCTTCAAGAACTCCTCAACTCAGTGGCCGAGCAGGGCCGCCAGCTGCTGCCGCGCTCGCTCGGCGGCGCGGGGCGCGAGGACGACATCACGGAGCTTGCCACCGCGCTCGTCTCCAACCGGGGCGAGGCGTCCGGCGTTGTGATCGCGCGCGAGCTGCTGCGCCGCTATCGCCAGGTCGACCCCAAGGCCAGGCTCGATTTCCTGCACTTCCTCGCGCGCACCATGCAGCCGGACCCGGCCATGGTTGCCGCCGCCGCGCGCGCTTTCCTGTCGGGCGAGAACACCGGATCGATGGTTGCCCTGCAGAGGGCGGTGGAGAGCCCGCGGCTGGAGTTCTTTCGACGCCTCAACCTGGCGCCGGGTGCGACGGCCCAGATCGTAGCCATGCGGCGGGACTTGCTCAACGCGCGCGATCCGGCACTGCGGGTGGTCGACAGCGACCTGCAGCATCTGCTGGCATCGTGGTTCAATCGCGGCTTCCTGGTGCTCCGGCGGATCGACTGGCAGACGCCGGCGACCATCCTCGACAAGATCATCGCCTACGAGGCGGTGCACGAGATCCAGGGTTGGGACGACCTGCGCCGCCGCCTCGATCCGGCCGACCGGCGCTGCTTTGCCTACTTTCATCCCTCCCTGGTCGATGAGCCTCTGATCTTCGTCGAGGTTGCGCTGACGGAGGATATCCCCGAGTCGATCGGCTCGGTGCTCAAGGAAGCGCCGAAGGACGCCGACGAGGAGGAGAAGCCGACCACGGCCGTGTTCTACTCGATCTCGAACTGCCAGGAGGGCCTGCGCGGCATCTCGTTCGGCAATTTCCTGATCAAGCAGGTGGTCGAGGACCTGGTGAAGGAGCAGCCGAGCCTCAAGACATTTGTCACGCTGTCGCCGGTGCCGAATTTCGCGGCCTGGGTGCGCAAGGCGCTCGCCGAACCGGCATCTGCCGAGCTCGTGTCGGATGCCGAGCGCGCGCGGCTCGACATACTGAGCGACCCGCACTGGACCGAGAGCTCGCGTGTCTCCGAGGCCCTGAAGCCGGTCTTGCTGCGCCTGGCGGCACACTACTTTCTCGTGGCCAAATCTACCGACGGGCGGCCGCTGGACCCGGTGGCGCGCTTCCATCTCGGCAACGGCGCGCGGCTGGAGCGCATCAACTGGCTCGGCGACACCTCGGCCAAGGGGCTGTCGGAGGCGCACGGCCTGATGGTCAACTATCGCTACGAGATCAGGGACATCGAGAAGAACCACGAGGCGTACGCCAACGACGGGACGGTTGCGGCCTCGCGCCAGGTGCACGGCTTGCTGAAACGTGAGCGCCAGCGTCCGGAAGCGCGCAAATTGCTGCAGATTGCAGGTCTGAGGACCGGACGGGCGCCCGAAGAGCCGCGCAACGGTGACTAGCCGGAACTGGCAGGGCAGCACGTGGTTGCCCCTTGTCTCGCCGCCGCCTTGACGTCCACAATACCGGCCGAGCGACAACAGGCAGGCGCGCTGGCGCCGTGCATTGGGAGGAAGTGTCCGTGCGATATGGTGAGGGCGATCGGGAAAGCGAGAACGTCGAAGACCGGCGGGGCAGCGGCGGGCCGTTCGGCGGCGGGGGAGGTGGCGGTCGCGGCATCCGCATTCCCATGGGCGGCGGCGGGCTCAGCTTCGGCACGATCATTTTCATCGGCATCATTTGCTTGATGCTCGGCATCAATCCGCTGACGCTGCTCACGGGCGGCG
>CADEEC010000049.1:0-5933 GCA_902826255.1 uncultured Hyphomicrobiales bacterium | reverse complement strand
CGGCGTGCCGTATGCAGTCGCGATGGACAAGGGCTTCTTCAAGAAGGCCGGCATGACGTATCGCAAGCCGACGCTCGTCATCTTCGAGCATGCGACCAACACCGCCTGCGGCATGGGGCAGACGGCCATGGGCCCGTTCTACTGCCCGATTGATCAGAAGGTCTACATCGACCTCGAGTTCTACGATCAGATGAAGCAGAAGTTCGGCGCGCCGGGCGACTTTGCGCAGGCCTATGTGATCGCGCACGAGGTCGGGCACCATGTGCAGACCGTGCTGGGCATCGCTGAGAACGTGCAGCGCCGCAAGCAAGCCGCGCGCAGCCAGGAGGAAGCCAACAGCATCCAGGTCAAGATGGAGCTGCAGGCCGACTGCTTCGCGGGCGTGTGGGCATCGGTCAACGATCAGATGAGAAGCCGCCTGCAACCCGGCGATATCGAGGAGGGTCTCAATGCCGCGGCGGCGATCGGTGACGACACGCTGCAACGCAAGGCCGGACAGCGCGTGTCACCCGAGTCCTTCACGCACGGAAGCGCGCGGCAGCGGATGCTCTGGTTCAAGAAGGGCATGGATTCAGGCAACCCGCAGGCGTGCGACACATTCAGCGCGCGCGATCTGGGATGATGCCGATGGCGGATCGCCGCTGCTAGAGCGGCGATCCCGAGTAGGGTGTCGCGAAGCAGGTCGTGCGGGCCGAGCGCATGTCGGCGCACAGGCGATCCGCATCCGCCTTCGACTGCAAGGGACCGGCGACGAGCCGATACGGGCCGCCGCCGCGGGTCTCGACCACGCGCGGCTGCAGGGTCGCAAGCGAACCGTGGCGATCGACGAGGTCGTCCCAGCGCTGGCGCAGTCCATCCATGGTCGGACTGGCGGCGAGTTGCACGGCGTAGACCGTGCCGCCGCTCGTCGTGGTGACCACCGGCTCGCCGAACACGATCTCCCTGGCCGGGATGCTGCCCGTCTCGATCGGGGCCGGGCCATTCACGCGCGTCGCGGTGACTGGAGGCGCGGACGGCGCCGGCGCGTTGATGACGTTGGGCGTGCGCGGAGCAGCCTCGGACGTCCTGGCGGGCGGAGCCCTCGACGCCGGCTTGGCGTCGGAGGTCTTACTCTTGCCAGTGGGTTTGGGCTCGGCCTGGGCGGTCTCGACGGCGGCGACACGCTCTTCGAGCGCCGACAGACGCGTTTCGACGGCCTTGGTCTTGCCGTCCTGCTCGACCGTCACCTCCTTGAGGTGCGTGATGTCCTTCTGCGCATCGCTGAAGCCGCGGCGGACGGCCACGCCCATCTCGGCAAAGGATTTGGCGAGCGCGCGCAGCGTGGGCCCAGCCTCGGCGGCCGCTTCCGGCGCCGCGGCAGGCTGCGCCGCCTGACGCGCGGTGGAAGACGGAAATGCGAGCAGGGTCAGATAGGTGAGTGCGCCGGTCGCGACCAGCGCCCAGGCAATCAGGTAGACCTTGATAAACCTGTGGGATCGGGTGGGTTGAGCGGCGAGCGCAGCCATGACCGAACGCATCCTCGTTCTGAGTGAGCAGACATGCGCGGACGCGGAACGAGGTGCGCTTACGAATCGTGCATACCGTCTCAATCCTGCGCGGCCGGGTCAACGAACGCGGCCGGCCGCGGGATGAGGCCTGTGGACATGTGCCCCAATTGCCATCCCTTGTTGCTTGTCGGACCCATGCCCCAGTTATAAGGCGTTCAGCAGTGGTGACCGCTCGGCTCGACGCCGGGTGGCGTTTCGGTAGGATGCCGCTCCTGGTCGTTTGCTCGCGCGGCGGATGGTCCTGCAACTCATAGGCTTTGAATGACCGATAGCCCCTTGCTCGTTGTCGTCCTGGCGGCCGGCAAAGGCGTGCGCATGCAGTCGGACCTGCCCAAGGTTCTGCACTCCATCGGCGGCCGCTCGATGCTCGGGCATGTGCTTGCTGCGGCTTCTGCTCTGAAAGCGGACGCGACGGCCCTGGTGCTGGCTCCGAACATGGCGGCGGTGCGGGAGGAAGCGCAACGCATCCTGCCGGGCGTCGAGACGTTCGAGCAGCCGGAGCCGCTCGGAACGGCGAACGCGGTGCTCGCGGCCAAGCCGGCGCTCATGCGTCACAAGGGACGCGTGCTGGTGCTGTTCGCCGACTCGCCGATGCTGCAGCCGGAGACGTTGCAGCGCCTGGTCGACGGCTTGGACGCTGCCAACATCGCGGTTCTTGCTTTCAAGCCCGGCGACCCGGCGGGCTACGGCCGGCTGGTGCTCGATGCCGGCGGGCGGGTGACGGCGATCCGCGAAGACAAGGATGCAAGCGAAGAGGAAAAGCGCATCGAGCTTTGCAATGCGGGTGCGATGGCGTTTCGCGTGGCCGACCTTGCCGGATTGCTTGCGCGTATCGACAATAGCAATTCGAAGGGCGAGTATTATCTCACCGACGCACCGGCGCTTGCCGCCAAGGACGGATTGACGGCGACGCCTGTGCTGTGCCGCGTAGAGGATGCCAGCGGCATCAACTCGCGTGAGCAGCTTGCGGCGGCCGAGGCCATCTTCCAGTCGCGCGCGCGCAGCGCAGCGATGCAGCGCGGCGCCACCCTCATTGCACCGGAAACGGTCTGGTTCAGCTTCGACACCGTTACGGGCCGCGATGTCACCATCGAGCCCAACGTGTTCTTCGGGCCGGGTGTGGTGGTCGAGGACGGCGTGCACATCATGGCCAACTGCCACATGACGCAGACGCGGTTGCGCAGGGGCGCACGCGTCGGGCCGTTCGCGCGTTTCCGGCCGGGGACGGACATCGGTCACGGCGCCCGCATCGGCAATTTCGTCGAAGTGAAGAACGCGATCGTTGAGGCGGGCGCGAAGGCCAACCACCTCGCCTATATCGGCGATGCCCGCGTCGGGGAGAGCGCCAACGTCGGCGCCGGCACCATCCTGTGCAACTACGACGGCTTCGCCAAGCACCGCACCGACATCGGCAACGGCGCCTTCATCGGCTCCAACTCCTCTTTGGTCGCACCTGTAAAGATCGGCGAAGGCGCCTATATCGGGTCAGGCAGCGTCATCACCAAAGATGTCGCACCTGGGGCTCTGGGCCTGGCCCGCGCCCCCCAGGAGGAGCGCCCGGGCTGGGTTGCCAAGTTTCGCCACTTCATGCAAAGACGCAAGAAAACAGCCTAAATCCGGCCAAAAAACCGGCCCGGTCCTTGCAGAAAAACCAGGAAATAGACTGTGAGTTGAAAGCCCGCGCCGGCCGGCGGTACTAACCGCCAGCGCCCGATGCGGCGTTTGCTGACGACAGGGTTAACGGGCATGTGCGGGATCGTAGGCATTCTGGGTAATACGCCGGTAGCGGAGCATCTTGTCGATGCCCTGCGCCGGCTCGAGTATCGCGGCTATGACTCCGCCGGTATCGCCACCGTGGAGAACGGGCATCTCGACCGGCGGCGTGCCGAGGGCAAGCTCAAGAACCTCGAGCAGCGGCTGCTGAGCGAGCCTCTCAAGGGTCGCACCGGGCTCGGCCACACGCGCTGGGCGACGCACGGCAAGCCGGTGGAGCGCAACGCGCACCCGCACATGAACGAGCGCGTCGCCGTCGTGCACAACGGCATCATCGAGAACTTCCAGGAGCTGCGCGAGGAGCTGACGGCCAAGGGCCACGTCTTCCAGACCGAGACGGACACGGAAACCATCCTGCATCTGGTCAGCGCCTATCTCGAGGAGGGTCACGAGTCGGTCGATGCCGCCAAGCGCGCCTTGCAGCGCCTGCGCGGCGCCTTTGCGCTCGCCATCATCTTCGCCGGCCAGGACAACCTGATGGTCGGCGCGCGCGAGGGCCCGCCGCTCGCCGTCGGTCATGGCGACGGCGAGATGTACCTGGGCTCCGATGCCATCGCGCTCGCGCCCTTCACCGACACCATCACCTATCTTGAGGACGGCGACTGCGCGGTGCTCAGCCGCCAATCCGTGCAGATTTTCGACCGCGATGGGCGCCTCGTTACGCGTCCCGCCATCAAGTCGTTGGCGAGCTCGATGCTCGTCGACAAGGGCAACTACCGCCACTTCATGGCGAAGGAGATCCACGAGCAGCCCGAGGTCATCAGCCACACGCTGGCCAACTATCTCGATCTTTCCGTGGGGCGCGTGGAGCTGCCCGATCTCGGCATCGATCCCTCCAGCATCTCGCAGGTCTCGATCTCGGCCTGCGGAACAGCCTATTATGCGGGCCTCGTCGGCAAGTACTGGATCGAGCGCTACGCACGCATACCGGTCGAAATCGACGTCGCCTCCGAGTTCCGCTATCGCGAGCCGCCGCTGCCGAAAGGCGGGCTGGCGCTGTTCGTATCGCAGTCAGGCGAGACGGCCGACACGCTCGCCACGCTGCGCTATTGCAAGGCGCAGGGCCAGCGCATCGCCTCCATCGTCAACGTGCGCACCTCGACCATCGCGCGTGAGTCGCATGTCATCCTGCCGACGCTGGCGGGGCCCGAGATCGGCGTGGCCTCCACCAAGGCGTTCACCTGCCAGCTCAGCGTGTTCGCCTGCTTTGCCATCGGCCTGGCGCGCGCGCGCGGCACCATCACGCGCGAGGAGGAACGTGCGCTCGTTAAGGCGCTGTCGGAAATCCCGCGTCACATCTCGACGTTGCTGCGCGACGAGGACCGCTACGAGGACCTTGCGCACCGCCTGTCGAAGGCCCAGGACGTGCTCTATCTCGGACGCGGCACCAGCTACCCGATCGCGCTGGAAGGCGCGCTCAAGCTGAAGGAGATCTCCTACATCCACGCGGAGGGCTATGCCGCGGGCGAGCTGAAGCACGGTCCCATCGCGCTCATCGACGAGAATGTGCCGGTGATCGTGGTGGCACCGCAGGACCAGCTGTTCGAGAAGACGGCCTCCAACATGCAGGAGGTGGCGGCCCGTGGCGGGCGAATCGTTCTGGTGACCGACGCGCCGGCGTCAAAGGCGGGATGTGCGCTGGAGGCCCATATCGCGATGCCCGAAATTCATCCTTTCGCCGTGCCGCTGCTCTATGCGGTGCCCGTGCAGCTTTTGGCCTATCATACGGCCGTTCTGATGGGTACGGACGTGGATCAGCCGCGCAACCTCGCCAAGTCCGTCACTGTGGAATAGGCGCCTATCGAATTTGCCCTCAACCATGGAATTGTCGTAGTTTTTGCGTTAGACAGTGCTTCGCGTTCAAATGGCGGACGGCAGGGAACGGAGCATGGCTCGCGACTGGCGCAAAGTCGCATTTGCGATGATTGTCACGCTGGCATTTGCCGGGATGTTTGCGCCTGCCGTCGAATCGCAAACGGCAAGCCGCATGGCCAAGGCCAAAGCGAAAGCCAAGGCGGCCGCCGCCGGCCCCGCCGATGAGGCCAAGGCCGCTGCCAAGAAAAAGCAGGATCCGGTCGAGGCCCAGCGCACCATCGATGCGGCTGCCAAGCTGATCCAGGCCGGGAAGGTCGATCAGGCGACGCAGTCCCTCACTGCCATTCTGAACGCGGGCCACCTTCCGCCCCCGATCATGGCGAAGGCGCTCTACACGCGCGGCGTTGCTTTCCGCCAGAAGAGCCAGCCCGCGCAGGCGATCTCCGACCTCACGAGCGCGCTGTGGCTCAAGGGCGGCCTCAACGAGACCGACCGGGCGGACGCGCTGAAGCAGCGCTCCCAGGCCTACGCCGATGCGGGCCTGTCGGAAGCAGGTACCTCGGTCGCGTCCGCGCAGCCGGTAGCCAAGGAGCGGCCGGCGGCCCCGGCAAAGGGGTGGTCCACCGAGACAGCAGCTCCCGCGCAGGCGGCGTCGGGCGGCAACTGGTTAGAGAACCTGTTCGGCGCATCGGCTGCACCGGCACCTCCGCCCGCACCGAAGGCAGCGCCGCCTGAGACAGCGTCCATCAGCAAGGCCGAGCCGCCCTCGGCAGGCGAGAGGCTCGCCACCCGCCCGCG
>CADEEC010000048.1:17335-23187 GCA_902826255.1 uncultured Hyphomicrobiales bacterium | reverse complement strand
GGCGGATTTGATTGCCGGAAGCTTGGGCCGGATCAGATTGTAGACGCTGAACAGGACGAGCAGCGCGCCGATCGCCATGCGCAACGGTCCCGGCGCAACGATGCCGAGGATCGCGACGCCGACCGGAATGCCGATCGCACTGCCGACGACGAGCGGCATCAGGCGTCCGATCTGGATGGCATGGCGCAGCTTCCACACCGCGTAGCCTTGCACCAGAAGCGCGTAGGCCACGATCAGCGCCGTCGTCTCCGCGGGCTGCAGGACGTGCAGCCAAATGCCTGCGGCCACCACGCCGAAGGCGAACCCTGCAAGGCCGGCGACGAATGCCGCTGCCAGCGTGCCGGCGAGAAAAACGACAAGGCTGATGTCAGCGGCGGGTTCCATGTCAGCGCTCCTCCGGCGGCTTGATGTGCCGGAAGGTCCAGAGGAGCGCGATGTCGTAGAATATCTTGAGGACGCCGCAGATGATGAGCGGCCAGGCGTCGAGACCGGCCGCAAACAGCGCGCCCGCCAGCGCCGGACTGGCTGCCGCGGCGAGGCTGCGCGGCACCGACGTGACGCTCGCCGCTGCCGGGCGCTCGGGCGGCGTGACGACGGCCATCACGTAGGATGAGCGTGTCGGCACGTCCATTTGCGACAGTGCGGCGCGGATCAAAAGGAGGGCGAGCGCGGCCTCCAGATTGGGTACGAGCGCGGCGGCGATCAGGCACAAGCTCGAGGGGATGTGCGTGAACACCATCGTGTTGACGAGACCGATGCGCCGCGACAGCCACGCCGCCACCGGAAAGGAGAAGGCGGCGAGCACGCCGGACCAGAAAAAGAAGACGCCGGCCGCCGACAGCGACAGCCCGTGCCGGGTGAACAACCAGAGAGCGACGAGTGACTGCACCGCGAATCCGCCGGCGAACGAGTCGATGCAGAACAGCGCGGCCATCTTGTAGACCATGGCGCGCGAGGGGCCGAGCGGCGTGACGGGGTTGTCCGCGACCGGCGTCGGATCGGCGGGGATGCGCGCATACATGATGCCGCCGGCGAGGCCGAGCGCGGCGTAGAGCACGAACATCGCCTTCAGCGCCACGGGGCCGGAGACGCCGAGGGTGGCCAGAAGATCGGGGCTGGCTGCAGCAAGCGAGCCGGTCGCGGCGGCCAGCGCGCCGATCAGGCTGTAGCGCGCGAACATGCGCGTGCGCTCGGCGTCGGCGACGGAGCGCGACAGCACGGCGTGCTCCAGCGGCACGAACACGCTCACGCTGCCGGCGGACGGATTGATGGTGCCGGCGGCGGCGATGAGAAGGATCAGGGCGTAGGTGTCAGAGACGGCGAAGGCGAGGCCGCTCGCGACCATCAGGCCGGACGCGGCGATCAAGAGCGTGCGCTGGTCGATGCGTGCGCCGAGGAGACCGATGGCGAGCGTCGCCGCCGCCGAGCCGAACAGGGCGACGGTTGCGACCAGCCCGACCTCGAACGCGCCGAGACCGATCGCCGTGAGGTAGACGGGAAGCAGGACCGCGACGAAGCCGTCGCCGAAGTCGCGCAGCGCGCGGGCGCGGTAGACGGCACGAACGGTGTCGCGGTGGTGCGCGCCAATGCTTGCCAAGCGCGGTTGCTCGATGCTGGTGGTGGTGTCCACGACGCCGAATGCCCCGGTGCGACGCTCGAAGAGAGCGCCCTGCTGGGGCAGAGCTTGGACGCGGATTAGCGTCTGGCCATACGGGGAGCCTGCCGTGTCCCCGCAGCGTTGAAGCTAGCAGTGGAACGGACGCGCGGCAATTGCGGGGAACGGGTGGCTGCGCGAGGTGTTGGCCTCGCATGGTGCACGCGCTGCAGATTACCTGCCTGCTGCTGGTCGCCGTGGCGATGGGCCTGGCGCTGGCGCATGCACTGGAGATGCCCGGCAAGATGCGGCTCGACCGGGAGCCATATCTGAAGGTGCAGGAAATCTACTATCCCGGCTTCACCATCGGCGGTGCGGCCGAGCCGCTGGGTATCGTTGCGCTGCTGGCTCTGCTCGTGCAGCAGGTGCAGGCGGGCGGGCGGCCCTGGTGGGTCGCCGCTGCGCTATTGGCGCTCATCGGCATGCAGGCGGTGTACTGGCTGGTGACGCATCCGGTGAACAGCGTGTGGACCAAAGGCCTGCACCTGGACGGCTTGACTGCGCGCTTCTTCTCGACGCAGGACAGCAACGCCGGCGATGACTGGCAGCACCACCGATATCTCTGGGAATATTCGCATGTTGCGCGCGCGGTTCTCGGAGGCCTAGGCCTGGTGTTTCTGGCGATCGCTGCGGTCGGCTAGCGGCGTTGCTCCACAGGGCTGCGTCGAAAATGGCGGCCGCGGACGCAGTCGGTGTGATACGGTATTGCCGTTTTCCCGCCTTAGGCACTGCCATCCGGGCAGCTTCGCATGGCAGACAGCTCCACCATCTTTGCGCTTTCCAGCGGTCACGGCCGGGCCGGGCTCGCGGTCATTCGCCTGTCCGGACCGGCCGCGGGCACGGCGCTGACCGCTCTCACGGGGGCTCTGCCCAAGCCCCGGTTCGCGGCCCTGAGACTGATCCGCGACCCTGACACCGGCGAGCTATTGGATCAGGGGCTCGTGCTCTGGTTCCCTGGACCCAAGAGCGAGACCGGGGAGGATATGGCCGAGCTCCACGTGCATGGCGGGCGCGCCGTGATCGCGGGCGTGCTGGCGGCCCTCGGCAGGATCGCGGGCTGTCGCATGGCGGAGCCGGGTGAGTTCGCGCGCCGGGGCTTCGAGAACGGCAAGCTGGACCTGACCGGGGTCGAGGGTCTTGCGGATCTGGTCGAGGCCGAGACCGCGGCCCAGCGGCGCCAGGCCCTGGGCCAAGCCGGGGGCAAGCTGTATCGGCTCTATGAAGGCTGGCGGCAGCGGCTGATCGGGGCCATGGCTCAGCTCGAGGCGGCGATCGACTTTTCCGACGAGCCGGACGTGGCCAAGGGCACGGCCAACCGTGCGCGGGGCGAGGTCAAGGCCCTGGCCGCGGACATCTCCCAGCACTTGGACGACGGCCGCCGCGGCGAGCTGCTGCGCGAGGGCTTCCGCATCGTGCTGGCGGGGCCGCCCAACGCCGGCAAGTCCAGCCTGCTCAACGCATTGGCACAGCGCGACGTCGCCATCGTCTCGGAGGAGGCGGGCACCACGCGCGACGTGATCGAAGTCCGGCTCGACCTGGAGGGCTTCCCGGTCATCGTCAGCGACACCGCCGGCCTGCGCGATGCCCCCGGAAAGGTCGAACAGGAGGGCATGCGACGCACGCTTAAGCGCGCGAAGGAGGCCGAGCTGATCCTCTGGATCATCGATGTCACGGCCCCGCCCGCCCAGGTGCCGGAGGAATTGGCCGCCCGTTCCGACCGGGTTTGGCCCATCGCCAACAAGATGGACCTGCTGCCCCAAGGCATGCTGCACCCCCTGCCGGACGGTGCCATCGGCATCTCGGCCCTGACCGGGCAGGGCGTCGACATCCTGGCGCGCCGCCTGACCGCCTACGTGCAAGGCCGTATCGGCCAGGACGCCGGCGAGGCGCCGGCACTGACCCAGGCCCGCCATCGCCAGCAGCTGGAGCGTACGTTGGCGCCGCTGCGCTCGTTCCTGGGTGCCCCCATGACCGAGCCCGAGCTCAGGGCCGAGGACCTTCGTCGGGCCGCCCAGGCCCTGGGTCGGCTGACGGGTGCCGTGGATGTCGAGGACGTGCTGGGCGAGATTTTCGGGCGCTTCTGCATCGGCAAGTGATAGGAAATTGAACGACGTTAACGTTTCACGTGAAACGTGTACGATGTTCAGTATTGCGTGACCATGCCTTATTGAACGCTGTATATGTTTCACGTGAAATCTTTACAGCGTTCAATTTCCCCGCCGATTCAGCTCCGAAAATACCGCAACATGCGCAGCAGCGTGCGGTGAATTTCCTCCGGCGGGGTGCCGAACTGGGCGAGGCGCACCCGCACCTTGTTGTCGTAGCTCATGCTCCAGGGCAGGCGCATCAGCGAGCGGTAGAGGGGCTGCTTGCGCCAATCCGCCACCAGCGCGCTGGTCACCGGCGCGTTGAGGGCGATCTGCAGCTCGTGCACCGTCGCCATCCGCTCCGCGATCGCTACCAGCTCGATTCTGTCGATGGCGCGCCAGCGAATAAGCCCGAACGACTGCACGAACACCCCGTACTGGTTGGCGCCGATAACCGGCCGCTTGGTCTCCAGCAGCGGCAGGTTGTAGTAGGCGAAGCCGGCCGCGACGATGCCGAGCGCGAACCAGATCGTCAGCGCCGTGAACCAGCCCGCCGCGAGGCATCCTGCCGCCAGCACGGCCATGGCGTAGACCGGAAACTCGCTGTCCTCCTGGCCGTAGGACACGGAAAAGCCGCCGGCGTCTTTCTCTTCCACGGCAGCGCCTCTGCTTGCCAGGAGCCGGGCCCCGCGCCGCGGCTTAAGGGTATCATCGAGCAATCCGGTGCGAGCTGGAAGGCCGAAGTTTTCGCGATCTTGGGCCTAGAAGCGGGTGCCACGCGGGTTTGACTTGTTCACGGTTCGGCGTTTCCAGCGGGGGTATCCGCGTGGATGCGTGCACTGGACTCCCGCCTCCGCGGGAGTGACGCCAGTTTCGGAGCTTGTTCCTCGCGCCAAACGTCATCCCGCATAGGCAGGGATCCAGGTGACCTCGAAGCCAGGTGCGCGGTCTCCCTCTAGAGTGAGGTATCCCAAAGGGAGCCACGACGATGTTCGATCCCCACGCTTTTGCCGCCGACTGGATCGCGGCCTGGAACAGCCACGACCTTGATCGCATCTTCGCCCACTACGCCGACGGCATCGTGTTCCTCTCGCCGGTGGCGCAAGCCCGCCTGGGCAACGGACGGGTGGTGGGGCGCGATGCGCTGCGCGCCTATTGGAGCGGTGGCCTCGCCGCTCAACCCGGCCTCAAGTTCGAGCAGGAGGCGGTTCTGGTGGGATACGAGTGCGTCACCATCCTCTATCGCAACCACCGCGGCCAGGCCGCTGCGGAAACCTTCGAGTTCGGGCCGGACGGCAAGGTCGTGCGCTCGTTCGCCTGCTACCGGCATCTGGCTTAGCTGTACCGGAATTCAGGGCCGTGGCGGGAACCCCACGGGCCATGCCGAGCTTGAAGAGCATATGATGGAAGCCAGCGTAAGGAAGTTCTTCGATCGGTATGAGAGGGTCTTCAACCAGTCTCTCGGCGGCCGCACGGATATGGATGAGGTGGCAGCGCTCTACGCGTCCGAATTCGTGGCAGCCTCGCCTGCCGGCGTGATGACCGGAAAGAATGACGAGCAACTCAAACAAATGATGGCGCAAGGCTACGCGCGCTATCGGGCGATGGGGACGAAGGGCATGCGGATACGCGATGTCCGTTTCTCGCCCATTGATGATCATCATGGCGTCGCCCATGTCGCCTGGACGGCAACCTACGCCCGCAGGGATCAACCGGACGTCGCCATCGATTTCGATGTTCACTACCTGGTCCAGAATCTGGACGGCGAGTTGAAGGTTTTCGGCTGGGTGTCAGGGGATGAGCAGGCGCTGCTAAGGGAGCACGGCGTCACCTGAAGCCGGCTATATGCGGCGAGCGGCAAACTGGGCCACTGGCGACCCCTTGCGGCAACGACGCCAGTTCTCAAATCTCGCCGCCAAACGTCATCCCCTAAGCCGAGCCTACGGCGAGGCTATCGGGGACCCAGCCGGGTTCGCGTGCGATTGTGGGTGGATCCCGGATACGCGCTGGCCGCGCGTTCCGGAGTGACGACGGAGGAGCCGGCGCGGCCGGGATAGATGCTGGGTAGGCGGAGCAGACCGGGGTTAGATCGCAGCTATCGGCCAAATCCC
>CADEEC010000048.1:0-17235 GCA_902826255.1 uncultured Hyphomicrobiales bacterium | reverse complement strand
CATGTCCCGGAAGTTCGACATCATCGTCGTAGGCGGCGGCCACGCCGGCTGCGAGGCTGCGGCTGCCGCAGCCCGCATGGGCGCACGCACGGCCCTCGCCACGCATCGCTTCGCCACCATCGGCGAGATGTCCTGCAACCCGGCCATCGGCGGCCTCGGCAAGGGCCATCTGGTGCGCGAGATCGATGCGCTGGACGGCCTGATGGGGCGGGTGGCGGACGCCGCCGGCATCCAGTTCCGCCTGCTCAACCGCTCCAAGGGCCCCGCCGTGCAGGGCCCGAGCGCGCAGGCCGACCGCAAGCTCTACCGTCGGGCGATGCAGACCGCGATCCGCGCCACGCCCAACCTCGAGGTGGTCGAGGCCGCGGTTGAGGACCTGATCGTCGACAACGGCGCTGTGGCCGGCATCGTCACCAGCGACGGCGAGCAGATCCGCGCCGGCGCCGTGGTGCTCACCACCGGCACCTTTCTGCGCGGCCTGATCCATCGCGGTGAGGAGAAGACGCCCGCCGGCCGTCACGGCGAGCCCCCGGCCAACGGCCTCTCGCAGCGCCTGCTCGCGCTCGACCTGGCGCTCGGCCGCCTCAAGACCGGCACACCCGCGCGCCTCGACAAGACGTCCATCGACTGGGCGTCGCTGGAGATGCAGCCGGCCGATGAGCACCCGGTGCCGTTCTCGTTCCTCACCGAGCGCATCGCGAACCCGCAGATCGCGTGCGGCGTCACCACCACCACGGCCGCGACGCACGACATCATCCGCGCCAACCTCAATCGCTCGCCGATGTACTCCGGCCAGATCGCCAGCACCGGCCCGCGCTACTGCCCGTCCATCGAGGACAAGGTAGTGCGCTTCGCCGACCGTAGTGGCCACCAGATCTTCCTGGAGCCGGAAGGCCTCGACGACGACACCGTCTATCCCAACGGCATCTCCACCTCGCTGCCGGCGGACGTGCAGGAAGCGTTCCTGCGCACGATCCCGGGGCTGGAGAAGGTCGCGGTTCTACGCTTCGGCTATGCCATCGAGTACGATTACGTCGATCCGCGCGAGCTTACGCCCGCGCTGGAGGTGAAGAAGCTGCCGCGCCTGTTCCTTGCCGGGCAGATCAACGGCACCACCGGTTATGAGGAGGCCGGCGCGCAGGGCATCGCCGCCGGCATCAACGCGGCGCTGAAAGCTGCCGGCGATGCGCGCGAGTTCATCGTCTCGCGTGCCGATGGCTACATGGGCGTGATGATCGACGACCTCGTCACGCGCGGCGTGTCCGAGCCCTACCGCATGTTCACCTCGCGCGCCGAGTACCGCCTGCGCCTGCGCGCCGACAATGCTGATCAGCGGCTGACGCCGGCAGCGATTGCACTCGGCTGCATTTCGACCGAGCGGCGCTCCGCCTTCGAGTCCAAGTCGAAGGCGCTGAGCGAAGGCCGCGCCCTTCTGGAAGATCTGACCCTCACGCCCAACGAGGCCGCGCGCCACGGCCTCGAGATCAATCGCGACGGCAAGCGCCGCTCCGCCTTCGAGCTGCTGTCCTTCCCGGATATCGATCTGAAGCGCATCGCCGCCATCTGGCCGGCCGTGGGATCGATCGCGCCCACCATCGCAGCCCAATTGGAAGTGGACGCGCGCTACGCCGCCTACGTCGACCGCCAGGAGGCCGACGTCGTCGCCTTCCGCAAGGAAGAGAGTGTGCGCATCCCGCCGGACTTCGATTTCGGTGCCGTCACCTCGCTCTCCACCGAGATCCGCCAGCGACTCGAGAAGGTGCGCCCCACAACGCTGGCCCAGGCCGGCCGCATGGAAGGCATGACGCCCGCCGCGCTGATGCTGCTGCTCGCCCACTTGCGCAAGGCGCCCGGCCGCAAGAGCGCCTGACGGCTTTGCGCACTTTTCCAGCGCCGCGCGCGGTGACGTCGATGCGAAACCTCGCCGGAGGCGCTACGGTTTCCCACCCGAGTAGCCGCTACAATCGTTCCACGTGAAACCCGTGCAGATGCATCTCAACCCAGTTGTCATCCTCGGGCTTGTCCCGAGGATCCATCTCTCAGCTTGCTCCGCCGCTTGCGGAAGGCTGGATCCCGGCAACACGTGCCGGGATTACAGATGCGAGGCTCCACTAAAGAATTGTCATCCCGGCCGAGCACAGCGAGAGCCGGGACCCAGGGCTGCTAGCCGCCGCGCCGTCCTCGGCCCTGGGTCCCTCGCGCGCAATTCCGGGATGACAAGTTTAGAATGCGCGAGATGACAACGCACACCATCAAAGGCCCCGACGATTTCGCCGCCGTCTTCGGCGCCTCCGCCGAGACAATTGCGCGCCTCGCCACTTACGAAACCCTGCTCAAGCAGTGGCAGAAGGCGGTGAACCTGGTTGCGCCCAGCACCCTCGACGACATCTGGCACCGCCACTTTGCAGACAGCGCTCAGCTTGTTGCCCTCGCCCCTGCCGGTCTTCGTTCCTGGATCGACCTCGGTTCCGGCGCCGGCTTCCCGGGCCTCGTCTGCGCGATCCTGCTTGCTGACACTTCTGCTCTTTCTCCCCGCTTGCGGGGAGAGGGCCGGGGTGAGGGGCGGCCACGGTCGCCAGCGCTGGAGCAAGCTGCCGCCCCGCACCCTAACCCTCTCCCTATGGAAGAATGGGGAGCGGGAACACGCGTCACCCTGATCGAAAGTGATACCCGGAAAGCAGCCTTCCTGCGGGAAGTGGTGCGCGCCGTCTCCCCGCTGCCGGGAATCGGCCTGGAGATACTGCCGGCAAGGGCCGAATCAGTTAAAACACAGGTTAATTTTCTGTTGCCGCGCGTTGTCTCGGCCCGCGCCCTTGCGCCGCTCGAGAAGCTTCTGGCGTTGGCGTTCCCGTTATCCCCGCCTGGGACTACGGGCTTATTCTCCAAAGGAAAAGAGGTCGCCCAGGAGATCGACGCGGCGAAAAAGACTTGGAACTTCGACGTCGACTTGGTGCCCAGCGTGACAGAAGGAAGCGGCCGCATAGCCGTCATCACGAACCTCGAACGCAAAGCGAAGGACTGACATGCCCTTAGGGAGCCCGCTCCGCGTTCTTGCCATTGCCAACCAGAAGGGCGGCGTCGGCAAGACCACCACAGCCATCAACCTCGGCACTGCGCTCGCTGCCGTGGGTGAGAAGGTCCTCATTCTCGATCTCGATCCGCAGGGCAACGCCTCCACCGGCGTCGGCATTGCGGAAGATGCGCGTGCCGTCACCAGCTTCGATGTGCTGAGCGGCCGCTCGACCATTGCCAATGCCAGCGCGCCGACGCTGGTGCCGAACTTGAGCATCGTGCCGGCCAATGCCGATCTCGTCGGCCTCGAGTCGGAGATGATGCAGGATGCGAACCACCGGCCCTATCGCCTGCGCGATGCGGTTGCCGGACTGATCGCCGAGCAGCGCGCACGCTCCAACGAGGTGCCGTACGGCTACCTGCTGATCGATTGTCCGCCGTCGCTCAATCTGCTCACGCTCAATGCGATGACGGCGGCGCACGCGGTGCTGGTGCCCGTGCAGTGCGAGTTCTTCGCGCTGGAAGGAATCTCGCAGTTGAAGTCGACCATCGATCAGATCAAGTCGACGCTCAATCCGATGCTGGAGATCCAGGGCGTGGTGCTCACCATGCACGACGCGCGCACGCAGCTCTCGCGCGAGGTCGCGAGCGAGGTGCGCAACTTCTTCGGTGCCAAGGTCTACGAGACCATGATCCCGCGCAACGTGCGCGTGGCGGAGGCACCCTCGCACGGCAAGCCGATCCTGCTCTACGACTACGAGTGCCCGGGCAGCCAGGCCTACATCCGCCTCGCGCACGAGATCATCGAGCGCGAACGCCAGCTCAGGGCGGCTTGAGTTTGCCGAGCCATTGCCGCACACACACAAGTGTCATCCCGGGGCTTGTCCCCGGGATCCAGTTTTTGCGCGGTGCCGGAGGGATAATTCTACAATCAGAACAGTAGCTAGCCCTCAGGAACTCATACAATGTCTGAGATCAGGAACATAGGAATTCCCATGGTGACGCCCCTGCACAGAGGCCGGCTTGGCCGCGGACTTGCGTCGTTGATCGGCGAGCCGCAGCCGTTGGCGGAACAGCGCCTTCCCGTGCACGGCGAGCAGCGCCTGCTTCCCATCGCCGAGCTGCACCCGAGCGGTCTCAACCCGCGCAAAACCTTCGACGATGCCGAGCTCGCCGAGCTCGCAAGCTCGATCCGCGCCAAAGGCCTGGTGCAGCCCATCATCGCGCGTCCGGACGCAGCGCGGGGCGGCTACGAGATCGTTGCCGGCGAACGCCGCTGGCGCGCCGCGCAGCGCGCAAGCCTGCACAACGTGCCCGTCATCGTGCGCGATCTCACCGATACCGAGGTTGCCGAATTCGCGCTGATAGAAAATATCCAGCGCGCGGACCTTAATCCGATCGAGGAGGCGATCGGCTACAACGAGCTCATCACGCGCTTCAACTATACGCACGAGCAGCTTTCCGACTCGCTCGGCAAGAGCCGCAGTTATGTCGGCAATGCGCTGCGCCTGCTCAAGCTGCCGGAGAGCGTGCAGACGCTGGTGCGCGAAGGCAAGCTCGCCTCCAGCGCCGCCCGCGCCATCGTCGGTCACAAGCACGCCGACGTGTTCGCCGAGGAGATCGTCAAGCGCGGGCTCAATGTGCGCCAGGTCGAAGCGCTGATGTACGAGAGCGAGCAGGGCAAGGATCTACCGCCACGTGCGGTCAACAGCACAGGTCTCGGATCGGGTGGTGGCAGCAGTGCGCCTGCCCCGGATGTCGCCGCGCGCGAGCCATCATCGGTCAAGGATGCCGACACGCTCGCCTTCGAGAAGGATCTCTCCGACGCGCTCGGTCTCAAGGTCGAGGTGAAGAAGGCTTCCGGCGAGAGCGGCTATCTCGTCATCCAGTACGGCAACTACGACCAGCTCGACTACGTCCGCCAGCGGCTCACCGGCGAGGTCTCGTACTGAGCCTGGACGCAGCTCGGGCGCCAGCCGCCCGCTCAACCGTCATCCTCGGGCTTGTCCCGAGGATCCATCCATCGACGCGTTCGATGGGCGCCTTCTGGCGTGAAAAGTGATTCAACGCAGCGGAACAGCCGCATTCCCGATCATCGGCCAGCCGTGCGTGGCGGTTGAGCGCGCCGCTGCCAGCGCCGCGCGCTTCTCGTCTGCCTCCAGGCGCATGAAGCCGTGAAATGCCACGGCCGAAATCCTGTAATCGCCGCAGTGCTTGCAGCCCACCACCACGCCCTGCAGCGTGTTGGGGGTCAGGTTCTCTGCCTTTTCGAGACATACCGGACACTGCATGGTCGCCTCCCTAGATGGCATATGGCATACCATATGCCAGAGTCGACAAAGCCGTCAAGCCGCACCGTTCTAGGGCCTATGCAACCGGTAAGAGCGGTCCCGCGGCCCTCCACATAGGGGGCGCGCGCACCCTCAGGTGCACGCGCAGAGAAACGCTAGAGTGGCTTGATCGACACCTTGCGGAACTTGATCGTGCCGGCGCCGTGCTGCAGCCCGATCGGGCCTTCCGCGAACAGGCCGTTGTTGAGCACCGCCGTCTTCTGGCCGTTCAGCACCACGGTCAGGTCGCGACCCTTGGCCGTGATCTCGTACGTGCTCCACTTGCCGCCGGCTTTCGGCATCGGGTTCACCTCCACGAAATGCACGATGCCGCCGGTGCCGTAGGTCGGGTCCTTGCGCTGATCGAAAATGTTGGCCTCGTAGCAGCTGCGGTCGGTCAGCTTGTTGGGGTCCTGGCAGCGCATGTAGATGCCGCTGTTGGAATCGTCGCTCGCCCAGAACTCCACGTGCAGCAAGAAGTCCTTGTAGGCGTTCTTGCTGACGAGAAACGACGCGTCCTTGCCGCCGAGCTTGTCGGCGACGACGGCGCCGTCTTCCAGGCGCCAATTGGTTTCGCCGCCCACCTTGTTCCAGCCATCGAGGCTCTTGCCGTCGAACAGCACCGTCCATCCTTCGCCGCTCTGCCCGATGGCATCGCGCGAAAGCTGAATGGTTCCGACAACCGCGACGGTGGCCACGATGACCAGCGCCTTGGCAAATCTTGCGTGTAGACCTTGCATGCATTTCCTCCGGGCTTGTTTGCGGCAACCGATAAAGACCGGCATCGGATTGTCCGGCAGCTTACGATAACCTGAATTTGTGGCGCGGGCAGGAGGGAGGTGTCCTCCCCCGCCTCGGCATCCCGAAACGGCTAACGCTCCGCACAAACGATGCTTGACGCGGCGCACGCATCAGCGTTGGAGTGGCCTGGAATATGATGGCCAATCCGCCCGTTAGGATCAGCCCCGATGACCGACGTCCTGCACGAGCTGGCGACCCGCATTCGCGCGCGGCGGTCGGAAAGTGCCGCAAAATCCTACACCCGCGAGCTGCTGGACGGCGGGCCGGAGAGGTGCGCCCGCAAGCTGGGTGAGGAGGCCGTCGAGACCGTGATCGCAGCTTTGGGCGCGGATCGCGCGGCCCTGACGCGCGAGGCCGCCGACCTCGTCTATCATCTCCTCGTGCTGCTGGAGAGCCGTGACGTGGCCCTCGATGACGTGCTGGCCGAGCTTCAGTCGCGGGCCGGCACCTCGGGTCACGTCGAGAAGGCTGCCAGGACGAGGCCGCAGGCATGACCGCCGCCGAGAAGGCCGCCATCGCCACCTATCTCGCGCCGGATGAGCGCAGCAATCTCGCCTTCTCGCCCTATCGCGTGTTTGCGCGTGACGAATGGGCGAAGCTGCGCGCCGATACGCCGATGACGCTGGTGCCGCGCGACCTCGAGCAGCTCTCCGGTCTCATCGAGGAGCTGTCGATCCTGGAGGTCGAGCAGATCTACTTGCCCCTCTCGCGACTTCTCAACCTGCACGTCGCGGGTGCGCAGGAGCTGCACTCCGTCACCAGCCGTTTCCTCGGCCGCCGCGAGCGGCATGTGCCCTACATCCTCGGCATCGCCGGCTCGGTCGCGGTGGGCAAGAGCACCACGGCGCGCGTGCTGCGCGCACTGCTGGCGCGCTGGGCCGACCATCCGCGCGTCGATCTCATCACCACTGACGGCTTCCTTTATCCCAACGCCGAGCTCGAGCGCCGCGGCATCATGCACCGCAAGGGTTTCCCCGAGAGCTTCGATACGGCGCGGCTGCTGAACTTCCTGCATCAGGTCAAATCCGGCCGCGAGAACGTCGAGGCGCCTGTCTACTCGCACTTTCACTACGACATCATTCCCGGTCAGTCGGTCGTGGTCGATCGCCCCGACATCCTCATCGTCGAGGGCCTGAACGTTTTGCAGCCCGCGCGCCTGCCCAAAGACGGCGAGGCAATTCCGTTCGTCTCGGACTTCTTCAATTTCTCGATCTATCTCGATGCCGATCCGCACATGATCGAGGAGTGGTACGTCACGCGTTTCATGCGCCTGCGCCAGACGGCGTTCCGCGATCCGGCCGCCTACTTCCACCGCTATGCGAACCTGACGCCGGATGCCGCCAAGAAGCAGGCCCTCGAGATCTGGCGCAGCATCAACGCCAGGAACCTGGAGGAGAACATTCTCCCCACCCGCCAGCGCGCCCGCCTGATCCTGCGCAAGGATGCCGACCACCGCATTCAGAGCGTCGCGCTGCGGCGGATCTAGAGCGCCCTCCGGTCCGGTCTGTTCGGGGCGTCACCACCAGCCTTGTCATCCCGGCCGAGCGCAGCGAGCGCCGGGACCCAGGAGCCACAAGTTTGGACGTCATCTGCGGCCCTGGGTCCCGGATATTGCGCTCACGCGCAATTCCGGGATGACAAAACGGAGGCTTGCCTGGGCGTCCGATGCGGCTACAGAAGCCCTGCCTTCTGCGCCAGCTCAGAAAGCTTCACCTGCGGCCGCGCACCCACGTGCGAGATGACTTCCGCCGCCGCCAGGCTCCCGAGCCGGCCGGCAGTCTCGAAGTCCTTGCCCTTGGCAAGCCCGAACAGGAAGCCCGCCGCGTAAAGATCGCCGGCGCCCGTGGTGTCCACCACCTTGGCAACTGGCGCCGCTGGTATCTCGATCATGCGGTCGCCGGTGACGATCACGCTGCCCTTCTCCGAGCGCGTGATGGCGGCCAGCTTCGCCTCCATCCGTGTGATGCGCGCCGCATCCTCGAAACTGTTCGCCTCGTACAGCGAGGTGATCTCCGCCTCGTTGGCGAACAGGATGTCGACCGAGCTGCGCACGAACGTCTGAAAATCAGCGCGGTGACGGTCGACGCAGAACGGGTCGGACAGCGTCATCGCCACCTGCCGTCCAGCCTTGGCAGCGATGTCGGCGGCCAGCCGGAAGGCGGCCTTGGCTTGTGGGCGATCGAACATATAGCCCTCCAGATACAGGATGCGACCCGAGCCGATGAGCGCGGCATCGACCTCCTCCGCTCCAAGGTAGGGGCTCACGCCAAGCATGGTGTTCATGGTGCGCTGGCCGTCCGGCGTCACCAGGATCAGCGAGCACCCCGTCGGCTCGCCGCCGCTTGCTGCCGGCGCCGTCCTGTAGGTTACGCCCGCCGCCTGAATGTCGTGCCGGAACACCCGTCCGAACTGGTCGTCCGCCGTCTTGGCGATGAAGCCCGCGCGTCCTCCGAACGAAGCCACGCCGACCAGCGTGTTGGCCGCCGATCCGCCCGACATCTCGATGCCGGGGCCCATAGCGTCGTAGAGCGCCTTCACGGTGTCCGCTTCCACCAAGGCCATCGAGCCCTTGGTGCGGCCGTGGCGCGACAGGAAGGCGTCGTCACATTGTCCGATGATGTCGACAAGCGCGTTGCCGATGCCGACGACGTCGTGGTCCTGCATGCGTGAAATCCTGTCCGCTGGTTCTGTGTGTGATGGTGAAGGGTCGCTCTCAGCCGCGCAATGAGCTGATGGTGGCCGTTGGACTGATATGCTCGACCGCCGTGATGACGTCGACGACGACCGGGCCATCGTGGGCCAGCGCCTCGGCAACCGCGTCCGGCGCCTCCTCGATGGTCCTGACCGTCAGCCCCTTGGCGCCAAAGCTCTCCGCCCACTTGGCGAAGTCCGGGTTCTTGAGCTCGGTGCCGTGCACGCGCCCCTTGTAGGCGGCTTCCTGGTGCATGCGGATGGTGCCGTAGCTGTTGTTGTTGGAGATGAAGGTTTTCACCTTGGCCCCGTACTGCACGGCGGTTGCCAGCTCCGAGCCCGTCATCAGTGCGCCGCCGTCGCCGAGGAAATGGATCACCTGCCGCCCGGGATAGCGCAAGGCCGCTGCTACGGCTGCCGGCATGCCGATCCCCATCGCGCCGCCGACAGCGCCCACCATCAGGTGCTCGATGGAGAACGGGAAGTGGCGGTGCAGCCAGCCGGAAAAATTGCCGGCGTCCATGACGAAGATCGCGTCCTTCGCCGCGTGCTTGGTCAGCGCCGCGACGATCGCGCCCATGTCGAGCAGACCGTCGGCCGGTGCCTTCCACGCCATCGCCGCCACCACCGGATCGTTGAGTTTTTTTATCCAGGCGGCGCGCTCCGGCGGCGCGTCGGTGCGCGTCTCCGCCAGCGCCCGCAGCACCGAAGGCGGGTCGGCCACGACTGCGATTTCCGTATGGTAGTTGCGGCCGATCTGGCTCGGGTCGTCATGAATGTGGATCAGCAGCTGGCGCGGTACGGGGGCTTCCGGCAGCGTGTAGCCCTGCGTGGTCGCCTCCGTCAGCCGCGTGCCGACGGCGATGATCAGGTCGGCCTCTGCGTAGCGATCGACGGCGGCTTTCGGAATCTTGAACCCGAGATGTCCGGCATAATGTGGATGCGTATTTGGGAAATAGTCCTGCCGTTTGAACGTCAGCACCACCGGCAGGTGATGCGCCTCTGAGGCGGCAAGCAGCGCCCTGCGTCCGCCTGGTGTGCCGAGCTGCATGCCTCCCGCCATCAGCAGCGGGCGCTTGGCCTTGGCAATGACGTTGGCCAGGCTCGCTATGACCTCCGCCGATGCCGGCGCCGTGCGCGGCGATGCCACGGGCCCGATCACCGGAGTACGGGTTTCGTCTTCCAGCATGTCCTCCGGCAGCACGACCACCACCGGACCAGGTGTCGGCGTTTGCGCTTCCTTGAAGGCGCGTGCCACCACCTCGGGGATACGCGCTGCGTCGTGGATGACGTGCACGCCCTTGGCCATGTCCGAGAACATCTTGCCGTAGTCGACCTCCTGGAACGACTTGCGGCCGATCTCCGCGCGCGGCACCTGACCGATGAACAGCACCATCGGCACCGCATCCTGCTCGGCAATGTGCACGGCAATCGACGCGTTGGTGGCGCCCGGGCCGCGGCTGACGAAGACCACGCCGGGCCTTGCCGTCACCTTGGCGTCGCCGACGGCCATGAAGCCGGCGCCGCCCTCGTGCCGGCAGACGATGGTTTGAATGGCGTTGCTGTCGTGCAGGGCGTCGAGCACGGCGAGATAGCTTTCGCCCGGCACGCAGAACACGCGGTCGATGCCGTGCGCCGCCAGGCAGTCGACGAGCAGGTCTGCGGCACGGCGGGCCATGGTGCTGATTTCCCCTTCGATCGGTCCCGTGTTTAGCACGCGAGGCCGTGCTTCGCAGCTTGCCGCCTATACGGCTGCCTTCTTCCTGCCTTGCCCGCGTTGGGCGGGCAGTGCGCCGATGTCGGTCAGCGCAGCCCGCACGGCTGCCACGCCTTCTTTCGACAGCGGCGCCTGCGGCGGCAGCGGCACGCCCACGTCGTAGCCTTGCAGTTCGAGCGCGCCCTTGATGCAGGCGGCGAGATTGTACTTGGCGAACGCCTGGTTCAATGCCCACAGCTTGCGTTGCAGCGCCATCGCCTCGTCCCACCGCTTTTTCCGGCACAGCTCGTAGAGCTCCACCGACGCGCGCGGCGCGACGCACGCCGGCCCTGCCATCCAGCCGCGACCGCCGATCAGCATCACAGCAGCCGGGATATGCGCGGAGGCCGAGAATACGCCCATGCGGTCGCCGGCCAGGTTGAGGATTGACAGCAGCCGCCCGGTATTGGTCGAAGCGTCCTTGATGTAACCGATGTTGGGCACGCGCGAGAGCCGGCCAATGGCCGGCAGCGACAGGTCGGAACGCTGGAAGTTCGGGTTGGTATAAAGCACCACCGGCAGCTTCACGGCTTCGGCGATGGCCGTGAAGTAGGCCACCACGCCATCGTCATCGATCGGGAAGTAGGCTTCCATCACCGCGAGGATGCCGTCGGCGCCGAGCCGCTCGCAAGCGCGCGCCTGCGCAACCGCATCGGCAATTGTGGTCGCCGCCACGCCCGCGACCACCGGCACGCGCTTGCGCGCGGCCTTGACGACTGTCTTCACCACCTCCGCGCGCTGCTCGTGATTGAGATAAGCGAACTCGCCGGTGGAGCCGAGCGGCGTCAGACCGTGCACGCCGGCCGCGATCAGATCATCGCACAGGCGGGCCAGCACGGCGCGCTTCACCCGTCCCGTTTCGTCGATCGGCGACACGAGATAGGGGAAGACGCCGTGAAATTCCGCCATCGGTTCGAGCCGGCTCAGGTGACCTTCACCTCGAGATCGCCGACGCCGTCGATGTGGGCGGTCATCACATCACCCTTCTTGATCGCGCCGACACCCGATGGCGTTCCGGTAAAGATGAGATCGCCGGCCTTCAGCTCGAACAGGCCCGACAGGAATGCGATCTGGTTGGGAATGTCCCAGATCATCTGCTCCAGGTCGCCCGTCTGCCTGCGCTGGCCATTGACGTCGAGCCAGATCGCGCCCTTGCTCGGGCTCTTCACCTGCTCCGCCGGCACCAGTGCACCGCACGGTCCGGAGAATTCGAAGGCCTTGGCGACTTCCCACGGGCGCGCCAGCTTCTTGGCTGCGTCCTGCAGGTCGCGGCGCGTCATGTCGATGCCGACCGCATAGCCGAACACGTGACGCATGGCGTCCTCCGGCTTGATGTTGGTGCCGCCCGACTTGAGCGCCACCACCATCTCAAGCTCGTGGTGCACGTTGCTGGTGTTCGACGGATAGGGAAACTTGCCGTCGCTGCGCGCGTTGCTGGCGTTCTTCTGGAAGAAGAACGGCGGGTCCTTGGTGTCGCCGCCCATCTCCTTGGTGTGCTCGGCGTAGTTGCGGCCGACGCAGTAGATGCGGTGCACGGGAAACAGCTTGTCGGAGCCCTTGATGGGGAGGGTCGGCTGCGGAACGGGGTCGAATACGTAGCTCATGGCAAGGGCCTTCTGTGGCGTTGTCCGCGGGGGTTCTAGCAGAAGGCCGTGCAGCCGTCCCAGCCGGAAGAATGTCCCGGCGCGGCCGTTCCACATGGCTTCGTTTCCGCCACAGCAGCCTTGCTTCCGCCGGCCTTGCCTAGAGGCCCCATGCCGCGTAACCCCCGGGGCCATGGGCATTCTCGAGCTCTTGGCCGTTGCAGGCGCCTTCACCTTCGCAGGGCTGGTGAAGGGCGTCATCGGCATGGGATTGCCCACCGTCTCCATGGGCCTGATGGTGCTGTTCATCGCGCCGTTGGAAGCGGCCGCGCTCGTGCTGCTCCCAGCCTTCCTGACCAACGTCTGGCAGATGCTGGCCGGTCCACATCTCGGCGAGGTCGCCCGCCGCCTGTGGCCGATGCTGCTCGCCACCTGTCTCGGCACATGGGCCTGCATGGGCTTGATGACCGGCCCGTCGGCCGCCAAGTATGGCGGCGGCGTGCTCGGCCTGACGCTCATTGTCTACGCTGTCACCGCGCTTGCCTCGCTGGAATTCTCCGTCAAACGGTCCCAGGAGCCTTGGCTCGGTCCCATCTTCGGAGCCATGACTGGCGCCATGCTGGCTGCGACCGGCGTCTTCATGATCCCCGGCGTCCCGTATCTCGCCGCCATCGGGCTCGAGAAGGACAAGCTGGTGCAGGCGCTCGGCCTCTGTTTCGTGGTGGCGACCGCGGCGCTGACAGTCAACGTCGCTGCTGCCGGCGCGCTCAATGTCGGCGTGCTGGTACCCGCAGCCCTTGCCGTGGCGTTGGCCTTCGCCGGCATGTGGGGCGGTCAGCTGGTACGCGCGCGCCTTCACCCGCAGGTCTTCAGGTTCTGGTACCTGATCGGCATGCTGGTGCTGGGCTTGGTTTTGGCGTCGCGGCTCCTGCGTTGACGCTCGCGCAGACGTGATCGCCGGGAACGTCCGGCTGCGGCGTTTGCCAGTTGGGCACTACCGGGAAAGGCCGGTGTCCAATGCTTACGTTCCCCTTACGCTATTTTGCCGTGCTGACGGCCGCAGTCGTCCTCGCCGGCTCGTCGTCGGGCGTGGCGGCGCACGGTGGAGGCCACGGCGGCATCCATGCACGCGCTGCGGCAGCGACAAAATCTGGTGGAACTCCACTGAGCGCCGCTGCGGTGCAGACCGTGGAGCCTGTGCCTCAGGTTCAGAGCACGGCCATGCCGCCGTCGGCCCTGCAGCCCGCCGCACCTGTGGCGGCGACAATCGCACCGCTGTCGCCGCCGCCTGCGCAGGGTGTTCTCTCCGGTGGCGGCTCATCCAGAACAGATCTGTTCGCGTCTCCAACTGCGACCAGCACGAGCCCAAGCGAAGCCGCGCCGAGCTTGCCCGGCGGCGGCGGCGAGACGCTGCAGGACTGCATGAAATTCTGGGATCGCGGCACGCACATGAGCAAGGTCGAATGGCGAGCGGCCTGTACGCGCACACTCAATCGTCTCGACCTGCGGACGCCCGTCCCGTGAGTTAGTGGATCTCCGGCTCCGGCACGGCCGCCCCGGATTCCAGGAAGTCGAAATCGCAGCCGTCGTCGGCCTGGCCGATGTGCTCCTGGAACATGCGGCCGTAGCCGCGTTCGTAGCGTGGTTGCGGCGCGATCCAGGCTGCGCGCCGGCGCGCCAGCTCTTCATCCGATACGGCAAGGTGCAGGCGGCGCCGCGCCACGTCTACCTCGATCTCGTCGCCGGTCTGCACCAGCGCCAGCGGCCCGCCGACGAAGCTCTCCGGCGACACATGCAGGATGCAGGCGCCGTAGCTCGTTCCCGACATGCGTGCATCCGAGATGCGCAGCATGTCGCGCACGCCGGCGCGCACCAGCTTGCGCGGGATCGGCAGCATGCCCCATTCCGGCATGCCGGGGCCGCCCTTGGGACCGGCGTTCTGCAGCACCAGCACGTGATCCGGCGTGACGTCGAGATCCTCGCGTTCGATCTCGGCCGCCATGTGGTTGTAGTCGCGAAACACGATTGCCTTGCCGCGATGCTGGCGCAGGCGTGCTTCGGCTGCCGACGGCTTCATCACCGCCCCGCGAGGCGCAAGGTTGCCTTTCAGTACAGCTGTCGCGCCCTCGGCATAGATCGCCTTGTCGACGGAGCGGATGACATCGGGATGGAAAACCTCGGCGCGCGCGATGTTCTCGCCAAGCGTACGGCCATTCACCGTCAGCGCCGTGCCGTCCAGTTTGTCGCCGAGCACCTTCATCAGCGCCGGCAGGCCGCCGGCATAGAAGAAGTCCTCCATCAAATGCGCTCCCGAGGGCCGCACGTTGGCGATCACCGGCACCTGCCGCGAGAGGACGTCGAATTGCTCCAGCGACAGCGCGATCCCGGCGCGCCGCGCCATGGCCACCACGTGGATGATGGCGTTGGTGGAGCCGCCCATCGCCATGTGCACCTTGATCGCGTTCTCGAACGAGGCAGGCGAAAGAATCGTCGCTGGAGTCAGGTCCTCCCACACCATGTCGACGATGCGCCGGCCCGCGACCGCGCACATGCGCGGATGGCCCGCGTCGGCAGCCGGCAGCGATGAGGCGCCCGGCAATGTCAGTCCCAGCGCTTCGGCAATCGCCATCATGGTGGCGGCCGTACCCATCGTCATGCAGGTGCCGAACGAGCGTGCGATCCCGTTCTCCATCTCGGCCCAGTCGCCCTCGCTGATGCGGCCGGCACGCTTCTCGTCCCAGTATTTCCACACATCCGAGCCCGAGCCCAGCATCTGCCCGCGCCAGTTGCCGCGCAGCATCGGGCCGGCCGGACAGAAGATCGCCGGTAGCCCCATGGAGATGGCGCCCATGATGAGGCCCGGGGTGGTCTTGTCGCAGCCGCCGAGCAGGATGGCGCCGTCGATCGGGTGCGAGCGCAGCAGCTCCTCCGTCTCCATCGCCAGGAAGTTGCGATAGAGCATGGTGGTCGGTTTCACGAACGGCTCGGCGAGCGAGATCGCGGGCAGCTCCAGCGGAAACCCGCCGGCCTGCAGCACGCCGCGTTTCACGTCCTCGGCGCGGGCGCGCAGGTGTGCGTGGCAGGCGTTGATGTCGCTCCAGGTGTTGATGATGCCGATCACAGGTTTGCCGTGCCAGTCGTCGGCGTCGTAGCCGACCTGGCGCATGCGCGAGCGATGCCCGAACGAGCGCAAATCTTCGACGCCGAACCAGCGGTGCGAGCGCAGGTTTTCAGGACGTTTGCGGCTTGTCATTGCTGCCGGTTCTCTTTCGCTGCGGCAGCGCCGACCGATGCGGGGACAAGTGCGCGCCCGGTTAGATAATGGAACGCCAACAGGCCGCCGAGAATCCCCAGTCCCGCGAAGTCGGTCCAGAGCGCCGGCACCACGAGGAAGAAGGCACCGGCTATGGAAACGGCACGCTCCCACGGCGGCATGGCGCGCAGCAGGAAGCCGTGCAAGCCGGCAGCAAGAAGCGCAATGCCGACGCACGACAGCACGAACCGCCAGATGATGGTCGGCCAGTCACCGATCATCAAGAGGGCAGGCTCGTAGACGAACATGAACGGTACGATGAAGCCGGCAGCACCGATCTTGATGGCCGCCCAACCGGTCTTCCACAGGTCGGACTTCGCGAGGCCCGATGCGGCAAACACGGCCAGCGCCACCGGCGGCGTAATGGCAGACAGCACCGCGAAGTAGAACGCGAACATGTGCGCGGCCGGAACGATGACGCCGAGCTTCACCAGTGCTGGCACCAGCAAGGCCACCATGATGATGTAGGCCGGCGTTGTCGGCATGCCCATGCCGAGGATTACGCCGGCTGACATGGTGAGGATCAGCGCCAGGATGCGCGTGTCCTGCGCCAGGCCGACCACCCATTGCGTGAACACGATGCCGAGGCCGGTCAGGATCACGATGCCGATGATGATGCCGGCGGCGGCGCAAGCCAATGCCACGGGAAGCGTATTGCGCGCGCCGTCGATGAGCGCGTCGACAACGGGTCTGAACTCCTTCTTGAGAAGGATGATTCTCCCCTTCACAGCCCACAGCCAAAGGGTGATGAGTGCCGCGAACAGCAGGGCTTCGGCAATCGGCCCGATCCCGAACACGTCCGGAATAAGGGTTGGGAATCCCGGCACGAACATCGGTAGGACAATGAGCACCGGCAGGATGTAGAGGATGACAGGGCCGAACCAGGCAACGGGGAAGCACAGCAAGGTGCCGGTCAGCGCCGCCAGTGGCGCGCTGTAGCCCGAGTACATCACGAACAGGATGGAACAGACCGGGATGAACATGTGGCCGCGCGCCGCCAGCACCTGGCGCATGACGGGCAGCTCGGAACGCGGCACACCGAGCAGCCCTTGCCGCTTGGCCTCGAAGTGCACGGCGGCGAAGCAGGCCACGTAATAGAGGATCGCCGGGATGGCGGCCCAGATCACCACCTGCGCATAGCTCACGCCCTGGAACTCGGCCATGACGAAGGCCGCCGCGCCCATGATCGGGGGCATGATCTGCCCGCCCGTCGAGGCCGTGGCTTCGACGGCTGCCGCAAAGTGCGGTTTGAAGCCGGTGCGCTTCATGAGCGGGATCGAGATCGGACCATCGACCATCACATTGGCCACTGCCGATCCGGAGATGGTGCCGAACAGCGAGGACGAGACCACTGACACCTTGCCCGGGCCGCCGGCCGTATGCCCGGTGATGCCCATGGCGAAGTCCATGAACAATTGGCCGGTGCCGGTGCGCTCCATGAACGCACCGAACAGCACGAAGATCATCACGTAGGACGCGGACACGGCGAGCGGCTGGCCGAATATGCCTTCGGTCGACAGGTAGAGCTGGTCTATGAAGCGGATCGGCTCGATGCGCGTGAAGAAGTAGGCATAGAGTCCGAATGCGATACATGTCAGCGGCAGCGCCGGTCCAAGCACACGGCGCGTCGCCTCGAGAACCAAAAGGATAAGCGTGACGCTGAGGACGATATCCGTCCACGCCATGTCATCGACGTAGATGATCCGGTCGATAATGTAGACGTAGTAGACGAAGATATAGCCGACAGAA
>CADEEC010000047.1 GCA_902826255.1 uncultured Hyphomicrobiales bacterium | reverse complement strand
TTGTGTTCTGCGAAGGTGCGATCGGCGATGGATCGGGCGTGCAGATTCCGTCCCACCTGTCAGGCGTTCATGACTTGATCGCGGCGCATCCTGACAAGCCGGTGCTGCTGGTGAAGATCGAAGGCCTCGAGCGCAGCCGCTTTGGCAAGAAGCGCCCGGCTGCACCGCTGTTTCAGCGGCTGCCTGTCCGCGTCACCATCAAAAGGACCGACAATGTCTCGCTTGTCGGAGGCGCCGCCGGGCTGAATGCGCGGCTCGAGGACTACTTCAATCGCAGCGTTCCGCTGGCAACCAAAGCAGGGACCTAACCGCCTCAGTCCTTCCCGCGCATGAGCCGCGCCTTCTGCCGCTGCCAATCGCGCTTGGCCGTATCCTCGCGCTTGTCGTGCAGCTTCTTGCCCTGCGCCAGCGCTATTCTGATCTTCGCCCGTCCACGCGCATTGAAGTAGAGCTCGAGCGGGACCATCGTCATGCCTTGGCGATCGACGGCTATACTGAGCTTGTGAATCTCGCTCTTGTGCAGCAGAAGGCGCCGCGGGCGGTGCGGATCGTGCTGAAAAAAGTCCCCGGCCGATTTGTACTCGGGGATGTAGGCGTTGATCAGGAAAATCCCGCCGTTCTCGGCGCTGGCATAGCTCTCGCCGATATTGGCCTGGCCGGCACGCAAAGACTTCACCTCGGTACCGGTGAGCTCGATGCCCGCCTCCCAGGTGTCCTCGATGCGATACTCGAACCGCGCCTTGCGATTTTCCGCGACGGTCTTGCGGCCGTCATCCTTTTTGGCCGCCATGTCTCCGGCTCGCTGGACTTTGGCTTTACTCGGCGGCCTTGGCCTGCAGCAGCCCAACCCGGCCGAGGGCCTCGTCCATCGCCTTCTTGGTCGCGTCGGAAACCGGCGCGAGCGGAAGGCGTGGCTCCGGCGAGGCAATGAGGCCAAGGCGCCAGGCGCCGTACTTCACCGGCCCCGGATTGGTCTCGACGAACAGCGCATCGTGCAGCGGCATCAACCGATCCTGCAGAGCCAGCGCCGTCTTCCAATCTCCCCTGAGGCAGGCGTTCTGGAAATCCGAGCACAGGCGCGGCGCCACGTTGGAGGTGACGGAGATGCAGCCCATGCCGCCATGCGCCATGAACCCGAGCACTGTGCCGTCCTCGCCGGAAAGCTGTACGAAATCCTCGCCGCAGGTGAGACGCTGCTGCGTGACACGCGCGACGTTGGCGGTGGCGTCCTTGACGCCCACGACATTCTTCAGCTCGCGCCGGCAGCGCGCCAGCGTGGGAACCTGGATATCGACGATCGTGCGCACCGGCACGTTGTAGATGACGATCGGAATATCGACGGCGTTGTTGATCGCCTCGAAGTGCCGGAAGAGACCTTCCTGCGTCGGCTTGTTGTAGTAACCGGTTGAGTGCAAGACCGCGTCGGCGCCAACCTTCTTGGCGTGACGCGAGAACTCGATGGCTTCCTCGGTCGAATTGGAGCCGGCGCCGGCAATGACGGGAACCCGCTTCTTGGCGGTCTCGACGCAGATCTCGACGACCTTCTTGTGCTCGTCATGGCTCAGCGTCGGGCTTTCGCCGGTGGTGCCCACGGGCACCAGTCCATGCGTTCCCTCCGCAATCTGCCATTCAACGAGCTGCTGGAACCCCTTCTCGTCGACCTTTCCCGCCTTGAACGGCGTGATCAGGGCCGTGAACGAACCCCTCAACATCTGGGTGCTCCCGATTTTGTCGCCCCGCCGACACGGCGTGGACGCGCGCCTTGACGAACAGCGTCTACTTGATAGCCTTTACGAATCCGTGCGCAACCTATCAAATGACCAGCTTCATAATGCGCATGGTTTACAGACCATTATGCAATCCGCGGGGAGTTCGGGCAAGGTCGCTGGGGGGCCTGTGCACCGGTCATGGTGATGCCGTTGTTTCGGGCTTGATGTTCCAGGGGGTCGCGCGGGCACATCAAGCGTGACGATTGGAATACCGACCCAAGGGGGGCTGGTGCAACATTCCTTCAATCTCCTTGCAATGCTTGTGCTTTCGGCTGTCTTGGCTGCGCCCATGGCGTGGGCACAGACGCCTGTCAAGAAAACCGACGCGAAGGCGGCACCGGCAAAGCTGGGCGCCGCGCCGGGCAAGGCCAAGGAACTCTCCACTCAACCGCTCACAGGTGCGACGCCTCCGCGCCAGGCCCTCGCCCTCTCCAAGGAGGAGAAGGATCACACCGCGCGCTACGATGCAGCCATCGCAGCTGTGATGGGCACAGGATTGGACGAGGCTGACGCCAAGCGCATCCGCAATGCCATCGAGGCGATCTCTGACTCCGACTTGGCCTACGGCAAACAATTGCGCGATCAAGTTACGGCCGAGATCGGGCGCAAACTCATCGATTGGTACCTCTACCGCGGCGGCTACGGCACGGCCGAGGAAATTCGCGCATTCTCCAACGCACATCCAAACTGGCCGGATCGCGCGCTTCTGCAGAAGCGGGCCGAGGAAGCCTTGCTCAACAGCTCGGCGTCGAGCGCCGCGATAAAGGCCTTCTTCGCCGACGTGCCGCCCGTCACAGGCGCAGGGCTGGGCATCCTGGCCACGGCGCTCGCGGCCAACAACGAGATGGCGGAGGCCAAGGCGCTCGCGGCCAAGGCCTGGGTCGAATACGAAATTCCAAGCGGCCAGGAGGCCGCGTTCCTGAGGAAAGCCGGCCACCTGCTGACTGAGGCCGACCACAAGCGCCGCCTCGACCGCCTGCTTCTGACCGAGGCGCGCTCAAAAAGCGAGCGCGCCGGCCGGGCAATCGTCGTGCGGCGGACCATTGCTTTCCTCTCGCCGCCGGAGAAGAAGAAGGCCGAGGCACGGCTGGCGGTGTTCCTGCGCGCCAAGAACTCCGGTCAGCTCATGGCGAAACTCCCGCCCGAGGCGATTGCCAGCGAGTGGGGCCTTGCCGTTCAGAAGGCGCAACTACTGCGGCGTCAGAACAAGGACGCGGCCGCCTGGAAGATTCTGCTCTCCGAGCCCCAGGCGACGCTCAATGTCAAACCCGATGGCTGGTGGCTGGAGCGGCGCGCCCACGCCTATGCAGCATTGGAGGCGGGCAAGCCGCGCACGGCCTACGATCTTGTCGCGGACACCGGCCAGCTTTCGATCAACTCCCACAACGACGCGAAACTGATGGCGGGCTGGGTGGCGCTGCGTCATCTCAAGGACCCCAAGCTCGCGCTCAAACACTTCCAGGATTTCGTGCGGACCGCGGACGGTCCGCTCAGTCGCGCGCGCTCGGCCTACTGGCTGGGCCGAACGTACGAAGCGCTGGGCGATGAGAAGAACGCACGCGACTCCTATCGGAGCGCGGCCGAGCACATCGACACGTTCCACGGGCATCTCGCACGTTTGAAGCTCGACCCGAAGGCGACGGCGCTTCGCATCACGGCGCCGAACGCGCCCAGCGCCGCCGAAATTGCCCGGTTCAACAGCCTGGACGTCGTGCGTGCCGCTGTGATCATGCACAAGGTCGGTCTCGATCATTCGCTGGTCAGGGCTTTCCTCAGCCACCTTCGCTCGCAGGTCACGACCGAAGCCGAGTTTGCGATGCTGGCGCACTTGTGCGAGACGCTGCACGACACCCAGATGGCGGTGCGCATCGGCAAGGCGGCCATCGCCCGCGGCTTCAACCTCATCTACTACGCGTATCCGATCCACAGACTGCCGGCGTACACACCGCTGCGCACACCGGCGGAGACAGCCCTCGTGCTGGGGATCGCACGCCAGGAGAGTGAATTCGGCTCGTCGCCGGTCTCGAGCGCCGGCGCCCGAGGTATCCTGCAGGTGATGCCGGGCACGGCGCGCCACATTTGCCGCGAATACAGGCTCAAATGCGATATGAAGCGCCTGCTCAAGGACAACGCCTACAACACCATGATGGGCAGCGCCTATATCGCCGACCGCATGGACGAATTCTCGGGCTCGTACATCCTGAGCCTGGCCGGCTACAACGCAGGACCGGGACGCGCCCGCGAGTGGATCGGGGAGTTCGGCGATCCGCGACAGCCGGGGGTGGATCCCATTGATTGGATCTACCGCATACCCCTTGCCGAGACTCGCGGTTACATCCAGAAGGTCCTCTCCAACGTCCAGGTGTACCGCGCACGGCTCGGCGAGAGCGCGGATGCCGTGCGTATCAACGCCGACCTGCGGCGAAACACCGAGCGATAGGGGCCGTCCGGACTTTGTCGCGTCGTCCCGCGGACCGCAGCTCAGCAAGAGATCGCGATGCAATCCTGGACTGACGTGAACTTCTCGGCGCGCGACGGGCTGCGATTGTACGCGCGGCTCTACCCTTGCTCGGGGTCGCAGCGGCGGCCGGTCTTGTGCCTGGCGGGGCTGACGCGCAATTCGGCCGACTTCCACGACCTCGCCACTGCACTCGCGGGCGAGCGAACGGTCTATGCGCTCGACAGCCGCGGCCGGGGCAAATCCGAGCATGATCCCGACTGGAAGAACTACTCCCTCCTGGTCGAGGTGAACGACGCGCTCGACTTCAGCGCTGCCAGGGGCTTGCATAGCGCCGCCATCGTCGGCACGTCGCGCGGCGGCCTCATCGCCATGCTGATGTCCGTGCTGCGCCCCGGCTCGCTCGGTGCAGCGGTGCTGAACGACATCGGCCCCGTCATCCAACGGGATGGACTGGCCCGCATCGCCGGATATGTCGGCAGGGTGCCGACGCCGCGCACATGGAACGAGGCGGCGAGCCTCGTCCAGGAGATGAGCCACCGCCATTTTCCGGGCGTGCCGAGCACACAATGGGCCGAGGTCGCCCGCGCATGGTTCACGGAGGACAAGCGCGGCAACCCCGCGCTTGGCTACGATCCCGCCATCGCCAAGTCGTTCTCGCCGATGGACGGACCGATGCCGGAGCTGTGGCCGCAGTTCGCTTCGCTGACGCGCGTGCCGGCGCTCGCGCTGCGCGGCGAGCTTTCCGACATCTTGAGTGCCCAGACCCTCGACGAGATGCGCACCCGGCACCCGCGCCTCACTGCCCTGACGGTTGCGGGGCAAGGGCACGCTCCGTTGCTCAAGGACGCGCCCACGATCAAGGCGATAGCGGAGTTCCTGGCCGCGACGGACTGAGGCTCAAGATTTCGGCTTGCTCGATTCCACCTCGCCGCGATCCACCCGCCGGGAGAACTCCGTATGCCCGCCGGCACCCAGGATTCTCGCCTGCTCGACCCAGTTCTCGCGCTCGATGCGGCCCTTGAAGTCGAGGGACTGGCTGATGCGATCGATATCGGCCGCCGTCCAGTTGGCGATGTGCTCATAGGCCGTCACGCCAAGCGTGTTGAGGCGCTTCTCGATCAGCACCCCGATCCCGCGAATGCGTTTCAGGTCGTTCGGGCCCGAGGCGGCAACCCGCCGGCTGGCGGCCGTGCGCGCGGCTTCGGGGCCGGGCTCGGGCATGTCCCGGTACACTTGCGAGCGCACGGAACGCAGGGTGCCCAGGTCCTGGCGCGAGGACGACGGCGGCACCGGTGCATCCGCCTTCTTCTCGCGAATGGCATCCGCCAGCTTGGTCGGCAGGAAGCCTGGCGGCTGGCCGTCGAATTCGCGCGAGAACCTCGTGTCGCCGCCGCGGCTCAGAATCTGCGCCTGCTCGATCCAGTTCTCGCGGGCGACGCGGCCGCGCACTTCCAGCCGCTCTTCGAGCTCAGAGACATCGGCAGCGCTCCAATGCGCAATCTGGCCGTAGCGCGTGATGCCGTGCTCGTTGAGCCTTGCGGCGATCTCCTTCGTGATGCCGCCGATCCTCAGCAAGTTGTCGCTGTCGGCGGGCGGGACCGGACGGCGCGGCGTGGCGGGCGGTGGCAGCGATGCGGCCTCCGGCGCGGCCGCGAAGGCTGCACGGTCGGAAACCAGCGGCGCACTTTCAGGCTGAACCACAACGGCGGCGACGCCCCGGCTCGACATGGGGCGCGGAAGCTCTGATGGCTTTGCCGCAACGGCAGGGCTGGGTGCTGGGGCCTCGTCGCGGGTGGGCGCTGCCGTGGCGGCCTCGCCGCGCGCGCGCCGCGCGGAATAAAGGGTTTCTCCTCCCTTGGCCAGAACCTGCGCTTGCTCGATCCAGTTCTCGCGTGCAATCCGCCGACCCAGATTGAGGGCCTTGGAGATGCGCTCGACATCCGCGCGCTTCCAAGCGGCAATCTCATCGTAGCGGGTGATGCCGAGCCGCTTGAGGCCAGCCTCCATGTCCGCGTCGATAAGGCGAATGCGCTTGAGGTCCTCGGTCGCCGCAAGCGCCGGGGCCGGCTGCGGACGCGGTGGTGGAGGTGGCGCCGGCTGCGCCGCGGCGGGCATGGAGCGCGGTGCTGCGACCGGCGCGGCGCGATGTGCATACTCCGGCAGCGGATCAACGCGCCGCTCGGTCGCGTCCCCTCGGACTGCCGTGTGGAAGCTGCGCCGGATGAGACACGCCAGGGCCGCGCCCAGGAAATAGGCCACCAGCATCAGCAGCGAGGCTTGAAGAATGAATGCCGTCATGACTCACACTCTGACCGCTGCCACCTAGGCACTGTCGCTGTCTGCCGGCCCGCACGACAGCCAGCCGACGACAAGCCCGATTGCGAACGCGAGCAGCAGCCACCACGTCAGCTGGACCGCCAGATAGTCCATGTCCGCCCCTACCTCCCTAGTGCCGTATCACGAATTCGATGCGGCGGTTCTTCGCCATGTTCTCGGGCGTGTCGTTGGGCACCGCCGGACGGTCGTACCCGTAGCCGATGGTTTCGAGCTGGCGCCGCGCCATGCCCGCCTCGACCAGGTAATTCTCGACGGCGCGCGCTCGCCTGACCGACAGACGCTTGTTGTAGCGCGCGCTGCCGTCGGTGTCGGCATGACCCTCGATCGCAATGCGCAGGCCATTGCAGGACCTCGCGGCCGCGGCCAGCCGATTGAGAAGGTCGAAGCTTGCCGCATCGAGCTTGGCACTGTTGGTATCGAACAGGATGTGACCGGACGTGTCGACCTTGCCGAGCTCACGCGTGCAGGCATCTTGCGCGGGTGCCGGAGGAGGCGGTGCTGCCGCGGGAGGCGGCGATACCGCCACGGACGTCTTGGGCTCGGCTGCAGCCTTCGGTGGCTCCTGCTTGGGCGGAGCGGGCACGCTCGGCGGCATCAGGTCTTTGGCCGGTGGGGCCGCCGGCGGTGGCTCCAGTTGAAGGCGCGGCGGATCCGGCGCCTTGGCCGTCTTGGCTTCCGGCGCGGCGGCGGGAGGTGATACCGGCGGTGGCGCAGGCAACGCCGGCTTGGCTTGCTGCACCGGCGGCTCAAGATCCTTCGTGGGCGGGATCGGCGGCGGGCTTTCAAGCTCCAGTGACGGGAACGGCGCGGGCGCTGCGTCTACAGGCGCCTTGGCCTGGGCCTCTTTCTCAGGCGACGGAATTGTTGGTGTGCTCGCCGGCGCGTCCGTCCGCGGAGGTGCGGGAGCCGGTGTCTCCTTCACGGAGATCTGGTGCGTCAGCTTGAACCCCGACGGCACGGCCGAACGCAGCGCTGCGCGAATGGACTTGGCCGAAGCGTCGTCGGCGGCAACACCGCTCACCGTTACGGTGGTGTCCTTGATCTCCGCGTCGCCGGCCTGCAGGCGCAGAACCTGCTTCAGCACGGCTTCGGCAACCTCACGCCAGCCCTGCGGCGCACCTTCGCCCGGCTGGGTCTTGTCAACCGCGGTGACAGTCGGCGCTTCCGACTTGATGATCCCGCGCAGGGCGTTGCGTGCAGACTCCGGCGCGTGACCGGTCAGGACCACCTGCCCGCCCGCAGACTGCAGCGACCAGACGAATGGGCTCACGACCGGCGGGGTGATGGTGGCGGCGACAAGTGTAATGCCTTTCGGCATGCGGTCGTTCGCTAGAGCCGCAGTCAGCTTGCGGTAGGCATCCGCATCCTCCGCTTCGCCCGAGACCGTCAAGTTAAGACCCTCGAGGCGAACATCGCCGCGCTTCAGCAGGGGCAGTTGCTTCAGGCCAAAGCTGAGGCCCGCCAGCCAGGTATCGACCGCCGGAACACCGCGCGCGGTGCTCATTTGATCGACGACGTCGAGGCCGGGCAGGGCGGCCTTGGCCACGCCGATGATGGTTTGACGGGTGGCGCGGTTCGGCACATAGCCGACCAACCGGACGCGATTGCCGCGCCGGCGTGCGGACCACTGGAACGGCTCGACCTTCTTCGGCAACGCGGCATTGTTCTCCACCGCGCGCACGCCCCAGACCCGGCGAATGGACCTGGCGGCATCGGCCGGCTGCTCATCGGAAAGCGCGCGTCCCGAGAGGACCGCATCCCTGCCGGCGAACTTCACCGTCGCCCAGGACTCGCCGCCTTGCGACAGCGATTGCTGGGCGCGTGCAGCAAGGTCCTGCTCGATGCGGCCGTGCTCCAGCGTGATGGCGACCCATGTCACCATCGCGAGCGGTATCAGGCCCCACAGCCAGCGCCGCCAGTTACACCGCATGCCGTTGCTCACTCCCCGTCGCAACATTCATTGTGCCAGTAAGACGCAGGGAACGAGCACAAGGCCGGCCCTGGACGCCTTCTTTCTATTGCACGCCTGGAGGCCGTCGCACTATAGGCCAATGCAACCGAGCATTCCAACCAGGGCCTTGACCGCAATTTACTGTCCGGCCGAAAGATTTCGGCCACAGCCGGAGTGCGCTAAAAGTGCACCTGCATCGCGCTGCGACCGCAAGTCGTGGATGAGTATGGGAGACCCGAGTGAGCAACCTTGTTCTCGTTTCGCACAGCAACGGGGTGACGCGTCTCACCCTCAATCGCCCCGACAAGCTGAATTCGTTCACGCGTGCGATGCATGCGGAACTGCGCGGCGCGTTGCAAGCGGCACAAGACGATCCGGCTTGCCGCGTCGTCGTGCTGACAGGAGCGGGGCGCGCGTTCTCGGCGGGACAGGATCTCGCGGACACGGGCGCGGCATCCGGCAGCCAGATGGACGCCGGCAAGATGCTCGAGGAAGCCTACAACCCGCTCGTTAAACTCATAACGACTCTAGAAAAGCCGATCATCGCCGCCGTGAACGGCGTGGCCGCGGGCGCTGCCGCAAACATCGCGCTCGCCTGCGATCTCGTTTACGCAGCACGCAGCGCAAGCTTCCTGCAGGCCTTCGCGCGCATCGGGCTCATCCCCGACGCGGGTGGAACCTGGGTGTTGCCGCGGCTTGTCGGTCCGGCGCGCGCACGCGGCCTGGCGATGCTTGCAGAGCCGCTGCCCGCCCCGCAAGCCGAAGCGTGGGGCTTGATCTGGAAGTGCGTGGACGACGACAAGCTGGAGGCGGAGGTGTCCGCCGTCGCCGCGAAGCTGGCCACCGCCGCCACCTACGGCCTGGCTTTGACGAAGCAAGCGATCGCGGCGTCTTCCAGCAACACGCTTGCGCAGCAGCTCGACCTGGAACGGGACCTGCAGCGTCTCGCCGGAGCATCTCCCGACGCCAAGGAGGGGATCACCGCTTTCCTCGAGAAACGCGCGCCGCGATACACAGGAAAGAAATCCTGACCCATGGCGCTCGATGCAAACGAAATCGCGCGGCTGAGCGGCATTGCCATGTGGCGCGACGACAAGGCCAGTCAAGGGCTCGGCATGGAGATCCTGGAGGTCGGCCCCGGCAACGCCAAGCTCGCCATGCCGGTGACGGAGCGCATGCTCAATGGCCACGGCACCTGCCATGGGGGATTCATTTTCTCGCTGGCCGACTCCGCCTTTGCATTTGCATGCAATTCGCACGGCCAGCCCGCGGTCGCCCAGCACTGCAGCGTCACCTACATCACGCCCGGGCGTCTCGGCATGCGGCTCATCGCGGACGCCAGGGAACGGCAGCGGGGCGAGCGCAGCGGCATCTACGACATCACCGTGCGCGACGAAGCCGGCACCGTGATCGCGGAGTTCCGCGGACACTCGCGCACGCTGCCGGGCAGCCTGATCGAGTAGCTCAGGCCGGCACGCCGAACGCAAGCCCGTTGAACCGGGCGGCTGCCTGCATCATGCTGCCTGCCGGAAGGGATCGATACGCATGTCCGGCACCGGCAGCATCGGCACACTACCGCAACGGGAGCGGCGGGATTTCTCTGCCGTCGGCTACGGGGAGGCGATGCGCAGGGCGAGCGCCCTCGTCCCGACCTTTCACGCGCGGGCACAGGAGGCGGAAGACTCCCGTGGCTTGCTGCGCCAGAACGAGCAGGCCCTGCACGAGGCCGGGCTGTTTCGCTTCCACCAGCCGCGCGCGTTCGGCGGCATGGAGCTCGACTTCGTGGCGGTGGTGGACATCGCCGCCGAGATCGCGCGCGGGTGTCCGTCGACGGCCTGGAACGTCGGCAATCTCGCCTGCCATCATTGGATGCTCGGCTACTACCATCCCGAAACGCAGCACGAGGTCTGGGACGCCAATCCGGACGCGCTGATTGCCTCCTCCATCGCGCTCGCCGCCGGGCGCGGCCGCAAAGCAGACGGTGGTTTCGTGGTGTCGGGCCGCTGGCCGTTCTCGTCCGGCGTCGACAATTCGGACTGGAACATGCTGGCCGTCACCATCTTCGGCGACGACGAGAAAACGCCGATCGACTGGCGGCTGTGCCTGGTGCCCAAATCGGACTACGAGATCATCGACACCTGGTATGCGATGGGCATGGGCGCGACGGGCAGCAAGGACATCAAGGTCACCGAGCAGTTCGTGCCTGAACGGCGGGCACTCGCCCTGCAACTCTGCCGCGGAGGCGCCGACCACCCGGGCGGCGTTGCGAAGCCGGGCCCTCTTTATCGCATTCCGGTGGTTGCGGCTTCCAGCCACCCGCTGGCGCCGGCGGCCGTCGGTGCGGCCGAGGGCGCCTACGACATATTCCTCGCCTCGATGGCAAAACGCGCCGGCACCTACACGGGCGCAAAGATCGCCGACTTCCAGGCCGTTCAGATCAAGGTCGCCAAGGCGCGCTGCCTGATCGACTCGGCGCGCGATTTGCTGCGCCAATCGGCGATTGCACTGCAGGCGGGTGCGGAACGCAATGAAGTGCCGCCCTTGGAGACCAAGCTGCGCTATCGCACCCACACCGCCTTCGCCGTCGGTCAAGCGCGTGAGGCCGTGCAGACCTTGTGGTCATGCTACGGCGCGCAAGGGCTCTACACGCGCGATCCGCTGCAGCGGCACCTGCGCGACGTGATGGCCATCGGCCAGCACTTCTCGTTCAACTTCGACATCGCAGGCTCCGCGTTCGGTCTCAACGCACTCGGCGGCGCCTACGCCAACCCAACGATGTAACGAAACATCTCGAAAGACCATGATCGGAGGACGCGCGTGCTGGACCTGACACCCCGCAGGGAGGATCTCGATCCGATCGAGATTGCCTCGCGCGACGAGATTGAGGCGCTGCAGCTGCAGCGGCTCAAGGCGACGCTGCGGCGCGTCTACGACAACGTGCCGGCCTACTGGAAGAAGTTCGATGCGGCGGGCGTGCATCCCGATGACCTGAAGACGCTGGCCGACCTCGCCAAGTTTCCGTTCACGACCAAGGAGGACCTGCGCGCCAACTATCCCTTCGGCCTGTTCGCGGTGCCGGGCGAGGACGTGGCGCGCATCCATGCCTCCTCCGGCACGACGGGGAAGCCAACCGTGGTCGGCTACACCAAGGGCGACATCGAGGTGTGGGCCGAGGTGGTGGCGCGATCGATCCGCGCCTCCGGTGGCCGGCGCGGCATGAAGCTGCACAACGCGTATGGGTATGGCCTGTTCACGGGCGGGCTCGGGCTGCACTACGGGGCGGAGCGGCTGGGCGTGACGGTGATCCCGATCTCGGGCGGCATGACGGAACGGCAAGTGCAGCTCATCACCGATTTCGAGCCGGACATCATCACGGTGACACCCTCCTATATGCTGGCGATCCTGGACGAGTTCCGGCGGCAGGGCATCGATCCGCGGAAAACCTCACTGAAGGTCGGCATCTTCGGCGCCGAGCCGTGGACCAACTCGATGCGCAGCGAGATCGAGCAGGCGTTCGACATGCACGCCGTCGACATCTACGGGCTGTCGGAGGTGATCGGGCCGGGCGTCGGCAACGAGTGCGTGGAGACCAAGGACGGCCTGCACCTGTGGGAGGATCACTTCTATCCCGAGATCATCGATCCGGTGACGGGCAAGGTGCTACCCGACGGCGAGAAGGGCGAGCTGGTGTTCACCACCCTCACCAAGGAAGGCATGCCGGTGATCCGCTACCGCACGCGCGATCTCACCCGGCTGCTGTCGGGCACGGCGCGCAGCATGCGGCGCATGGAAAAGATAACGGGCCGTTCCGACGACATGATGATCGTGCGCGGCGTCAACGTGTTCCCGACCCAGATCGAGGAGCAGATCCCGAAGGTGACGGGCCTAGCCCCGCACTACCAGATCGTGCTGACGCGCGACAATCGCATGGACGAGATGGAGGTGCTGGTGGAGGCTTCGCCCGATCGTGCGCAGGCGGAGGCGCGACAGGCATCCGCGGGCGAGCTCGGCCAGCTCGTCAAGAACCTGATCGGCGTCACGGCCAGAATTACCGTCACCGATCCCGGCGGCGTGGAGCGCAGCCAGGGCAAGGCGCGGCGCGTCATCGACAAGCGGCCGAAGGAGTGACCCTCCCGCTCCTCATCCATCATGGGGCGAGCGCCGGAGTGACGGGAGACCTTATGCGTCGCGCTAAATGTGGAGCCGCCCCTCACCCTAACCCTCTCCTTGCAAGCGGGGAGAGGGAATAGAAACCATCAGCTCGCTATGACGTGCATGCCCAGACTTTCGTACAGCGCGATGGCTGCGGCATTGCCGGCTTCGACCTTGAGATCGATGGCGCCGACGCCTCGCATCGAGAAGGCGTGAAACGTGTGCAGGAGCAGTGCGCGTCCGAGCCCGCGGCGGCGCCAGTCGGGGTGGACGGCCAAGTCCTTCACGAAAGCGCTGGTCCAGCATTGGGCCACGCCGATCATGCGGCCGCTCGCATCTTGCACCACGAAGCACAGTGCGGGATCGAATTCCGCATCATGCGACACGGCAGTCCACCACTGGGCAAATGGCGGCACAGAACCACCGCCGTTGGCGTAGGCGGCCGCCAGCAGCGCATGCACGCCGGCAGCACGCTCCGGTGCAAACGTCACCAGCCGTGTACCGGCAGGCCAGGCCGGGGACAACACCGGCGCAGTCAGCACGCGGCGCATGCGCAGTGCCGGCTTCGGGGCATCGGCATTTTTGATCATGCGTTGCAACTCGCACATTGCGCCGGCATCGGCTAGCTTCTTCGGCAAAAAGAGGGGGAAGCAAACGCGCGATGGCAAACACGGTAGCAGGGCTCTTTCTCGATACCGCCAAGGACGCGGCCGGGCATCCCTTCCTCATCGTGCCGGCGCGGGCGGATCGGGACTGGCATCCGGCCGGTGTCGCGTACAGCTATGGAGAGACGCTGGCGGAGGTGGAGCGCCTGCGCGATCTCTATGCCGCGGCCGGCTATGGCCACGGGCACCGCGTCTCGATCCTGCTGGAGAACCGGCCGGAGTTTTTCTTTCATTATCTCGCGCTCAATGCGCTGGGCGTGTGCATCGTGCCGGTCAATCCCGACTACCGGCACGACGAGATCGCCTACGTGCTGGATCACAGCGATGCGGAGCTGGCGGTCGTGCTGCCGCATCGGGTGGAGGACGTAAGGAAGGCCGCAGCGGAGCGGGTGAAGCCGCTGCCGATCGTGAATGCGCATGCGATGCCCGCCGAGTTGCCCGGGCCGTCCGAGCCCGCGCCAGGCAAAGGCGCACCCAATCTCGATAGCGAGTGCACGCTGCTCTACACATCGGGCACCACCGGGCGGCCGAAGGGGTGCCGGCTGTCGAACCTCTACACGCTGAACGCCGGCAAGACCTACTGCGACCACGGCGGGCTGATGGAGATCCGGCGCGGCCGGGAGCGGTTCTACAATCCGCTGCCGCTGTTCCACATCAATCACCTCAACATCATGTCGACCGCGGCGATGCAGACGGCCAACACGCTGGTGCTGCCGGAGCGGTTCTCGCCGACGCGCTGGTGGCACGAGGTCTCCACGCACGACGTCACCGTCATCCATTACCTCGGGATCGTCGCGCCGATGCTGCTGAACCAGCCGCCAGGGCCGGCGGACCGCAATCACAAGGTGCGCATCGGCATCGGCGCCGGCATCGAGCCGCAGCTGCATCGGGTGTTCGAGGAGCGCTTCGGCTTCCCCATGATCGAGGTGTGGGGCATGACAGAGACGGGGCGCATCACGGCGGACTGCCACGCGCCGCGCATGATCGGCACCCGCGCGTTCGGCCGGCCGTTTCCGGGCCTGGAGGCGCGCGTGGTCGACGACAACGACAAGGACGTGACCGTCGGCACGCCGGGCGAATTTCTCGTGCGCCACTCGGAGGACAACCCACGCTACGGGTTCTTTTCGGGCTACCTGAAAAACGACAAGGCAACCGAGGAGGCCTGGCGCGGCGGCTGGTTCCATACCGGCGATGTGGTGAAGCAGGACGCATCCGGCATGATCTTCTTCGTCGACCGCAAGAAGCACATCATCCGTCGCGCCGGCGAGAACATCGCCGCCGCCGAGATCGAGGCGGTGCTGCAGGCGCACGATGCGGTGGCGCAGGTGGCGGTGGTCGCCGCACCGGACGAGCTGCGCGAGGAGGAAGTGCTGGCCTGCATCGTGACGATGCCGGGAATCAAGGGCGATCCGGCGCTGGCGGACGCGCTATTCGAGCAATGCAACGCGCGGCTCGCTTATTTCAAGGCGCCGGGCTGGGTGCTGTTCCTCGACAAGCTGCCGACCACCGGCACGCAGAAGGTGCAGAAGACGCAAATCTTCGCGCCCGGCGAGGACCCGCGGCAGCGCGCAGGGATCATCGACCTCAGATCGAAGAAGCGGCGCAGATAGAAACGAGACAATGGCCACGATCTACAAAATCTGTCGGGCATCCGAGTGGGACGAGGCGGTGCGCAGCGGAGCGTTTCGCGGCTCGGCCGTCGATGTGCGCGACGGCTACATTCATTTCTCGACTGCGGTGCAAGTGGCGGAGACCGCGGCCAAGCACTTCGCAGGACAGACCGACCTCGTGCTTGTGGCGGTCGATGCCGACCGGCTGGGAGACAAGCTCACGTGGGAGCCGTCGCGCGGCGGCGCGCTGTTCCCCCATCTTTATGCAGAGCTGCCGGTGGACGCGGCGCTCTGGGTGAAACCGTTGCCGTGGCGCGAGGGGCGGCACGTGTTTCCGGCTGACATGGAAGGATGAGGGTCAGGCACGCGCTTCGCTCAGGCGGCGTGCGCGTTTCTTTGCGTACTTCGCCAGACGGTAGAGCAACAATACGGCAATCAGGAAGGCATAGAGAACGGGCTCGAAGTTCCAGGTCTTCACCACCATCAGGAAATGCACCGCGGCCGCGATCGAGGCCACGTACACGAGCCGGTGCAGCTTGTTCCACGCCTGCCCGCCGAGTTTGCGGATCATCGCGTTGTTGGAGGTGACTGCCAACGGCACGAGGATGAGGAAGGCCAGCATGCCGACCGTGATGTAGGGCCGTTTGAGAATGTCGGCGACGATGGCCTGCACGTTGAGGCCCTGGTCGAGCACCAGATAGACGAACACATGCAGCGCCGCGTAGTAGAAGGCCAGAAGGCCGAAGGTGCGCCGGTAGCGAATGAGGCGCGGGCCGAGGTAGGGGCGCAGCGGCGTGATCGCCAGACCGACTACCAGGAAGCGCAGCGCCCACAGCCCGAGGGCGCGTTCGAGCGTATTCTGCGGGTCGGCGCCGAGCTGGTCCGTGAGGCCGAGGTAGAAGTACCAGACGGCCGGCATCATGCCGAACAAATAGAGCGCGCGCCGGATCGGGTCGGACCCGAGCAGCAGAGCCGACCCGCTGTGTGCTGCGGCGGCTCGGCTCATCAGATGAACTTCTTCAGGTCCATGCCGGCGTAGAGGCTCGCGACCTGGTCGCCGTAGCCGTTGAACATCAGCGTCGGGCGGCGGCGGACGAACAGCCCGCTGCCCTCGCCGATGCGGCGCTCGGTGGCCTGGCTCCAGCGCGGATGATCGACCTGCGGGTTGACGTTGGAATAGAAGCCGTACTCGCGCGCATTCTGCTCCTGCCAGGATATGGCGGGCTGCGCATCGGTCAGGCTGATGCGCACGATCGACTTGATGCTTTTGAAGCCGTACTTCCAAGGCACGACAAGACGGATGGGCGCGCCGTTCTGGTTGGGCATGGTTTCGCCGTAGAGGCCGACGGCGAGGATCGTGAGCGGATGCATGGCCTCGTCCATGCGCAGGCCATCCTTGTAGGGCCACGGAAGGGCCTGAAAGTAGCCGCGCTGTCCGACCATCTCGGCGGGACGCACCAGCGTCTCGAACGCCACGAACTTCGCGCTGCCCTGCGGCTCGACGCGCTTCAGCACGGAGGCCAAGGGAATGCCGACCCATGGGATCACCATCGACCAGCCTTCCACGCAGCGCATGCGGTAGATGCGCTCCTCAAGCGCAATGTCGCGGATGAGGTCTTCCAGGTCGTAGTCGGCGCCCTTGTTGACAAGGCCGTCGACCTTCACCTTCCACGGCGTCGTCTTGAGCGTGTGCGCGTTCTTGGCGGGATCGCCCTTGTCGGTGCCGAACTCGTAGAAGTTGTTGTAGGTCGTCACGTCCCTCAGCGGCGTCACCGTCTCGTCCGTGGTCGACAGCGGGCTCGGCGCGCCCTTCATCGGCGCAGCCTGCGCGTCGCGCAGGAAACCAGGCGAGAGACCTGCGACCAGGCCAGCAGCCGCGAAGCCCGCGAGAAACTCGCGGCGGCGCAGGTAGACGGAGCGAGAGATAATCTCTGACGGGGCAATATCGGGGCGATGTTTTATCAGCATGGCAACCATCCGTTGATCCTGTGTTGATACGGTGATTGCCGCGGCTCGGGAAGCTGGAAATCGGCCGCGTCACGGTCAATTGAAAACCCGCGAGCAGTCCCGGCCAACCTAACGTTTGCGTAATCAGTCGGCCTTCGGCTCGGCGGCCCGCGCCTGCAGGCGCCGCAGCTTCGCCTCCCGCCAGACGATGTAGAACGAGGCGGAGAAGACGATGCCGGCACCGATCCAGGTCAGCGAATCCGGAATCTCGGCAAAGAACAGCATGCCGAGAAATGCGGCCCAGACCAGCTTGAGAAAGTCGAAGGGCATCAGCACGGTCATGTCGGCAAGCTTGATCGCCTCGGTGACGATGAACTGTCCCAGCGTGCCGATCACGCCGATGAAAATGAGCCAGCCCCACAGCTCCGGCGACGGCGTCTGCCAGTAGAACAGTGCCGGCACCAGCGTCAGCGGCGTCATCAGCACCGTGACATAGGCGGTGATGGTGGCGCTCGACTCCGAGCGCGCGAGCACCTTGATGTCGATCATCGCCATCGCCCACAGCAGCGAGGAGAACAGCACCAGCAGCGAGCCCGTATCGATCACGTCGGCGCCCGGTCGCAGGATGACGAGCGCGCCGATGAAGCCGACGATGATGGCCGTCCATCTGCGCCAGCGAAACACCTCGCCCAGGAACAGTGCGCTCAGCAGCGCGGTGAACAGCGGTGCCGTGAACGCGATGGCCGTGGCGCGCGCCAGCGGCGTCATCGACAGGCCGATGAAAAAGGCCACCATCGACACCGCGTTGATGAGCGAGCGCAGCAGGTGCAGCTTGAATTTCTCGGTATAGAACAGGCGCGGCCCGAACCGCACCAGCAGCGGCACGATCACCACCAGACCGAACAGGTTGCGGAAGAAGGCGACCTCGACGCCGGGCAAATGCTGGGTGGCATGACGGATGGCCGCATGCATCGCGGCGAACAGCAAAGTCGCGATCACCATCAGCAGGCAGCCGCGCGTCACCACCGACAGCCGCTCATACCGGTCGACGAGAGGAGCTATGATCGTCAATTGAAATCGACCTTCATCTCGCGCGAAGGCCTATCCGGTTCGCGCCACCGCAACAAGCCTGCGGGGATCATGACTAGGGATAACGCCAGTAGGCCCCGGCCGGCGCCTGCACCGTCTCGAGGATCGGGATGCGTTTCTCGGGCGGCCGCTCGCCGGTCAGCAGCAGCAGGCCGATGTCGTTGAGAAGCGCGCTCTTTTCGGCGTAGGTGGAATGATTGAGGGCGAGCACGTCGGTGCTTGTGCGCGTGACGTCGATAGTATCGATGCCGGCGATGACGACAGGTCCTTCGGCGGGAACATCGCCGGCCCGCGGCACGCCGCCGGCCACGCGGCGCGAGGCGCTCATGGCGCGATCGTTGGCGGAGCAATACAGCGTCACGCCGCGCCCGTACTGTCGGATGTTGGCTGCGAGATTGACGAATACATCGCGATCGACGTCCGGCGCCGCCATGATGATCTGGTTGAGCTTCACGTCCGGCGGCAGCGCCGGGCCCAGCTCGCGCAGCACGTTGAGCAACGGCAGATTGCCCATGCTATGCGCGATCACGCTGACGCTCTTGGCGCCCGTCTCCTTGAGAACCAGGGATAGAAAATCCTTGAGGTAGGGCTCGCTCTGCGTCGCACTCTCGCGATCGTAGCCGTAGGAGGCGACACCGCCGCCGGACGGCCAGCTGTAGAGGAACGCCGCGCCGTCGTACTTGAGGTCGTAGGCCATCTGCGCGGTGCGGTAGAGCGCGTAGTCGAAGCCCGTGTTGTAGCCGTGCACGAACACGACGGCCTGCTCCTTGAAGGCCTTGGCGCCGGCGATGCGCTCGCGCGCGAGGGCGAGGAACTCCTCGCGCGACAGCGACTTCAGCTCCTTGAGCGTGAAGTGAAGCTTGGGGTCTTCCGCCTGCTCGTAGATGGCGATGTTGAGGTATGGCACGCGGATCGCGAACGGCCGCTCGATGTTGGGCACCTGGTGCACCTTCGGCACCGTCACCAGCGCTCGACCGAGCTCCAGCCGGCGTGCGCGATCAGCCACGTAGGTGACGCGCGCCGCCTCCGGCTTTGCCACCCGGTCGGTGCCATAGAAGACGGGTACCACATCCCAACTCGCCTCCTTGGCAGCGGGAACGCCGGGCGGCGGACCCGCGCCGCCTGCAGGATCTTGTCGCGTCCCGGTGGACCGCTCGCCCTGCGTTGGGCGCGCCGTATCGGAAGGTGCTGGAGGCGGCGGCGGAGGCAGGGCCTCTGGCGCCCGGCTCTGGGGCGCCGGCTGAGACGGTGCCTCCGCCGCCGGCGCTTCCTTGCGAGCAGCTTCGGTCTTGCGCGCCTCCTCGCGGTGCGGCGACATCTCCAGCGAAACGAAAAGAACAGCCGGGATGAGCACGAGCAGTGGCGCCACGCGCGCAAAAACGCGCACCCCGCGGGACAAATTCCGCGTTGCAAACCAGATGATTGCGTAGACGAGGCCAGCCACCGCGCAGATGGCGACCTCGAGCAAGGTATCGGGCACGGCGCATCCCCTATCATGCCGCCCACAGCCCGGAGGACCGCGAGCCCCTGCGGGCCCTGCATCCAAGCCGGATGAGCGTGCTTGCCAGTGAGTCGTGGCGAAGGCATGACGTGCGGCCATGTCCTCCACCCGGCTCGCTGCCGCGCTTTCGCTGATCGCCGCCATGACGCTCACCGGCGCCAACATCGCGTTCGGCAAGGCGGTCGTGGCGGCCTTCCCGATCTATGTGTTCGTGCTGTTCCGCTTCGCGGTGTCGTGCCTCGCGCTGATGGCGATTGCGCCCACGGAGGATGGCCCCAGGCTCAAGGAGATGTCCCGCCGAGAGCAGCGCGATCTCGTCCTGATGTCGCTGCTCGGCATGGTTGGCTTCACCGTGCTCATGTTCGAAGGCTTGAAGCGCACGTCCGCCGCCGATGCCGGCATTATCACCGCCACCTTGCCGGCGGTGGTGGCGCTGCTCGGAGTTGTGCTGATGGGCGATCGTCTCTCGCGCCTGCAGATGGGTGCGGTGGCGCTGGCGATTGCGGGTCTGCTGCTGGTGCAGACCACCGGCGCACAGGCCGGCACCTCGTCGCTTGCCGGCAATCTCCTGATCGGCGGCGCGGTGCTGTGCGAGGCAAGCTTCGTGCTGCTGGGCAAACGCCTCGCTCCACCCTATCGGCCGCTGCGGCTTGCACTCGGCGCCAACGTGGTCGGGTTTACGCTTGCCGTGCCGCTCGCCGCGGTCCAGCTCCCCACCTTCGATGCGGGCGCGGTCCCGCTGGAGATGTGGGCGCTCGGCATCTGGTATTCGCTGGCCGCCAGCGTCATCTGCCTGTGGCTCTGGTATCGCGGGCTGCCGTACGTGGAGACCTGGCTGGCCGGGCTGGCCACGGCGGCGATCCCGGTCGCGGCGCTGGCAACTTCGGCCCTATACTTGGGCGAGACGATCGGTCCGGCGCGGCTGGCCGGCGCGCTGCTGGTGATCGCCGGCATTGTGCTCGGCGCGCTGGCGGCACCGAACAAGCGGCGAGGATGAGATATGAGCGTGGTGATCCGGTCTGCCATCGATTTCTACAACCGGCATCCGATCACCGCCGACATCGTGCTCGCAAAACTGAAGCAGGCGCGCGGACACCTCGACGACCTGCAACCCGATGACTTGCTCGCCCACGACCAGGATCACTACGGCGGCACGGACGCCACCGACGCGCTCGCCAGGCTTGCCGGCATCGGCAACGGCACCACGGTCGTCGACTTCTGCGCCGGCATCGGCGGACCGGCGCGCTACATCGCGCACCGTTATGGCGCCGACGTCATCGGCATCGAGCTCACGCCCGCGCGCGTTGCCGGCGCCAATGAGCTGACACGCCGCGTCGGCCTGCAGGACAAGGTGCGCGTGATCGAGGGCGACGTCATGCAGGTGCCGCTGCCCGACGCCTCGGCCGATGCCGTCATCAGCCAGGAGGCGCTGCTGCACGTGCCGGACAATCTCAAGGCCCTACGCGAGGCGCATCGCATCCTAAAACCGGGCGGGCGCATCGCCTTCAGCACGTGGATTGCGCCGCGGCCGCTGTCGGAGCCCGACCGCGATCTGATGTGGCGCGGCATGGCGATGGCCTCGCTGCACAGCCTGGATGGCTATCGAGCGATGCTGCGCGAGGCCGGCTTCACTGTCACATCTGCAGAAGACCTTACCGCCGCGTGGGGCGAAATCCTGCGCCAGCGCCTCGCCATGTACCGCAAGCTGCGCGGCGAGGCGGAGGCCGCGGGCACGCCGTCCGGCCATGATGCCTTCTACGAATCTTATGTTCGCTTCGTAGACCTCGTCACCTCCGGCGCGATGGGCGGCGGGCGGTTCGCGGCAGAGAGGGCGTGACGTTCGGCGCCATCAGTGCCGCGCACCGGGCCGTGTCGCATCGGAAATGCCCACGATAACGCCGGCGAGGATCAGTACAAGCGCGGCGATGAGCGGCACGGTTGGGCGCTCGCCCAGCATCAGCATCGACATCACGACGCTGACTGCGGGCGTGCCCAGCAAGCCGACCGAGGTCGTCGCCGCCGGCAAAGATGAAGAGGCGACGGCCACGGCCCAGTAGGCCAGCGCCGTGCCCGGAACGCCGGCGAACAGCAGCAGCCAGATCGCACGCGGGCTCCAATCGATGGCCGGCACGCCCTCTGCGGCCGCGGCGATGCCGACCAGGATCGTCGACGCAAGCAACGCCTGCCATGGCGCCAGCTGAAAGGCCGTCGCCCGCCACGTATGCGCGCGGTTGTGCACGATGCTGATGCCCCACAGCACCGCGCCGGCAAGCAACGCGGCATTGCCGAACACGGCACCGCCGTCGCGCCAATCGAACGTCAGCGGGTTGAAGATGACGGCAAGGCCGAGGATGCCAAGACCCAGGCCGACGGCACGCCGCGGCGAAACGCGCTCGCCAAGAAACAGCGCGGCGAACAACGGTGCCCACAGCACGCTGGTGTAGGCCAGCACGGTCGAGCGCCCCGCCTGCACGAACTGCAAGGCGAGCGTGGCCAGCACGGCAAAACCCACCATATGCAGGAGCACCATGCTGACGAGCACCGGCGCGTCCTGTCGCGTGGGCAATTTCAATCCAGTGGCGCCTATGGAGATCGCAAACAGCGCGGCAGCCGAAACCAGACTGCGCAACGCCAGCGACCACATCGGCGGCATGTGGTCCAGCAGCGCCTTGTTGACCGGCCAGCACGTGCCCCAGGCCAGCACCACCACCAACAGCATGACGAGGCCGCGGGTATGGATTTTGCGCGCAGCCTCGGCATCCGTCATGGGTCGGTTCGATCTTTCGGCTCGCTCGGCCGGAAATTCGGCGCGGCGCGGCGGTGGTGTTATAGTGCCTGCGTACACAAGTCAGGAGAAAAACATGGCCGGCGAAATCGATGCGGTCGAGAAAGTCGTGTGGACCTATCTCGACGGACTTCACGAGGGCGACACCGCCAAACTCGGCAAGGCCTTCCATGAGGTCAGCCACCTCTATTCCGTGAGCGACGGCGGCGTCGCCGACCTGCCGCGCGAGAAATGGTTCGAGTTCGTGAAAGGCCGCGAGTCTCCCAAATCGCGCGGGCTGCCGCGTACGGACCGGATCGTCTCGATCGATCTGTCGGGACCCGAGACCGCGTTCGTGAAAGTGGAATGCTCGATCCATCCGCGCTACTTCACGGACTACCTCACCCTGCTCAAGTTGAACGGCGGCTGGAAGGTGGTCTCCAAGACCTACCGCACGGACGTGCGCGAGTAAGGCGGAGCAGGCGCCTGCATGATCGGCGAAGAATACAGGCGCCTGCGCATCGGCTTCATCGGCGCCGGACAGCTTGCAACCCCGCTCGCCTGGAGCCTGTCGCGCGCCGGCTTTTCGGTTGTGGGCGCTGCGAGCCGCTCGCGTGCATCCGCAGAGACGCTCGCGAGCGGGATCGCGCAGGCCAAGGCCTACGCCACGGTGCAGGCGCTGGTGGACGACAGCGATCTCGTCATCGTGGCGGTGCCGGACGATGCCATCGCACCCGTCGCTCGGGCCGCTGTCTGGCGGCCGAACCACAGCGTCGTCCACTGCAGCGGCGCGACAGAGGTTGAGGCGCTCGCAGCGGCGGCTGCGGCCGGCGCTGCGACCGGCGGCTTTCATCCGCTGCAGACGTTCACGAACGCCGATGCCGCTATGGCGACGCTTCCCGGCTGCACCGTTGCGATCGAGGCGGAAGGTGACCTGCATGCCGCGCTGTGGGCGATGGCCACCGCACTCGGCTGCAGTCCGATACGTCTGCCGGCCGGC
>CADEEC010000046.1 GCA_902826255.1 uncultured Hyphomicrobiales bacterium | reverse complement strand
AGACCGAAGCCGCTGTGCTCCGCTCGACGGTTTGAAAGGCAGATCCTTCTTCCGGTTCTGCCAGACGCGCTCCTGCACCTTGCGCATCTCGGCGCGCATGTTCTCGATGATCGACTCGCGTGTGGCCCCTCTTTGAATGATGAAGGTCTCCGGCAGGAGCGAGCCTTCTTCCGGCACCTCGGCGATGTCACCTGTAAGATTGGTGTCGGCCTTCAGCCGTTCGACGATCTGGTAGCTCGTCAGCCCCTCCGGAACGGTCACGCGGAAGGTGATCGTTTTTCCTTCCATGATGATGTCGAGCACTTGCTTGACACTGGCGGCCTGAGGAACCTGGTAGTCGCCAGCCTTGAGGCTCGTGCTCTCGGCCCCGCCACTGAACCGGCTCATGAGATAGCCCGCCATGAACAGGCGCCGATCGGAGATCACGCCGTCGCGCTCAAGCCGGGCCGCAATCTCGTGCGAGCCTTCTCCGCGCGGAATGACGATGATCTTGGCACTCGCCAACGGTCCCGGCACATTGATCCAACTGTGCAAAGCCAGCGCGGCGCCGCCCCCGAGCAGCATCAGCAGCAGGAGAAGGGTGAACACGCCGCTGATGAACCGAATGAAAGGTCGGCTCCGGCCTGGTTCACGGCGGTTGATGGGGCGGTGACGAAGCACGGGACGGGTCGGTTCAAGCCTTTCTGCAGGGCTGCGTGCAAAGGCGCCCGCTGAGCGGCCAGTTGAATACGTATCCGCCGGCCGGCGGTTGCTCATCCTCAGCTCCCTGCGCGTGCCTCGACACTAGACGAGAGCCCGCGCGCGCCACCCGGTCAACAGTGCCGCGTAGCTTGCGACCAAATGTGGCGAAAGCACGAATAATTCGCAAGGCGAAGACGCGATGCGCCCCAAGCGCAACGGGGAACAATCAGGCCGCCAGCCGGCGCATGACGAGCGAAGCGTTCGTACCGCCGAATCCGAAGGAATTCGACAGCACAGCGTCGATCTGGCGCTTCTTGGCGGTATGCGGCACGAGATCAATTGCGGTTGCGACCGACGGGTTGTCCAGGTTCAGCGTCGGCGGGGCGATATTGTCACGCATGGCCAGCACGGAGAAAATCGCCTCGACCGCCCCCGCTGCGCCGAGCAGATGCCCGGTGGCGGATTTGGTCGACGACATGGAGAGGTCGCCCGCGGTATTGCCAAACAGGCGCTCCACGGCGCCGAGCTCGATCTCGTCACCCATCGGGGTCGAGGTGCCATGCGCGTTGACGTAGTCGATATCGCTCACGCCGACGTTGGCGCGGGCAAGCGCCGCCCGCATGCAGCGAAACGCACCGTCTCCATCTTCGGCCGGCGCCGTGATGTGGTACGCGTCGCCGGACATGCCATAGCCGATCACCTCAGCGTAGATCTTGGCACCGCGTGCACGCGCGTGCTCGAGATCTTCTAGCACCACGACACCGGCGCCCTCTCCCATGACAAATCCATCGCGGTCCTTGTCGTAGGGGCGCGATGCCTTGGTCGGGTTGTCGTTGAAGCCAGTCGACAGGGCGCGACAGGCTGCGAATCCGGCCATGGCCAGCCTGCAGATCGGACTCTCCGTTCCGCCCGCCACCATGACGTCGGCGTCACCTAGCGCGATGAGCCGCGAGGCGTCGCCGATCGCGTGCGCGCCGGTCGAACACGCCGTGACGACAGAATGGTTGGGCCCTTTCAATCCGTGACGGATAGACACGTAACCCGATGCGAGGTTGATGAGCCTGCCCGGGATGAAGAACGGACTGACGCGGCGAGGGCCCTTGTCGCGCAAGAGCAGCGACGTTTCAGCGATACCATCCAGGCCGCCGATGCCGGAGCCGATCAGAACGCCCGTGCGGTATTGTTTGTCAGCGGTATCGGCCGTCCAGTTGGCATCCTTCAACGCCTGCTCGGCCGCACCCATCGCAAAGATGATGAAATCGTCGACCTTGCGCTGCTCCTTCGGCTCCATCCAATCGTCGGCATTGAATTTGCCTTCGGACAATGATCCGCGCGGCACGAAGCAGGCGATCTGTGCTGCTATATCGGAGACCTCGAATTCCTCGATCCGCCGCGCGCCGCTCCGCCCTTCCAGGAGCCTCGACCATGTTGCCTCGACACCGCATGCCAGCGGAGTGACGAGCCCCAGGCCTGTAATGACGACGCGGCGCAGCATCATGCGTTTCGGCCCAAAATGCGCCGACCCCTGATCACCAAATAGAGGAAGCAACTCCCCGGCACAGCCCGAAGCACAGCCGGGAGCTGGTGCCGATAAGAGTTGGCCGCATTAAGATGCGGGAGGCGTGGAGCCGGCAGCACTGGCGTGCTGCTCCAGGAAACGAACGGCATCGCCCACCGTTTGGATCTGTTCGGCAGCGTCATCCGGGATCTCACATCCGAACTCTTCTTCGAATGCCATCACCAGCTCGACGGTGTCGAGACTGTCTGCTCCCAGGTCGTCAATGAAGCTGGCGTTATCGGTCACCTTCTCGGCTTCCACACCCAGGTGCTCAACCACGATCTTCTTTACGCGCTCTGCGACGTCGCTCATTCGGTTATCCTCGGCTTAGTCTGATCCAAGTGTGCTTTTCGTTCTTTTCCACAACCGCGAGCTACCTTACCAGCCACCGCAATCGCCGCATTCCCGGCGCTCGGCTTGTTCTCGGTTGAGCACAAATCAAGGGGCTCGTTAACATACTTCATTCGGGTTGACCAGCGCCCCAAAACGCCAAAAATCAGGGGTTCCGGGGCCCTACGGCATCACCATCCCACCGTTTATGTGGAGGGTTTGCCCGGTAACGTAGCTGGCCTCGTTGGAGGCCAGATACACGCAGGCTGAGGCCACATCCGCCGGGGTTCCGAACTTCTGGGCCGGGATGGCCTCTTTGATCGTCGCCACCTGCTTTTCATTGAGCGCATCCGTCATGGGCGTCGAGATGAAACCGGGAGCGATGCAGTTCACGGTTATCCCCCGCGAAGCTACCTCCCGTGCCAGCGACTTCGACATGCCGATCATGCCCGCTTTGGAGGCCGCGTAGTTGCCCTGGCCGGGGTTGCCGATGATGCCGCTCACGGACGAGATGTTGACGATGCGCCCGTACCCGCTCTTGGCCCTCATCATCGATCGTGCAGCCGACCGCATCAGCATGAAGGTCGACGTGAGATTGACGGCGATCACCTCGTCCCACTGCTCGTCCTTCATCACCATGAACAAATTGTCCCGGGTCAGGCCGGCGTTGTTCACGAGAATGTCCACGCGCCCGAGCTTGGCGGCCGCCTCGTCCACCAGGCGGCCAACGGCAACCTTGTCCGCAAGGTCGCAAGGAACCACGTGAACCCTGCTGCCGAGCTCGGCGGCGATCGCCTCCAGCTTGTCTTTTTGGCGGGCGCTGATGGCGATGTCCGCGCCCTGCTTATGGAGCGCGCGTGCAATCGCACCCCCGATACCGCCGGATACGCCGGTCACGAGCGCGGTCTTGCCGCTCAGGTCGAACATCTTGTCTCCTACTGAGTCAGAACGGCCAGGGCCGCTTCCAAATCCTGCGGCGTCCCGATCGATGTGGCATTCGCTGCAGGCACGATGCGCTTCACAAGCCCAGCCAGCACTTTTCCGGAACCGAGCTCGAAGAAATCCGTGACACCGCGTTCATTGATGGCGATCACGCACTCCCGCCAGCGAACCGTGCCGGTTACCTGCTCGACCAGCCGACGCTTGATGTCTGCAGGATCGGAAATCGGCGCCGCCAGCACGTTTGCGATCAGCGGAACAGACGGAACCTTGATCTCAATCCTGGCCAAGGCCTCGGCCATCGCATCCGCGGCAGGTTGCATAAGCGCGCAGTGGAACGGTGCGCTTACATTGAGCGGCATGAAGCGGCGCACGCCGTGGGCCTTGGCCAGGCCGGACGCCCGGTCGATGGCGGTTTTCGCACCCGAGATCACCGCCTGCGTCGGCTCGTTGTCGTTGGCAAGCTGGCAGACCTCTCCTTGCGCGGCCTCCGCCGCTAGCTTCTCAGCAACCTCCTTGCCGACACCCAGCAACGCGGCCATCGCGCCCTGCCCGACGGGCACAGCGGCCTGCATCGCCTTGCCCCGGATTTTCAGGAGGCGGGCGGCATCCGATACGCTCAGCGCGCCAGCGGCAGCAAGCGCCGAGTATTCGCCCAGGGAATGCCCAGCGACGAACTTGGCGGTGTCTGCCAGCTTTACGCCCTTGGCCTCCAGAACCCTTACGACAGCCATGGAAACGGCCATCAGGGCAGGTTGCGCATTTTCGGTAAGGGTCAGTTCCTCGATCGGACCGTTGAACATCAGCTTGGAGAGGGGCTGACCCAGGGCTGCATCGACGTCCTCGAAGACAGCACGCGCTTCCGCATAGGCCTGCGCAAGGTCTGCGCCCATCCCGACGGCCTGACTGCCTTGACCCGGAAAAACAAATGCCTTCATTGGTTCTCAGCCGAATTTGATCGTTAAGCGCGGCTTAGCCACACCCCCGCACCCTCTGTCAAGGCCAGCTGGCGCCCAGTTCGCACTTGCGGCGTGCCCGGCAAAGAGTATAACCGCGCCAGATAGCTCCGGTTGGAGGCTGAAGGGGAACGCCTGTTGTGGGCGGGCGAAAAGCCACTCCCTGTGTTTCCGCTCTTTCGGGTCTTTTGGGTCTTTCCGTGCCCAAAGGGGCTTTGCACCGGAGTTCAAGTTAGGAAAGGCAGACAGCATGCCGCTGTACGAGCATGTGTTCCTGGCACGCCAGGACATTTCCCAGGCTCAAGTCGACGCTCTCACCAAAGAGTACTCCGACGTCATCACCGAGGCCGGTGGTAAAATCGGGAAGAGCGAATACTGGGGCGTCAAATCCCTGGCCTTCAAGATCAAGAAGAACCGCAAGGCCCACTACACCCTGCTGAACATTGATGCGTCGCCCTCGGCCGTGGCCGAGATGGAACGGCGCATGGGCTTGTCGCCCGACGTCCTCCGCTTCATGACGATCCGCGTCGACGCGCACGAGACCGAGCCGTCCATCCAGATGCGCAAGAGCGACCGCGATGACCGCCGTGACGGTGACCGCGGCGGGTTCCGCGGCGGTGACCGTGGTGGCTTCCGCAGCGGCGGTGGCTTCCGCGGCGGTGGCGGCGGTGGCTTCCGTGGGGGCGGCGGCGGCGGTGGTGGGTTCCGCCGCGATCGCGACGGCGGCGATGCCCCCCGTGGTCCGCGGCCTGTCCGTGACCAAGCACCCGAGTCCTCCGACAGCGAGGGGAGCGCCTAATCCATGGCCGACGTTGCTACTATCCCTGTCCGCAGACCATTCCATCGGCGTCGCAAGACCTGCCCGTTCTCTGGCCAGAATGCGCCAAAGATCGACTACAAGGACTCGCGCCTGCTGGGGCGTTACATGTCGGAGCGCGGCAAAATCGTTCCGAGCCGGATCACAGCTGTTTCCGCCAAGAAGCAGCGTGAGCTTGCCCGGGCCATCAAGCGTTCGCGCTTCCTCGGACTTCTGCCCTACGTGATCGACTAGAGTACCTGATGCCGCGAGCATCGGGCTCGCGGGTGGCAAAAGGGTTGGGACGCGCCAGCGTCTCTAACCGCTGCGGCGGGACAGCTGGAAAAGTGCCAAATCTCTTCGTAGGCATCGTCTCCGGACTTGCGTCTGCTGTGCTGTTCTACTCGGCGGCACACGGCGGCCCGTTGCTGCGTCCCTTTCTGCTGTTCGTTTCCCCGCTCCCATCTCTCGTCGCCGGCTTTGGCTGGGGATGGGTGACGGGTGTCGTGGGCGCCGTAGCCGGTGCCGCCGTCGCCGGCGCACTCATCAGCGGCTCCGTCGCGCTGGGATTTCTTCTCACGCTCGGCGTTCCCAGCGTCATTGCCGCTTATCTGGCGTCTCTGAGCCGTCCCGACCCGAACGATGCCAATGCGCGCGAGTGGTATCCGGCAGGCCGACTGATTGCGGGCATGGCCTTATATGCGGGTGCCTTGCCGGTGCTGTTGCTGCCCTTGATCGGCGGCAGCTACGAAATTATGCGGCCGGCCATGGCCGAGGTGCTGCAGCAATTCTCCAAGCGCTGGCTGCCACCCGGCACCAGCCTGTCGGATCAAGTTCTCTCCGAGCAGACCGATTGGGCTCTCTACCTGCTCCCGGCGGGCGTCGCCGGCCAGTGGCTGATGGCATGCGCGCTCAACATCTATCTCGCGGGGCGGATCGTGCTGGCCTCGGGCAGGCTCGTGCGCAACTGGCCGGAGGTACCGGCACTGTCCTATCCGCCCATCCTCGCTCTGATCCTCGGGCTCGCCATCGTAGCCGCCAACACGAGCGGCGTATTCGCTGTTCTTGGCACCGGCCTGTTCGGGGCGCTTTTGTGCGCGTACCTGCTCGCCGGACTCGCGTTCGCGCACTTCGTTTCGCGCAGGGGAGCGCCTTGGCTCGTGTGGGTCGTCTACCTTGGGCTGCTCTTCCTGTGGCCTTTCTTCATGCCCGCAATTGTCTTGGCGGGGCTCTTTGACTCGACCCTGCGGATCAAGCAGCGGTTGGGCTGGTCTTCTTCGTCATCCTGATCAACACACACGTCGGCATCGGAGTACAGCAATGCAAGTCATCCTACTGGAACGTATCGGCCGCCTCGGGCAGATGGGCGACGTCGTCAACGTCAAGAACGGCTATGCGCGGAATTTTCTGCTCCCGCAGAAGAAGGCGCTGCGCGCCACCAAAGAGAACATCGCGCGTTTCGAGAAAGATCGCACCCAGCTCGAAGCGCGTGACCTCGAGTTGAAGAAGGAAGCCGAGGCGGTTGCCGCAAAGCTCGACGGCGGCAAGTTCGTCACCATCCGCCAAGCCGGCGACACAGGCCAGCTCTATGGCTCCGTCACCTCGCGCGACATCGCCGAGGTCGTAACAAGCGGAGGCTTCACGATCGACCGCCGGCAGATCGTTCTCGACAAGCCGATCAAGGCGCTCGGACTACATCCGCTCAAGGTCGCCCTCCATCCCGAGGTCGTGGTTAACATCTCGCTCAATGTGGCCCGGACCCAGGAGGAAGCTGAGCGACAGGCCCGTGGCGAAGACGTTACAGTCATCAAGGACGAGGCCCCGACCCTCGAAACCTTCAATCCCGATGCCGTTTTCGAGGAAGGGGCCCTGCAGGAACAGCGCGCGGACAGCGACGCGGGCGAGGCCGCCACATAGGTGAGGTCGGCTCGACTTGCACAGCCTTCTGTGCAGGTCTCCCGTTCCGCATTGCTGGGTTGAACCGGGGTCAATTCTCGCGCTAACATGAATGCAGCTAATACGGAGTACTGCCGTGTTACCGCTGCGTTTGCTCCTCCGCCGTTTCGTACGGCGCGGGCAGTTGAGCGTGATTGACCACACCGGGCGTCGGCATCGCTTCGGCATCGACGGTGCCCGACCCCGCGTTGCAATTAAGATTCACGACAAGCGCCTCTATAGGCGCTTGGCCTTCTATCCCACGCTGCACGTCGGACGAGCCTATGTCGATGGTGCGCTCACGATAGAAGAGGGCACACTCGCTGACTTCCTCAATCTGATCCTGATCAACGAGCAAGTGGCGTCAAGGACGTCGGCCGGCGACGTGCGGCGCCGGTTCGATGGGGCGGCGCGCTTTGCTGCGGTCGTCAATCTGCCGGGTCGTTCCCGCCGCAACGTCCATCATCACTACGACCACACGGCGGACTTCTACCGCGCCTTCCTGGATGATGACCTCCAGTACTCCTGCGCCTATTTCTACAAGCCGGAGATCTCGCTTGAGGAAGCGCAAGAGGCCAAGAAGCGCCATATAGCGGCAAAGCTTCACCTGCGCCCCGGCAGCCGGGTCCTCGACATCGGCTGCGGCTTTGGCGGCATGGCGCTGTTTCTGGCGCGCAACTACGGCGTCCGTGTAACAGGCATCACGCTGAGCACGGAGCAGCTCAAAATTGCGCAAGAACGTGCCGCCAGGCAGGGGTTGACGAAGCTGGTTGAATTCAGGCTCGAAGACTACCGCCACACGCCAGGCACGTTCGACCGCATCGTATCGGTTGGCATGTTCGAGCACGTCGGCCGGCCGCACTATCGCCGGTTCTTCAAACGGCTGTCACAGCTTCTGACAGACGACGGTATCGCCGTCATTCACACCATCGGCCGCGAAACAGCACCCAGTCCCATCAACGTCTGGATGCGCGAGAACATCTTCCCGGGCGCCTACCTACCCTCACTCTCGCAGCTGGCGCCTGTCGTCGAGAAGCAGTTCTATCATCTCACCGACTTCGAGAATCTGCGTCTGCACTACGCGTTGACACTGAACGAATGGAACCGGCGCTTCCAGGCCAACCGCGACCGCATACGGCAGCTCGACCCCTCGCAGTACGATGATCGGTTCTGCCGCATGTGGGAGTTCTATCTCCAAGGCTGCGAGGCAGCCTTTCGCCATAGCGGCCTGACCGTGTTCCAGCTGCAGTTGGCGAAGCAAATCGAAGCGGTTCCGATCACGCGCGATTATATGTTTGCCGAGGAACGGCGTCTGATGGCCGGCGAGGCAGGGGTGCCTGCCCGGCCTCGGATGGCCGGCGAGTAGCGATTCTGTAAGTCGCCAAGCGAAATCCTCACGTCCTGTGGACAGTGAGGACTGTCTCATCGAGATCAGCGAGCGCGACCCCGAATCTCGCTACTGCCTCGCAGCATGAACGCCATCACCCGCCGCCGCTCCTCCGAATCTGCTCCGCGCAAGCAAGAAGCCCCCGATTCTCTTCCGTTCCGGGCCGTTCCACACAACCTGGAAGCCGAGCAGGCCTTGCTCGGTGCCATCCTGATCAACAACGAGGCGCATGACCGCGTCTCGAGCTTTCTCGAGCCAGGACATTTCTACGACCCGCTGCATCAGCAGATTTATGAGACGGCGGCCACGCTGATTGGGGCCGGCAAGCAAGCGACCCCGATCACGCTCAAGACCTTCTTTGCCAATACGGAAGCCACGCAGGACGGCTTGACGGTGCCGCAATACTTGGGCCGCCTTGCCGCCAACGCCACAACCATCATCAACGCGCGCGACTACGGCCGCACCATCTACGACCTCGCAACCCGCCGCCAGCTGATCGTGGTCGGCGAGGAGATGGTCAACGTGGCCTACGACAGCCCCGTCGATTTCCCTCCCAAGCAGCAGATCGAAGAAGCCGAGATGAAGCTCTTCGCGCTGGCCGAGACCGGCAAGTACGGCCAGGGCTTTGCCACGTTCTCCTCCGCGTTAGCGACCGCCATTGAGATGGCGAACAGCGCCTATCAGCGCGACGGCGGTCTGTCGGGCATCGCCACCGCGCTGCGTGCGCTCGACAGCAAGCTTGGCGGCTTGCAGGCATCCGACCTCCTCATCCTCGCGGGCCGTCCGTCGATGGGCAAGACGGCTCTCGCCACCAACCTCGCATTCAACATCGCGCGTGCCCGGGCCCGCTCGCTTCAGCAACGCCCCGAACTTGGGCCGGATGACATCTCGCACGACGGGGCCGTGGTTGGATTTTTCTCCCTCGAAATGTCGGCCGAGCAGTTGGCCACGCGCATCATCTCGGAGCAGGCCGGGATACCGTCCGAGAAGATCCGTCGCGGGCTCATCAACGAGGATGAGTTCAAACGGCTTGTCGACACCAGCCGGGAAATGGCCAACTTACCGCTTTTCATCGATCAGACCGGCGGCATCTCCATCGCCCAGCTTGCTGCCCGCGCGCGGCGCCTGAAGCGCCAGCACGGCCTCGGCCTTATTGTCGTCGATTACCTGCAGCTCCTTTCCGGTTCGAGCCGCCGGGCTTCCGAGGGGCGCGTTCAGGAGGTCTCCGAAATCACCACCGGCCTGAAAGCGCTCGCCAAAGAGCTCAACGCGCCCATCCTGGCGCTATCCCAGCTTTCTCGCGCCGTCGAGAACCGTGAGGACAAGCGGCCTCAGCTGGCCGACCTGAGAGAATCCGGCTCCATCGAGCAGGACGCCGACGTCGTCATGTTCGTGTTCCGCGAAGAGTACTATGTTGAACGTACGAAACCTGCCGAAGGCACGGCCGAGTTCAACGACTGGATGGCCAAGATGCAAGCCGTAAGCGGGAGGGCGGAAGTCATCATCGGCAAGCAGCGCCATGGCCCCGTCGGCACGGTGAACCTGCAGTTCGACGCCAACGTCACGCGCTTCAGCGACCTGGCGCACGACGCGTACATCCCGCAGAGGACGGAGTGAGCCGCGGACCTGCAAATTCCGGAACGGTAAAGCGAACACGAAAGGGCGTTCCTCTATCGGCCCGTGCGGTCCTCACCGTGGATTTGTCTGCCCTGCGCTCCAACTGGGCCCGCTTGAACGAAGTTTCCGGCCGGGCGGAGTGCGCGGGTGTCGTCAAAGCCGATGCATACGGTCTTGGCATCGCACCGATTGCCCGCGCCCTGACCAACGAAGGCTGCAAGACCTTCTTCGTTGCGTCTATCGATGAGGGCCGGATTGCGCGGGAGGTTCAGCCTGGCGCTGTGATCTACATCCTCGATGGCTTGCTCCCGGGCGCAGAGGCACACTACTCGGGTTTTGATCTGCGTCCGGTCCTCTCCAGCCTTGCCGAAGTGCGGGACTGGGCGGCCTATTGCCGGGCACGCAACCAGAAACTTGCGGCGGCTCTTCACATCGAGACCGGCATGCACCGCCTTGCGATGCCCGAGGACGAGCTCAAACAACTGGTCGCCGTCCCGGATATTTTCGCTGCCTTCGACCTTTGCCTGGTGATGAGCCATCTCGCCTGCGCGGATGATCCAGCCAATCCGATGAACGAGCGCCAGCGCCACCTGTTCAATTCCCTGCGCGCGCTTTTACCACCGGCTCCAGCAAGCCTCTCCAACTCGGGCGGCACCTTCCTCGGGCCGAACTATCACTACGATCTCGTTCGTCCGGGGATCGCCTTGTACGGCGGCCGCGCGCACGAAGGCGGCCCCAACCCCATGCGGACGGTCGTGCGCATGGCCGCGCGGATCGTGCACCTGCAGAAGGTCGCCGCCGGCGAAACCATCGGCTACGGCGGCACTTTCAAGGTCCAGCGTCCGTCACGCATCGCGACCATCGCCTGCGGCTATGCCGACGGGTTTCTGCGAGCCCTGAGCGTGGCGACAGGCCAACCCGGACCCGTCGGCTATATTGGCGACTACCCGGTTCCCGTCGTTGGCCGGGTTTCGATGGACTTCATCACAGTCGACGTCACCGATGTGCCCGAGGACCTCGCCCGCCGGGGCGGTTGGGTGGAGGTCATGGGCGACCGGGTGACGGTGGATGACTTGACCGACCAGGCTGGCACGATCGGCTACGAGCTTCTATCCCGGCTCGGCCCGCGGGTGCATCGCGTCTACGAAGGAGGCAGTTGAGGCTATGGCCAAAACCGCCAAGAGCATCTTCGTATGCCAGAGCTGCGGTGCCGAGGCGCCCCGTTGGACGGGCAAGTGCGCCGGCTGCGGCGAATGGAACACGATGACGGAGGAGACGGCCGTTGCCGCACCGGCGTCGGTGATCGGCCTGGCACCGCGCGGTTCCCAGGGCCGCGCCGTCGAGCTCGAGGACCTCGAAGGAAGCGCGGAGCTCGCGACAGCACGCATGTCCACCGGCATTGCCGAGCTCGACCGCGTCATGGGCGGTGGCCTCGTTCCGGGCGCAGCAATTTTGATCGGCGGCGAGCCTGGGATAGGCAAATCGACACTCCTTCTCCAGGTAGCGGCGGCACTTTCTGGCGCAGGACGGAGGGTTCTTTATTTCACCGGTGAGGAATCCACGGCCCAGGTGCGCCTGCGCGCACAACGCTTGGGACTCGCCAAAAGCGCCGTGTCGATAGCAGCCGAAACCTCCCTCACCAACATTCTTGCAACAGCCGGCACGGGGGTTCGGCCGGATCTGATTATCGTGGACTCGGTGCAAACCCTTTGGGCCGACGATCTTGACGCGGCGCCCGGCACGCTGAGCCAGGTCCGCGCCGCCACCCAGTCGCTGGTGCGCCTGGCGAAAAGCCAGGACATCGCCCTCATGCTGGTCGGCCATGTGACCAAGGACGGCCAGATCGCCGGACCCAAAGTTGTAGAGCACATGGTCGATACCGTGCTCTATTTTGAAGGCGACCGTGGCCACCCCTTCCGCGTCCTGCGGGCCACCAAGAACCGATTCGGAGCCACGGACGAGATCGGCGTCTTCGATATGGGCGCAGAGGGCCTGCGCGAGATCGCCAATCCGTCAGAGGTGTTCCTGGGTGATCGGGCTTCGGCGACGCCAGGCTCGGCCGTGTTTGCGGGCATGGAGGGCACACGGCCGATACTGGTGGAGATCCAGGCGCTCGTTGTGCCCTCCGCCTTCGGGACACCCCGCCGGTCCGTTGTAGGCTGGGATGGCAACCGGCTGTCCATGATCCTCGCGGTGCTCGATGCGCGCTGTGGGATCGGGTTTGGCCAGCAGGACGTCTACCTGAACGTGGCGGGCGGGCTGAAAATCGTCGACCCTGCCATGGACCTGGCCGCCGCGGCAGCGTTGCTGTCATCGGTGTCGAATACCGCCCTGCATGGCCACGCGGTGTATTTTGGGGAAATCAGCCTTTCCGGAGCCATTCGTGCGGCAAGCCACGTCGTGCCGAGACTGCGGGAAGCAAGCAAACTTGGCTTCAAGCAAGCGATCGTGCCGGGCTCCGGCGACATCAAGGAGCGCTCGTTGAAGCTTGAGCTGTTGCGCGTGGCGCACGTTGGCGATCTGGTCGGCAGCTTGGGCCTTCAACGGGACCGCAAAGGGCCTTAGGTTGCATCGGCGTCACGGGGGTGTGACATCGTGCCGGGATGAGAACTCATCGTGTGGTTGAGTACAGGACTGCACGGATGGAGGACTGCAGACGATGACCTATCTTGATTTCATACTTCTGGGCGTCGTCGGCGTCTCAGGCCTGGTGGCCATGTATCGCGGGTTCACGCGCGAAGTGCTGTCCATTCTCTCCTGGATCGCCGCAGCCGCGGCCGCCTTCTATTTCACCTTCTACCAGAGGGGCTTGGCAGTCGATCTGGCACGCCAGTTCGCCAACCCCGAGCAGCAGGCGCATGTGATCATTGCCCAGGTTGCGCTTGGCGCCGCGGTCTTCCTGGTGGTTCTGATCATTGTTCATCTGGTCACAGCCCACATCTCCGACAGCGTGCTGGACAGCAGGGTGGGTGCCATTGACCGGATCCTGGGCTTCGGCTTCGGCGTGCTCAGGGGGTTCATCCTGGTCGTCATCCCCTACATGTTTGCGGTGTCGTTCGTCTGCAAAGAAGGTGCTCCCCGCGCCCTTGCGCAGGGTTGCCAGGCCGGCGAATTGCCAGTGTGGGTGGAAACGGCGCAGTCCTCCGACATCCTCCGCCGGACGGGAAGCAGTCTTTTTGGCGTTTTGCAGCGCTTTGTTCCGTCCTCTGTGTCCTCCGGTTAACGCCGTTTCAAAGGCTGCGTTTTCGTCACAGCACAGTGGCCGCACCCCATGGTAGTGGGCGCGCAGGTGTCCTATATCCATGGCGCCGCTTACCTGGCAGCGCCGATTCCCGTCCCGTGCCGCTCATTCCGAGGCAAGCATGATCGAGCGATCTTCTGCTTCCGATTCTCCGGCCTTGCACGCTGAGGATGGCCTCCATGAAGAGTGCGGCGTGTTCGGGGTGTTCGGAAACGAGGATGCGGCCGCGCTAACGGCGCTCGGGTTGCATGCGCTCCAGCATCGCGGGCAGGAAGCTGCCGGCATCACGACCTTCGACGGCGCACATTTCCATTCCGAGCGACGGCTGGGCCTTGTCGGAGACAACTTCAACAAAGCCGATGTGATTGGTCGGCTCAAGGGGCACATCGCACTCGGGCACGTTCGCTATTCGACGACAGGCGACACGGTGCTGCGCAACGTCCAGCCATTGTTTGCCGACCTTGATACCGGCGGGTTTGCTGTTGCCCACAACGGTAACCTCACGAACGCACTGACGCTCCGCCGCGAGCTGATTTCTTCGGGCGCCATTTGCCAGTCCACCTCGGACACCGAGGTCATCCTTCACCTCATCGCCCGCTCAAAACGCCGCCGCATCATCGAGAGGTTCGTCGAGGCGCTGCTTCAGATCGAGGGCGCTTACGCGCTCGCATGCCTGACCAACGACATGCTGATCGGTGCGCGGGACCCGGTCGGCATCAGGCCGCTCGTGCTGGGCAAGCTCGGGTCGGCGTGGGTGCTCGCCTCAGAGACGTGCGCGCTGGATATTGTCGGCGCGGAATTCGTGCGCGAGATCGAGAACGGCGAGATCGTAACCATCACCGCAGACGGCGTCGAAAGTCACCGGCCCTTTCCCAAACGGCCGCCGCGCCCCTGCATTTTCGAGTACATCTACTTTGCGCGCCCCGACTCGATCGTCGGCGGCCGCAACGTCTACGAGACGCGCAAGCAGATGGGCATGCAGTTGGCGCGCGAAGCGCCAGCACCGGCAGATGTCATCATACCCATTCCAGATTCCGGCGTCCCGGCCGCCATCGGCTATGCGCAGGAGAGCGGTATCCCGTTCGAACTCGGCATCATTCGCAATCACTATGTCGGCCGCACATTCATCGAGCCGGAACAGCGCATCCGCCAGCTCGGCGTGAAGCTCAAGCACTCCGCCAATGCCAGCGCGGTTCGCGGCAATCGGGTTGTGTTGATCGACGACAGTGTGGTGCGCGGCACGACCTCCAAGAAGATCGTGCAGATGATCTTCGAGGCCGGCGCACGCGAAGTTCATCTGCGCGTCTCCAGCCCGCCGATCACGCATCCCGATTTCTATGGCATCGACACGCCACGGTCATCGGAGCTGCTCGCGGCCAACATGACGATCGACGAGATGTGCGCGTTCGTGGGCGCCACCAGCCTGGCATTCCTTTCGGTCGACGGCATCTACCGGGCGCTCGGGTTCAATGAGCGCGACAACCGCAACCCGCAGTTCACCGATCACTGCTTCACCGGCGACTATCCGACCACGCTGCGCGACCAGAACGGGGCGGCGTTGACATCCCAACTCTCCTTCTTGTCGGAAATCCGCTAGCGGGTATCGGCGCGCGACTTCCGGCCTCCCCCGCTTGCGGACCCGGCGAACGCGGCTTGCCCGGGAACCCCTCTGGCGGTAACGGTTTGCCATGACAAACACTCCCCGCCTTGCCGGCCGACTTGCGCTTGTTACGGGTGCGACGCGTGGCATCGGGCGTGCCGTCGCTATGGCTTTTGCCCGCGAAGGCGCGCACCTGATACTTGTCGGGCGGACAACCGGCGCGCTCGAGGAACTCGACGACGACATCCGCGGCGTGGGCGGCAATGCCACCCTTCTGACCCTCGACCTGAAAAACCACGACAAGATCGACGCTCTCGGTCCGACGATCTATCAACGCTGGCAGAAGCTCGACATCCTTGTCGGCAATGCCGGCATTCTTGGACCGCTTTCCCCGCTCGGCCACGTCACGGCCGACGCTTGGAATGAGGTGTTGCAAATCAATCTGACGGCAAACTGGCGCCTGATCCGCACCCTTGATCCCCTGCTGCGCAGGTCGGACGCGGGGCGGGCAATCTTCGTATCCTCGGGCGCCGCTGTCTCGCGGCCGGCCTATTGGGGGCCGTATGCCGTCTCCAAGGCCGGGTTGGAGGCGCTGGTCGTCACCTATGCACACGAGGTCGAGAATACGCCGGTGCGCGCCAACCTGATCAATCCGGGGCCCACCCGCACGCGCATGCGCGCCAAGGCCTTTCCGGGTGAACAGGCATCATCGGTGAAGCCGCCTGAGGACGTGACGCCGATGTTCGTGAAACTGGCCGAAGCCGAATGCAAAGACAATGGACGCGTGTTTGATCTGAAGACCGGCGATATTCGCTGACGCGCGTCAGTCCGCGATCTCAAGCACCATCCCGTCATAGCCGGGCTCGATGTGCGCGGGCAACTGGCGCCGGAGCGTCTCATAGTCAAGCTCGACGGTCATGTGGGTGAGCACGGCACGACGCACCTTGAGCCGATCAATCCATTCTCGCGCCTGTTTGACCGAGAAGTGGCTTGGATGCGGGGTGACGCGCAGAGCATCGACGATCCAAAGGTCTAGCCCTTCTAAGCTGGCCAGCGACTCTTTCGGAATATCGCTGACATCCGGAGAGTAGGCGACTTTGCCGAAGCGGAAACCAAGCGACTTTCCATCGCCGTGATGCTGCCAAAAGGGTTGGACATCGATCGGGCCGCCGGCACCGTCTACCCGGAACGGTTGCTGCGCATCGATACTGTGTGGCTCCAGGATTGCCGGATACAGCGAGCCTGGCGCCTGGGCAAAGCAATAGTCGAACCGCGTCTCCAGTGCCTTGCGTGTTGCCGGATCGGCCCACACGCGCACCCGCTTGCGCATATTGAAGAACACGCCGCGCAGATCGTCTATGCCGTGTGTGTGGTCAGCATGGTCGTGCGTGTAGAGCACGCCGTCGAGACTGCCGACACCTGCATCGATCAGCTGCTCGCGAAGATCAGCCGGCGTATCGACGAGGACCGTGGTTCGGCCCTTCGAGGATATTCGTTCCACGAGCAGCGCGCAGCGCCGGCGGCGGTTCTTCGGGTTGGCTGGATCGCAAGCGCCCCACACGGGACCGATGCGCGGGACGCCCGCTGAGGATGCCGTGCCGAGGAGCGTAATACGCAGCATCACGTCTCAACCACAGAGCGCGGCACCTTGCTGTAGAGGCGGAAGAAATTGTCGGTGGTGGCGCGGGCAATCGTCTCCAATGACACGCCCTTCACTCGCGCAAGCTCCTTCGCCGTCTCGGTCACATAGGACGGCTCATTGCGCTTGCCGCGGTACTTGCCGGGCGCGAGATACGGGGCATCGGTTTCCACCAGCACCCGATCCAGCGGCGTCATGCGCGCGATCTCACGTAGGGCGTCGGATTTCTTGAATGTCAGGATGCCAGAGAAGGAAATGTAGCAACCCAGTTGCAGCCCACGCTCTGCCAAACGCATGCCGCCGGTGAAGCAGTGCAGGACAGCCGAGAACTTTCCGGCTGCCATCTCGGCTTCGAGAATATCCCCCGTGTCATCGTCTGCGTCGCGCGTATGAATGACCAGTGGCAACCCTGTCATTCGCGCCGCGGCTATGTGGGTGCGAAAACCCTGCGCCTGCGCTTCGCGCGGGCTTTTCTGGTAGAAGTAGTCGAGCCCAGCCTCACCGACGGCCACCACCTTGGGATGAGCGGCAAGGCGCACCAGCTCTTCAGCCGGCACGTCGAGCTCTTCGTGAGCATAGTGCGGGTGGGTGCCGACCGAGCAATAGACCTCGTCGTGAGCATTGGCGAGTTCGAGCAGCCCGTCGAACTGGCGAACCCGCGTCGAGATCGAGACCATGAGGTCCACCCCGGCCGCGTTGGCGCGCGCGACCAGTGACCGGACCTCGCCCTTGAAGTCCGGAAAGTCCAAGTGACAATGATGGTCGACGAGCATCAGGACTTGGACTTCCCTTTGCTGGGATTAGGCGGCTTCTCCTTATTCTCCTCCGGGTTGACGTAGCGCGGGAATACGCCAGTCGGCTCTGGTATTGCCGTGCCGGGTTGCAGGCGCCCTCCCGCACCGAGTGCCGCAAACGTACGCGCGCCGGGCGGCTGGCCAAGGGTGTCGAGCAGTTTGCCCGCAGCCGACGGCGTCACCGGTTGGGCAAGAATAGCGACCTGCCGCACGACTTCGGCAGCGACATAGAGGATCGTTGCCATTCTTTCCGGATCCGTCGCCTTCTTGGACCAGGGCTGCTCGGATGCAAAGTAGCGGTTGGCATCGGCCACAACGCCCCACACAGCATCGAGATACTGCTTCACTCCCTGGCGATCCATGGCCTCACGGGAACTCCCATAGAGCGCGTCGGTCGCAGCCAGCAGCACGCGGTCCGTGTCGGCGAACTGGCCGGGCTGAGGGATCTTGCCATCACAGTTCTTCGCGATCATGGACAGAGCGCGCTGCGCCAGGTTGCCAAGATCATTGGCGAGATCGGCATTGATGCGATTGACGATCGCTTCGTGGCTGTAGCTGCCGTCCTGGCCGAACACGACCTCGCGGAGGAAGAAGTAGCGCACCTGATCGACACCATAGGCTCGGGTGAGATCGAACGGATCGACCACATTGCCTACGGACTTCGACATCTTCTCGCCGCGGTTCAGAACGAACCCGTGCGAGAACACGCGCTTCGGCACCTTGATGCCCGCCGACATCAGGAACGCCGGCCAATAGACGGCGTGGAAGCGCAAGATGTCCTTGCCGATCACGTGAACGTCTGCGGGCCAATAGTGCCAGCGCGGGTCTTTTTCATCCGGGAACCCCACCGCAGTGATGTAATTCGTCAGCGCATCGACCCAGACGTACATCACATGATCGGCTGCTTCCGGAACAGGGATGCCCCAATCGAGCGTGGTGCGCGAGATGGAGAGGTCCTCCAGGCCGCCCTTCACAAAGCTCACGACCTCATTGCGCCGCTCACGCGGTAGAACGAAATCGGGATTCTGCTCGTAGTGGGCGAGCAACCTGTCCTGGTAGGCAGACAGGCGGAAGAAGTAGGTTTCCTCCTCGAACCATTCCACCGGCGTGCCCTGCGGACCTATGCGAACGCCGTCGGGCGTGAGGGTGGTTTCCTTTTCCGCATAGAACGCTTCATCGCGGACCGAATACCACCCTGCGTACTTCTTCAAATAGATGTCGCCGCCTGGCGCGCTCGCCATACGACGCCAGATCTCTTCCGACGATCGATAGTGCCGCGGCTCGGTGGTGCGGATGAAATCGTCATTGGAAAGATTGAGCGCGATCGCCATCTCCCGGAACCGGGACGCATTGCGATCGGCTAGGGCCCGCGGGGAGATCCCCTCCTTCTGGGCAGTCTGCTTCATCTTCAGGCCGTGCTCATCCGTTCCGGTGAGGAAGAACACGTCCTTGCCATCCAGACGTTCGAAACGCGCGATCGCGTCGGTGGCAATCGCCTCGTAGGCGTGGCCAACGTGCGGGGTGCCGTTCGGATAGGAGATAGCTGTCGTTATGTAGAATTTCTGCTGCCCGCTCATGCGGCAAGCTCCGTCTCAGATGCTGATCAAAGATCGAATGGGGTCACGCGGATCAGCGCATTCGGCCGCGCGCTGCGGCAAGCGCAGGCGGGCCGGTCGAGACGTCGCACATCTTGGTAGCGGCCAGGGTCATAGTTCGGCTCTAGACTTGAGAGGGTTGCCTATCACGAAACCCTCAGCAGAGCCAACACCCGCCGGGAATCCGGCGAAATGATCTATTTGCGGGCGATCGTCGCCGTACCGCTCAACCCGTCACTGCGCGTCCAATGCACGGTCGGGCCCTCTTGACGCAGTTTGAAGCAGTACGATTTTCCTCCAAGCCACGTGTTCCAGCGCTGGCACAGCTTGCCGGCAGCAACCCACCACCGTCCACGGTCACGGTCGGAGCCGGTGTAGAGGGACAGGTTGCCGGCACGACCCCACATCGTGCCATCACTGCGATAGTTGATAGGGAGCGCGCCGAGAGGCGTCGCAAGGTTGACTGTTTTGCCGGCAACGGCCTTCACCAAACCGTCGCCGTCCAGCTCGCCCACTTCCATCGTCTGCGCCGGCAGGGCCATCGCGGCAAGGGCTCCAGCCACGGCAATCACCTTCACTCTACGCAACATGCAACCGGCCCCCATGATCAGGCGCGATGAAACGCGATCCCGGCAAAGTTTACAGGCAGGCGACGCGGCAGGAAAAGTTAACCGTGCTCTTTGTCAACAGCCTGCTGGAGGCTGTTGAACATATTCAGGATAAACGCCTTGCGGTCGAGGTTAAGCAAGTCCACTTCGGACCTTTGCCTGACCAATGTGCTCCAGAAGGCGGTCAGCTGAGCGGCGCGTCGCGCATCATCGCCGCAGCGCTCACGCGCCAAGCGTCCCGTCATTTCCAGCAGCAGATCGCAGAACATTTCGAACTGCTGCTCGCTTGCGCTGCCTGACAAAGCATCTGCGAGCACATGGGTTGCCGGCCAATCGACGGCCGGGAGCTTGGCAATTGCCGCGGCGAGAGCGGAATAGGAGGCGAGCCCGCCCTCGCTGGCAAATTGAAGGGCACGGCGGACGCTTCCTTCGGCGAGCTGCTGGACGTGCGTCCACTGCTCCACCTTCGGGAACGTCTGGCCCGCGGATTGGAGCGCGCGTTCAGCAGCATTGCGAAGGTCCTCATCGCCGAGCGGCAAGAGACTCAGGCGCCGGCATCGGGAGCGAATGGTCGGCAGCACGGCGCTCGGTTCGGAGGACACGAGAAGAAAAATGGTTTGCGACGGCGGCTCTTCCAGCGATTTGAGAAGGGCGTTCGCCGCGTTGGGATTGAGGTCATTTGCGCTGTCGACAATGACGATGCGCCAGGCACCCTCGCCCGCCGTCAGTCCCAGGAAGCTGCGCAGCCGGCGCACTTCATCGACCGTGATGGCGCTCATGAAGCGCTTGGCCTTGGGGTCGAACGGGCGCCGCAAGACGAGTAACCCCGGATGCGAGAGTGCGATAACTTGTCGAACAGAGGAACCAACGGAAACCACGTCCAATGTTCCGGGCCGGCGCTCGTCGGGACGTGCGAGCGCATGCTTCGCAAGCCGGTACGCCAAGGTGGCTTTCCCTATTCCGGCCTGCCCGCATAGGAGCCAGGCATGGTGCATGCGGCCTTCACTAAAGGCGCGGAGCAGGGTCTGCTCGGCCGTTGCCTGCCCAAACAGTTCATGGGTCTCGCGCGGATGCGGAAAGTCATCGAGCCGGTCAGACTCGGGCTGGGTATCTTCCTGCAGAAGCGCCGCAGCGCGTGCCATCAGCGCGACCCTGCCGGCGGCAACAAACGCCGGTCGACCTGGGCCAAGACTTCAGCCGCGATCACATCGGGTGGCTTGGTCCCGTCCAGCACACTGCAGCGATGCGGTTCGGCTTTTGCGACCTCGAGGAAGCCATCGCGCAACCGGGCATGAAAGTCGGCATCACGCTTCTCATAGGCGTCCGCGTCCTCGCCGGCGATGGCTTGGGCGAGCCGGCGGGTCGTCGCGCGCGCCAGGCCGACTTCGGCGGGAACATCGAGGACGATGGTGAGATCGGGATAGGTCAGCTTGACCACGATCAATTCAAGGGCCCTGAACGCGTCGACCGGCAGTCCGCCGACCTCCACCTGATAAACGCGTGTCGAATCCGAGAAGCGATCGCAGATGACCCAGCGGCCCCCTACCAGCGCCGGCCTGATCACCTTCTCCAGATGATCGGCGCGCGCGGCATAGAACAGTAGAGCCTCGGAAAGCGCCGAGTGCGGATGCGTCGCTGGATCCAGCAGAAGATCACGGACCTGCTCGGCAAAGGGCGAGCCGCCGGGCTCGCGCGTCACGATGCAATCGATGCCGCGCGCAAGGAGGCTATCGGCCAACAGGCGTGCCTGTGTGGACTTGCCCGAGCCCTCTCCGCCCTCGAAGGTGATAAAGCGACCTGATGCCATCAAATCTTTGCCGAGCCACAACAAATCGGCCCGGAGCTTGCCTTGCTTCGGCTACGGCAACCAACGGGTAGCCAAGTACAGCAAGGAGTCAAGGCCACGCCGGACAAAGCCGGCCTTATCGACGTCCTCCGCGGCATAGAGGGGGACTTCGGTCGTTGCCTCGTTGGTCGACGTCACGCGCAGCACCGCAACTTGATCGCCCTTTTTTAGGGGTGGCTTCAAGGGCCCCTGGTAGTGAATGCGGCCAGCAAGCTTCGGATTCGCCGGCACGCGCGGCAACACGATCGAGACGTCGCCTTTGCCGGTGAGCGGCATGTACATGCGCTCCCCGCCCCACACGCGCGCGTGACCGACAATCTCGCCCGCAGCGAACAGTCGTGCCTCGGAGAAGTTTCGGAATCCCCACTCGAACAGGCGTCGCGAGTCGTCCTTGCGCTCCTCCGCCGTGGCCGCACCGTTGATGGCAATGATCAATCTGCGGGTGTCCTGCTTGGCGGATGCTACAATCCCGTAGCCCGACTGACTGATGAACCCGGTCTTGAGACCGTCTACGCCAGCGATCCATCCGAGCAGCGGATTTCTGTTGGTGAACTTGTGATGCCGATAGTTGAAATCGCGCATGGCGAAGAGCGGGTAGTATTCGGGATATTCCGCAATGATGTGACGTGCGAGCAGAGCGATCTCGCGAACGGTCATGAGATGCTCGGAGTCGTACAGGCCCGTCGCGTTCCGGAAGACCGACCTCGACAGGCCCAGGCGGCGCGCCTCTGCCGTCATTTGATCGGCGAAGGCATTCTCGCTTCCCGCCAGTTTCTCAGCCACCGAGATGGCGGCGTCGTTGCCCGACTGAACGATGATGCCCTTCATCAGCTCATCGACTGTTGCAGTCTTTCCCAGCGGCACGAACATCGACGACGACTTCGACGGCGCCCCGCCGGTGCGCCAGGCGTGCTCGCTCATCGGCACCTCCGTGCCGAGTTGTACCAGCCCGGCACGCAAAGCCCTGAACAGCATGACGAGCAACATCAGCTTGCTCATGCTTGCCGGCGATACCAGGTCATCGGCATTGCGCTGGAACAGCACCGCACCGCTGTCCGCGTCCATCACGATCGCCTGTTTCGACTTGATAACCAGCTCGCCGGTAGTTTGCGCGGTGGACGGGACGACGGCCGCGGCAAGAAGACCGGGCAGCAGCAGAAGCGCCGCCGCTGAACGGGCAAAAAAGCGAAGCGGTCCGCCGGTCACAGCGTGCATTCTTTCAGCTCCAGAGGGCGTTTCCTCGCTTGCACGGGACTATTCAAGCGCGGCTTGATCAAGTCAACGGGCAGAGGTGCGGGCGTAAGGCCACGCCGCCATACGATACCAAGGCTGTGCTGCCAAGAAGCGCCGCTCATGCATGTCGTCGCCGTCGGGCGGGGCGCGTCCTGCGTAGCGGACGCGAACCTGGGCGGTACCCTGCATCTCGAACCCGAGCAAACGCGCGGCGGCCCTGGAAAGATCGATCACGCGCTCGCGCGCGAACGGTCCCCGGTCATTGATGCGGACCAGGATCGTGCGGCCGTTGCCAAGATTGGTCACATAGGCAAAAGAGGGCATCGGCAGGGTCGGATGTGCCGCTGCCAGGGCCCACATATCAAATACCTCGCCGTTGGCAGTCTTTCGGCCGTGGAAGTCTTCGGCGTAGAACGACGCGGTGCCCCTGCGGTCGTAGCCCGGCTCCTCTGCGGGCGTATAGACGATCCCATCGATAACGTAGGGGTTGCCGACTTTGTAGGTGCCGCCGCCCTTCGGGACGGGCTCGCCCAGGGAAACCACTCTCGGGCTTGCGGGGGCGCTGCTTTTTGGCCGGAGGTCTGTTCTGCCGGAGCTGCTGCGCGCGCAGGCGCTGAACAGCAATGCCAAGCCGCTGACCGCCACACAGGCGGTACGCCGCCATCTCGACTCGAACACCATGCCATCCACGCAAAACCAAACACACTAGGCAGCGAGACCGAGGCG